>NZ_JBAMMI010000001.1:0-14460 GCF_039793865.1 Thermus sp.
GGAGGAGGGGAAGCCCGAGGAGATCTTCGCCCGGCCTAGGGAGGAGAGGACCCGGGCCTTCCTGGAGCGGGTCCTCCACCACTAGGCGTGGAGGCTCTAAAGGCTCTTCTGGACCCCAGGGCGGACCCGGCCTTGAGGCGCCGGGGGCTACGGTTTTATGGGCTTGTCCTCTTCCTGGGGAAAGGAGGGGTTCTCCTTCTCCTCTCCTTCCTCCTGCCGCGGGCCTTCCACCCCGCCCTGTACCTCCTGGCCTTCCTTGGGGGGCTTTGGCTCTACCGCCAGGGCGAGGAGGCCCTGAAGGAAGAGGGCCCCTTGGCGCCCTTAGTGGCCGTGGGGCTGGGGGCGGCCCTCTTCTTCTTCCTGGGGGTGATGGGTCTTCTCATGAGGCCCCAGGGACTTTTCCTCCTCCTCCTGGGCCTGGGTTGGGGCCTGGCCCTCGGGCGCCGGGCGGAAAGGGCTATGGGCGGAAGGGGAGCAGGTCCTTGAGGCGCACCCGGGCCAGGGCCCGCACCTCTTTGAGCTTTTCCTGGGCCCGCTTCTGGCCGAGCCCGTAGACCAGGGGGAGTTTTTCGTGGTCAAAGGTGTCTATGGGGAAGGGGGGGTCCAGGGCGATGACCAGGTCCGCCTCCTTCAGAGCCAGGGCCTTGAGCCTCCTGCGGCTCGCCTCGCCCGCCAGGAGGGCGGCCTCGAGGGCCGTTTTGGGCGGGTCCTTGGGCGGAGGGTTGGAGACGTCCACGGCCACCACCTTGGGGAAGAGGGCCTTGGCCGCCCGCACCGGCACCTTCTCCGCCACGTCCCCGTCCACGAGGAGCCGCCCCGCAAAGGCCACCGGGGGGAAGAAGCCCGGGATGGCCATGCTGGCGAGGACCGCCTTCCACACCGGCCCCTCCCTTAAGACCACCCCTTCCCCCGTGAGGAGGTCCGCCGCCTGGAGGGCCAGGGGGATGGGGCTTTCCTCCAGCCGCGCCTCGCCAAAAAGGGCCTTGAGTCCCTCCTCCAGCCGGTCCACCGCCACCACGGCCGGGCGCCGGAAGGCGATGAAGAGCCGGGCCAAGGCCCGTAGGCTCCCCGCCCGGGAAAGCTCCGCCACCTCCCGGTCAAAGATGGCTTCGTGCACCTTCCAGGGATTCCGGTGCCCGAAGGCCCAGGCCGCGGCCGCCAAGGCCCCGGCGGAGCTTCCCGCAAGGCCCCGGATGGGGACGCCCGCCTCCTCCAAAACCGCGAGCACCCCGAGGTGGGCGTACCCCCGGACGCCCCCTCCCCCCAGGGCCAAGGCCACGCCGCGCACGGCCTAGTACCCCAGGCCAAGCTCCTGGGCCTCGCCGAGGAGCTCGTCCAGAAGCTCCCTTCCCCGCTTCCTTGAAGCTTCCAGGTAGGCCAGGAGGTCCTTGGCCCGCACCCGGCGGTGGGTGCCCACCTTGTGGTGGGGAATCTTGCCCTCCTCCAGAAGCCGGACCAGGTAAGGCCGGGAGACCCCGAGGAGCTCGGCCGCCTGGCCCGTGGTGAGCTCGGCCTCCAGGGGTACAACCCGCACCGCCTCGCCCCGCAAAAGCGCCTCCAAAAGCTCCCGGAAAAGCCGGGCCAGCTCCGGGGTGAGCACCAAAGAGGCCTCCTCGAGGCGCAGGACCTTGCCCGGGGAAAGCTTTTCCCTGAAGGCCTTGAGCGCTTCCGCCGAAGGTGTAGGGGCAAAGAGAACGCCCTCCATACCCACCTCGGACCCCAGCCTACCCGACAAACGAAATAAACGCAATCGGCCCTGACCCTCAGGCGGAAGGGAGTCGGGTTCCACGCCGAAAGGGCGGCATCGGCGATGCCCCATTCCAGGTAGAATGGCCCCATGCGGCCGGACCTTGCCCGAGTGCCCGGGGTCCTGGGCGAGATCGCGAGGAGGCGGGCCTTGGAGGTGGCCCCCTACCCCCTTCCCGAGCCTCCTCCGATGCCCTCCTTCAAGGAAGCCCTGAAAGGCCCGGGCCTGGCGGTTATCGCCGAGGTGAAGAAGCAGAGCCCCTCCGAGGGGGCCATCCGCCAGGTGGACCCGGCGGAGGCCGCCTTGGCCTACGCGCGGGGCGGGGCGAGGGCGGTGAGCGTCCTCACCGAGCCCCACCGCTTCGGGGGAAGCCTTTTGGACCTCAAGCGGGTGCGCGAGGCGGTGGGCCTTCCCCTCCTCCGCAAGGACTTCGTGGTGGACCCCTTCATGCTGGAGGAGGCGAGGGCCTTCGGGGCGAGCGCCGCGCTCCTCATCGTGGCCCTTTTGGGGGAGCTCACGGGAGCCTACCTGGAGGAGGCGAGAAGGCTCGGCCTGGAGGCCCTGGTGGAGGTGCACACCGAAAGGGAGCTGGAGATCGCCCTCGAGGCCGGGGCCGAGGTCATCGGCATCAACAACCGCGACCTCGCCACCCTGCAAATAGACCTGGCGACCGCCCCCCGCCTCGGCCGCCTGGCGCGGGAGCGGGGCTTCGGCGGGGTCTTGGTGGCGGAGTCGGGGTATTCCAGGAAGGAAGAGCTGAAGGCCCTGGAAGGGCTCTTTGACGCCGTCCTCGTGGGGACGAGCCTCATGCGGAGCCCAAACCTGGAGGAAGCCCTCCGCCAGCTTGTAGGATAGGGCCATGCGCCTCATCCCCGCGGTGGACCTGAAGTCGGGCAAGGCGGTGCGCCTCTTGGAGGGGGACCCCGCCCGGGCGACCATTTACGGGGACCCGGTGGAGGCCGCCCTGCGCTTCCAGGAGGAGGGGGCGGGCCTCCTCCACCTGGTGGACCTGGACCGCGCCTTAGGCACGGGGGAGAACCGAGAGGCCATCCGGCGGATCGCCCACGCCCTCTCCATCCCCTTCCAGCTCGCGGGGGGCATCCGGAGCCTCGAGGCCCTGAGGGAGGCCCTCGCCTTGGGGGCGGGCCGGGCGGTGGTGGGCACGGTGGCGGTGAAGGACCCGGGGCTTCTCGCCAGGATGCTGGAGGAGGCGGGCCCGGAGCGCCTGGCCGTGGCCCTGGACGCCCGGGGCCTGGAGGTGGTGGCCGCGGGCTGGCGGGAGAGGACCGCCCTTTCCGCTTTGGACCTCCTAAGGACCTGGGCGGAGATGGGGGTGCGCACGGTGATCTACACCGACGTGCGCCGGGACGGGACCCTGAAGGGCCTGGACCTGGAGGTGGTGGCCCGGGTGCGGGAGGCCTGGCCCTTCGCCCTCATCGCCGGGGGAGGCATCGCCTCCTTGGAGGACGTCCTCGCCCTGAAGCGCCTCGGGGTGGAGGGGGCCCTCCTGGGCAAGGCCCTCTACGAGGGGCGGGTAAGGCTTCCAGAGCTTTTGGAGGTGGTATGAAGCTCGTCCAATGGGTCTTCCTCCTGGTGAGCCTGGGAGCGGGAGCGGCGGGGGTTTACCTCTACTACGCCTACCCCTTTTTGGCCCTGCCCTCTCCTTGGGGCCTCCTTCCCCTTTACTACCTGCTCCCCGGGGCCTACCTCTTGGGCCTCCTGGTGGGGGGGCTTTTCGCCCTGGCCCTTTGGCTTAGGGGGCTTGGGGAAAGGCGTGCCCTCCTAAGGGCGGTGCGGCGGCTTCAGGAGGAGGTGGAGGCCCTCAAGCGGGAGCGTCTCGAGGAGATCTCCCGCATCCCCGACCGGGACGAGGCATGAGCCGGGTCCGCTGGAGGCTCCTCTCCCTGCCGCCCGTCGCCGAGTGGCGGGAGGTGATGGCCCGCTTTGGGGTGGGCCCCGAGGCGGCTTTGGCCCTCTGGCACCGGGGGGTGAGGGCGCCTTTGGACCTGGACCCGCCCCTTAGGCTCCTTCCCTTGGTGGGCCTCGAGGCCGCGGTGGACCTCCTCCTTTCCGCTCTAAAGGAGGGAAAGCGCATCCGCGTTCACGGGGACTACGACGCCGACGGGCTCACGGGCACGGCCCTCCTGGTGCGGGGGCTTTCCGCCTTGGGGGCCCGGGTCCACCCCTTCATCCCCCACCGCCTCGAGGAGGGCTACGGCGTCCTCATGGACCGGGTTCCCGAGCACCTGGAGGCCGCGGAGGTCTTCCTCACCGTGGACTGCGGCATCGCCAACCACGCCGAGCTCAGGGAGCTCGTGGAGAACGGGGTGGAGGTCCTGGTCACCGACCACCACACCCCGAGGGACACCCCGCCACCCGGGGTGGTCCTCCACCCCGCCTACAGCCCGGGTCTCGAGGAAAAGCCCACGGGGGCGGGGGTGGCCTTCCTCCTCCTCTGGGCCCTCCACGAGCGCCTGGGCCTCCCCCCGCCCCTGGAGTACGCCGACCTCGCCGCGGTGGGCACCATCGCCGACGTGGCCCCCCTTTGGGGCTGGAACCGGGCCCTGGTGAAGGAGGGCCTGGCCCGGCTCGCCTCCTCCTCCTGGGTGGGCCTGAGGCTTCTCGCCGAGGCCGTGGGGTACACGGGGAAGGCGGTGGAGGTGGCCTTCCGCGTCGCCCCCCGCCTGAACGCCGCAAGCCGCCTGGGGGAGGCGGAAAAGGCCCTAAGGCTTCTCCTCACCGACGACGAGGCCGAGGCGCGGGGGCTGGTGGAGGAGCTTTCCCGCCTGAACGCCCGCCGCCAGGCCATAGAGGAGGAGATGCTCAAGCGCCTTCTGCCCCAGGCCGACCCGGGGGAGAAGGCCATCGTCCTCCTGGACGAGGAGGGCCACCCCGGGGTGATGGGCATCGTGGCGAGCCGCATCCTGGAGGCCACCCTTAGGCCCGTCTTCCTGGTGGCCCAGGGCAAGGGCACGGTGCGGAGCCTTCCCCCCATTAGCGCCGTGGAGGCCCTGAAGAGCGTGGAGGACCTCCTTCTCCGCTACGGGGGGCACCGGGAGGCGGCGGGCTTCGCCCTGGAGGAGGGGCGCTTCCCCGAGCTGAAAAGGCGCCTTTTGGCCTTTGCCGGGGGCTTTCCCGACCCGGTGCGGGAGGTGGAGCTCGTTTCCCCCCTTCCCGCCCCCTCCCTCCTCCCCCAGGTCTTCCACGAGCTGGCGCTCCTTGAGCCCCACGGGGCGGGCAACCCCGAGCCCCTTTTCCTCATGGCGGGGGTTCCCGAGGACGTGCGCCTCCTAGGGGAGGGGCGGCACCTGGCCTTCCGCCTAGGGGGAGTGCGGGTGGTGGCCTGGCGCATGGGCCAGGCGGCCTTGCCCCAGGAGGTGGAGGTGGCGGGCCTCCTCAGCGAGAACGCCTGGAACGGGAGCCTGAGCTACGAGGTCCAGGCCCTGGACTTAAGGGAACCCGGGGACCTCGAGGGCGGGGTGGCGCCCTTCGCCCACCCCCTGCCCCTCCTCGAGGCCCTGGCCCGGGCCCGGATGGGGGAGGGGGTCTACGTTCCCGAGGACAACCTCGAGGGCCTGGACTACGCCAGGAGGGAGGGCTTCCGCCTTCTGCCCCCCGAGGAGGCCTCCCTTTGGCTCGGCCTTCCTCCCCACCCCGTGAAGGGGGTCCGGGTGGAGGTGGCCCTGGGCCGGGAAAGCCGCGCCCGCCTCCTCGCTCCCCCGGCCCTCTTTACCCCCGAGGAGCGGCTCCGCCTGGCCATCGCCCGCCGCCTCCTCTTCGCCTACGAGCGCCGCCACCCGGGGCTTTTCAGCGAGGCCCTCCTCGCCTACTGGGAGGTGAACCGCATACAGGAGCCCGCGGGAAGCCCATGAGGCCCGGGCCTACGCCGGGGCCTGGCGGGTTGGGCAATCCTTGCCGGGGTCGGGCACCGCCGACCCTTTGGAGGAGGGTTCTTTGGTCGGCCAGGGGAAGACCCCCCGGACGAGCCCCTCGTATGCCGCCTTTAGGGGGGCTTCCCTTCCTCACCCTGAACCTGGGGCTCGCCCGAGGGGTGGTGGAGGCCCCCAGGCTCACCCTATTTGGCTGAGGGCCTCCCGGATCCTCTCCGCCTGCTCCAGGTTCTCCCTAAGCCTCGCCTCCTCCGCTTCCACCACCTCCTTGGGGGCTTTCTCCCGGAAGCCGGGGGCGGAGAGCTTACGCTCGCTCTTCTCCGCCAGGCTTAAGAGCTCCTTCAGGCGCTTCTCCTGGCGGCGCTTCCACTCCTTCACGTCCAGAAGCCCTTCCAAGGGCATGCGCGCCGTCACCTTGGGCATGGCCTTCACCAGGGCCTTTTCCGGCCTCTCGGAAAGGAGCTCGGCCCGGCCCAAGAAGCGGAAGACCTCGAGGTTCTCCCGCACGGGGGCGGTCTCCCCCTCGAGGTACACCCGCACCTCCTGGGCCGGGGGAAGCCCGGCCTCGGCCTTCAGGGCCCGCACCGCCGTCACCGCCTGCTTCAGGGCCTCAAAGGCTCCCTCGGCCTCCTCGTCCCTCGCCCCGGGCTCGGGCCAGGCCTCCAGGGCGAGCTCCTCCTTCCCGGTGAGGGCCTGGTAGAGCTCGCTGGTGAGGAAGGGCATCATGGGGTGGAGGAGCTTGAGGAGGGCGGCGAGGACCTCCTCCAGGGTCCTTAGGGTGTGGGCGTTCCCCGCCTTGAGGGCGGGCTTGCTGGCCTCGAGGTACCAGTCGCAGAACTCGCTCCAGACGAGCTCATATACCTCCCGGGCCGCCTGGGCCAGGTCCAGGGCCTCGTAGAGGGCGGTGATCTCCCGGATGCCCCGGCTTAGGCGGCTTCGCATGAAGCGGTCCGCCAGGGTGGGCCGGTCTTCCCTGGCCGAAAAGCCCTCCCGGGCGAGGAGAACGAAGCGGGCGGCGTTGTAGAGCTTGTTGGCGAAGTTCCGGGCCATCTCCAGCCAGCGGAGGTCAAGCCTTATGTCCTGCCCCCCCGTGGCGAGGTAGGTGAGGGCGAAGCGGAGGGCGTCCGCCCCATAGCGCTCCACCATCTCCAAGGGGTCTATCACGTTCCCCTTGGACTTGGACATCTTCTGACCCTTCTCGTCCAGCACGAGGCCGTGGAGGAGGACGGTTTTAAAGGGCCTCTCCCCCATGAAGTGGTAGCCCGAGACCTCCATGCGGGAGACCCAGAGGAAGAGGATGTCGTACCCCGTGACCAGGACGTCCCCGGGGTAGAAGGCCTTCAGGTCCTCCGTCTTCTCGGGCCAGCCCAGGGTGGAAAGGGGCCAAAGCGCCGAGGAGAACCAGGTGTCAAAGACGTCCTCGTCCCGCTTGAGGCGTGGGCTTCCGCAGGCCTCGCAGGAGGTGGGGTCTTCCAGGTAGCGCTCAGGCCTCGGCACGTTCACCGCCCCGCAGTCCTCGCAGTACCAGGCGGGGATCTGGTGCCCCCACCAGAGCTGCCGGGAGATGTTCCAGTCCCGGACCCCCTCCAGCCAGTCCATGTTGACCTTCTTCCAGCGCTCGGGGACGAAGGCGATGTCCCCCCGCCCGAGGCCCTCCAGGACCTCTTCCGCCAAGGGCTTCATCCTGAGCCACCACTGGGGGAAGATGGCGTACTCCAGGGGGGTGCCGCAGCGGGAGCAGGTGGCGAGGGCGATGGTGTAGTCCTCCTCCTTCACCAGGTGCCCCGCCTCCCGGAAAAGCTCCACCGCCTTCCTCCGGGCGGCGAAGCGGTCCAGGCCCCTTAGGGCCTCGGGGACCCTCTCTCCTTCCATCTTCCCCTCGAGGTTGATGACGGAAACGGGCTTTAGGCCGTGGCGCTCCCCGATCTCGTAGTCCAGGGGGTCGTGGGCCGGGGTGACCTTTAGGGCCCCGGTGCCGAAGTCCTTCTCCACGGCGGGGTCGGCGAGGATGGGGATCCAGACCTCAGTGAGGGGGATCCGGGCCCTTTTGCCGACCAAGTGCCGGTAGCGCTCGTCCTCGGGGTGGACGGCGATGGCCTGGTCGGCGAAGACGGTTTCGGGGCGCACCGTGGCGATTTCAATGAACCCTCCCCCCTCCACCTCGTAGCGCAGGGTGTAGAGCTTGCCGGGGGTGGGCTCGGTCTCCACCTCGAGGTCCGAGAGGGTGGTCTCGCACCGGGGGCACCAGTTCACGAGCCTAGGGGCGCGGTAGGCCAGGCCCTCGTGGTAGTAGCGGCAGAAGGCGTAGCGCACCGCCTTGGAGCGCTTCTCGTCCATGGTGAAGGCCTCCCGGCTCCAGTCGGCGCTGGCCCCTAGCCGCTTGAGCTGCTTGAGGATGGTCCCCCCGGACTCCTCCTTCCACCGCCAGACCCGCTCTAAGAACTTCTCCCGCCCCAGGTCGTGCCGGGTCTTCCCCTCCTTGAGGAGGAGGCGCTCCACCACCACCTGGGTGGCGATGCCGGCGTGGTCGGTGCCGGGGATCCAGACCGCCTCAAACCCCCGCATGCGCTTGTAGCGGATGAGGGCGTCCTGGAGGCTGTTGTCCAGGGCGTGGCCCATGTGGAGGGAGCCGGTGACGTTGGGGGGCGGCATGAAGATGACGAAGGGGGGCTTGCCGCTTCTGGGGTCCGCCACGAAGGGGTTCTTCGCCCACTTCTCCGCCCACTTGGGCTCCACGGACTTGGGGTCGTAGGCCTTGGGTAGGTCCATGCTACCCTCTACTTTACCCGTAGGCGCTAGGATGGAGCCATGGGCGAGGCGGCCCGGGCGTTGCCCGTAAGCCTTACGGGTCGCAAGGTAGGGGAGGATGTGGTCCAGGAGGTCCGCACCGAGGGCCGACTGCGTGGACGCTCCCTTGGACCTGGCCGCCCTTTACGAGGGGGTAGAGCTGGAGAGGGCGTAGAGGTAGTACCGCCCCTCCCCCAGGTGGAAGAAGGCCTCCTCGTAGGCCAGGCCTTCTATGGGGGTCCCCTGGGGAATGGGGAGGAGGACCCCGCCCACCCGGACCCCCTCGGGCAGGACCTCCAGGACCCCCTGGGCCACCTCTTGGCTTTCCCCCTCGGGGTCGTTCAAGGGGGTGTAGAGGAGGCGCACCGGGAGGCCCCGGAGGCTATTTAGGACGTTCCTTTGGTCGCCAAAGGGCGCCCGGTGGAGGAGGCGCTCCTCCACCTCCGCCACCTCCCCCAAAAGGGCGTAGCGGTCCAGGGGGAGGAGGGCCCTGCCGCTTTCCAGGAGGACCAGGAAGCGGGTCCGGTCCTCCCCGCTTAGGCGCACGGGGGCCTTGTGAGGGCCCACCTTTGGGTCTTGGTCCAGGTCGCCCTGAAGGAGGGCCTTGGCGGCCTCCAGGGCCTCTTCCCTGGTGGCGTAGAGGCTGTAGGGGTTCACCTTGAAGAGGAGCTCGTAGCCCCTGGGGCCCTGCACCAGCCAGGCCAGGTGGAGCTCGTAAAAGCGCTTCTTCTGCCACTCGGGGTACACGGGCGAGTATACTGTACCTTTGCCCCTTGCCCAAAACTATCCTCGGGTATACTCTAGTCCCGGTATGGCGCTATCCGAAGAGCGGGTCCTCGAGGCCCTGCGCACCGTGATGGACCCCGAGCTCGGCAAGGACCTCGTCTCCTTGGGCATGGTGAGCGAGGTCCGGGTGGAGGGGGGCCGGGTGGACCTCCTGGTGAACCTCACCACCCCGGCCTGCCCCCTGAAGGGCCAGATAGAGGCGGACATAAGGCGGGCCCTCGCCCCCTTGGGGGCGGAGGAGGTGCGGGTGCGCTTCGGGGGAGGCGTGAGGCCTCCCGAGCAGTACCCCATCCCCGGGGTCAAGCACGTGGTGGCCGTGGGCTCGGGCAAGGGCGGGGTGGGGAAGAGCACCGTGGCCGCCAACCTGGCCCTGGCCTTGAGCCGGGAGGGGGCCAAGGTGGGGCTTCTGGACGCCGACCTCTACGGGCCCAGCCAGGCGAAGATGTTCGGCCTCGAGGGGGAAAAGCTCAAGGTGGACGGAAACCGCAGGATCCTTCCCCTGGAGCGCCACGGGATCCGGGTCCTCTCCCTGGCCAACATCGTCCCCCCGGGGCAGGCCATGGTCTGGCGGGGGCCCATCCTCCACGGCACCATCCGGCAGTTTCTGGAGGAGGTGGCCTGGGGGGAGCTGGACTACCTGGTGGTGGACCTGCCCCCAGGCACGGGGGACGTGCAGCTAAGCCTCGCCCAGCTCACCCGGGTCTCGGGCGGGGTCATCGTCACCACCCCCCAGGAGGTGGCCCTTATTGACGCCGAGCGGGCCGCGGACATGTTCAAGAAGGTCCAGGTGCCCCTCTTGGGCGTTTTGGAGAACATGAGCGCCTTCCTCTGCCCCCACTGCGGCAGGCCCACCCCCATCTTCGGGGAGGGGGGCGGCAGGCGGCTTGCGGAGAGGCTCAAGACCCGCTTCCTCGGGGAAGTTCCCCTCACCCTTCCCCTCAGGGAAAGCGGCGACCGGGGCGTGCCCATCCTGGTGGCCGACCCCGAGGGCCTCGAGGCCCAGGCCTTCCTCAAGGCGGCCCGGGAGCTCGCCGCGGCCTTAAGCGTGCAGGCCTTTTTGCCCTTGCCCATGGCCTAGGCATGGCCCTTCTTCTGGAAGGCACCAAGGAAAAGGTTCTGGACCTCCTCCGGGTCAAGCCCCTCACCGCCAAGGAGGTGGCCGCCGCCTTGGGGGTGAGCCGGGCCGCGGTCCAGAAGCACCTCCAGGACCTCGAGGCCCGCGGCCTGGTGCGCTCGGAGGTGCGGAAGTGCCCGGGGCGGGGAAGGCCCTACCGGCTTTACCGGGCCCAGGACGGGGAGAGCTCCTACGCCGCCTTATGCGGGGACGTGCTCCGGGGCCTCGAGGAGGCCTTGGGGAAGGAGAGGGTGGTGGCGCTCCTCCTCCAAAGGCACCGGGCCCTTCTCGCTCCCCTGGCCCGGGAGGGCCTTCCCTTGCGGGAGCGCCTTGCGCGCTTGGCGGCCTTCCTTAAGGAGCAGGGCTACGAGGCGGAGGTGGTGGAGGAGGGAGGGCGCCTTTACCTTTGCCAGAGGCGCTGCCCCAAGCTCGCCCTCTCCCGGGACCACGAGGCCCTCTGCGAAAGCGAGCTTCTCGCCTACCAGGAGCTTCTGGGCCTGCCTTTGGTGCGGGAGGAGCGCATCGCCAGCGGGGGAAGCTGCTGCCGCTACCGGGTAGAATAGCGGGGTGTGGGTCTACCGCCTGAAGGGCACCCCTTGGGAGCTGGACCCCATCCTCCCCGAGCTCTTTGACCGCGGGGCGCGGGGGCTAGAGGAGCGGGAAGGGGAGGTCCTGGCCTACTTCCAAGCCCCCCTGGAGCTTCCCTTCGGGGGGGAGTGGGAGGAGCTTCCCGACGAGGACTGGCTTTCGGCCTGGCGGCGGGACCTAAAGCCCGCCCTGGCCCCGCCCTTTGTGGTCCTCGCCCCCTGGCACGCCTGGGAGGGCCCGGAGGTCCCCTTGGTCATAGAGCCCGGCATGGCCTTCGGCACCGGGCACCACGAGACCACCCGCCTCGCCCTCATGGCCCTCGCCCGCCACCTCCGCCCCGGGGAAAAGGTCTTGGACCTGGGCACGGGAAGCGGAATCCTGGCCATCGCCGCGGAGAAGCTTGGGGGAGAGGCCCTGGGCGCGGACATAGACCCCGCCGTGCTTCCCCAGGCGGAGGCCAACGCCAAGAGGAACGGGGTGTCCCCCCGCTTCCTCCTCGGGAGCCTGGAAGAGGCCCTTCCCCACGGGCCCTTCTCCCTGGTGGTGGCCAACCTCTTCGCCGAGCTCCACGCCGCCTTTGCCCCCCGCTACCGGGAGGCCCTCGTCCCAGGGGGTAGGCTCCTCCTCACCGGGATTCTCCGGGAGAAGGCCCCCTCGGTGCGGGAGGCCCTGGAGGGGGCGGGCTTCCTGCCCCTGGAGGAGGAAGGAGAGGGGGAGTGGGTCCTCCTCGCCTACCGGAGGTAGCGTGCGCCCCCACCGCGCCTACAGCCCCGGCCTCACCGGGGTCCTTCCCCCGGAGGAGGGCCGCCACCTGGTGGAGGTCCTGAGGGCCCGGGTGGGGGACCGCTTCACCGTGTTTGACGCCGAGCGGGAGGCTTTGGCCGAGGTGGTGGACCTCGGCCCCCCGGTGCGCTACCGCCTCCTGGAGGAGAGGAGGCCAGAGCGGGAGGTGGGGGTGGAGGTGGTCCTCTACGTGGCCCTCCTCAAGGGGGACAAGCTTTCCGAGGTGGTGCGGGCCGCCACGGAGCTCGGGGCTACCCGCATCCAGCCCCTCATTACCCGGCACTCCGTCCCCAAGGAGATGGGGGAGGGGAAGCTCCACCGCCTTCGGGCCATCGCCAAGGAGGCGGCCAAGCAGTCGGGGAGGCTTTGGGTCCCCGAGGTCCTCCCCCCCATCCCCCTTGGGGAGGTGCCCCGGGTGGACCAGGGCCTCTTGGCCCACGTGGGGGCGAGGGTGAGGGTGCGGGAGGTCCTGGACCCAGAAAAGCCCCTCGCCCTCGCCGTGGGCCCCGAGGGGGGGTTCGCCGAGGAGGAGGTGGCCCTCCTAGGGGAGCGGGGCTTCGTCCCGGTGACCTTGGGAAGGCGCATCCTCCGGGCGGAGACCGCCGCCATCGCCCTCCTCGCCCTCTCTACCGCCGGGGAGGGAAGGTGAGGCCGCCCCGTGCTGGCCCCGGGAAAGCGCGCCTAGAGCGCCCTTTTGCCTCGGCTTGGATTCTTTTACTGCTTCTTCCCCTCCTCGCCGCCTGCCGCTACACCTTCTTGCCCCTGGACCCGGGGGTGCCTCCCCTTTCGGAGAGGCCCTTCGCCGTGGCCCGCCTCTTCCCGGAAGGGGGAGAGGCGAGGCTCGCCCTCCGGGTGGAGAGGCTTCCCCGGCCCGGCTACCTCCTCCTCCGCTGGTTCCACGAGGAGGCCCTTCTAGGGGAAAAGGCCCTCTTCCTGGAGGGTCCTGGGACCTACGAGGCCCGCTTTCCCCTGGGGGAGGGGTACCACCGCCTGGTGGGGCTTTGGGAGGGAGAGCCCCTCTTCCAGCTGGACCTGGGGACCCCGAGGCTACCGGACCCCGAGGAGGTAAAGGACCAGGGGAACCGTTAGGAAGGCGAGGAAGGTGGAGACCACCACGCTCCGGGCGACCCTAAGGGCGTCCCCGCCGAACTCCTTGGTGAGGAGGAAGGCGTTCACCGCCACGGGGGTGGCGGACTGGAGGACCAGGACCTGGTGCTCAAGCCGGGGGAGGCCGAGGAGGGCCCCCACCCCGTAGGCCACGAGGGGGGCGAAAAAGAGTCTCAGGGCGCTGGCCACGCCCTCAAAGGCCCCGACCCGGAAAGGGGTCTTGGCCATCTGCATCCCCAGGGTGAGGAGGAGGACGGGGATGGCCGCCTGGCCCATGAGCCTGACCCCCTCGTCCAGGCGGAAGGGGAGGGTGAGGTCCAGGGCCCTCAAGAGGAGGCCCAGGAAGAGGGGGTAGAAGAGGGGGAGGCGCAG
Organism: Thermus sp.; assembly: GCF_039793865.1. Lineage (GTDB taxonomy): Bacteria > Deinococcota > Deinococci > Deinococcales > Thermaceae > Thermus. The sequence continues at coordinate 13,175 of NZ_JBAMMI010000001.1, forward strand.
GGTGAAGAGAAAGCCTTCCTTCAGGCCTCCTCCCCGGATGAAGGCCGGGCCCAGGCCGAACATCACCACGCTGGAGAGGACGAAGTAGACCACGGCCCGCCGCAGGCCCTCCTCCCCCAGGGCGAAGAGGGTGAGGGAGAGCCCCATGTTTCCGGAGTTGGGGAAGAGGCCGCAGACGAGAAGCCCCTTGGCGGCTTCCCGGGAGAGGCCGAGGAGCCTGCCCGTGGCCCCGATGAGGAGGTAGAGGGCCCCGTAGGTGAGGGCGAAGCCCAGGACGAGCCCCCAAAGCCCCTCCCGGGTGTACTCCGCCCGGTACATGCTGTCCAGGATGAGGGCGGGCACCAGGAGGTAGAGGGTGAGGCGGCTTAGGGTGGTGAGGTCCATGGGAAGGCGTTTTCCCAGAAGGTAGCCCGAGGCCACCACCAGGGCCACGGGGACCACGGTGTTGAGGAGGGCCTCCATGTGGGGCATTCTAGGGGTATGCCCACGTATCGGGAACTGGCGGGGGCCATCCGGGAGGTCCTCCTCCGGGGAGCGGTGGCCCCCAGGCGGCAGGTCCTCCCCATCCCCGGGGGGAGCTTTTTGGTGATGCCCGCCGCCGACCAGGAGGTGGTCCTGTGCAAGCTGGTGACGGTGGAGCCCCAAAAGGGCCCGGCGGTGCAGGCCGAGGTCTGGGCCAAGCGGCTTTCCGACGGGAAGGTCTTCCACCTCCCCGGGGAGGAGCTCACCCGGAGGCGCACCGCCGCCCTTTCCCTCCTGGCGGCGGAAACCCTCGCCCTAAGGCGGGAGGGGGCCCTTTTGGTGGTGGGGCCCGGGGCGGTGGGGGAGGCCCACCTCGAGGCCTTCCGCGAGGCCTTTCCCCTCACCCGGGTCCTGGTGCGGGGGAGGGGAAGGGAGCGGGTGGAGGCCTTTTTGGCGAAGGCCCGGGCCCTAGGGCTTCCCGCCGAGGAATGGCGGGGGGAGGAGGTCCCTGAGGACGTGGCCTTCGTGGTCACCGCCACCCCAAGCCCCACCCCGGTCCTCCCCGAGCGGGTGCCCGAGGGGGTGTTCCTCGCGGCGGTGGGTTCCTTCCGCCCGGAGATGCGGGAGGTGCCCGAGGCCCTGGTGCGGGAGGCCGCGCTTTACTGCGACACCGAGGACGCCCTCCTCGAGGCTGGGGAGCTTCAGGGGGTGGGAAGGCCCGTGGTGACCCTACGGGAGGCCCTCCTGGGCCAAAGGAGCGAGGGGCGGTTCGTCCTCTTCAAGAGCGTGGGCCACGCCCTCTTTGACCTGGCGGCGGTGCGGGC
>NZ_JBAMMI010000002.1:0-14424 GCF_039793865.1 Thermus sp.
CCTGGGGGCCGGGCGATATTACCTGATGGAGTGAGGGGGGTGCGGAATGTGGGATATACACCCGTCGCCCCAATCTTTGCAAGACAAGCCCAGAAACCCCAGGGGAAAACCCCACCGCAAGGCCTGCTTGCGGTGGGGCCGACAAGAGGGCGAGATTACTTAGAGCTTCTTCAGGGTCTGGGCCAGTTCGGTGAGGACCTTCTGCGCGTCCCCGTAGAGCATCCTCGTGTTGTCGGCGTAGAAGAGCTCGTTCTCCACCCCGGCGAAGCCCTTCCCCTGGCCCCGCTTGACCACGATGACGTTCTTGGCCTTGTCCACGTCCAAGATGGGCATGCCGTAGAGGGGGCTTCCCGGGCGGCGGGCGGCGGGGTTCACCACGTCGTTCGCCCCGATGACCACGGCCACGTCCACCGTGGGGAACTCGGGGTTGATCTCCTCGAGGTCCTTGAGCTTGTCGTAGTCCACCCCGGCCTCGGCCAGGAGGACGTTCATGTGCCCCGGCATCCGCCCGGCCACCGGGTGGATGGCGAACTTGACCTCCACGCCGCGGGCCTCGAGGAGGTCCGCAAGCTCCTTCAGCTTGTGTTGCGCCTGGGAGAGGGCCATGCCGTAGCCGGGAACGAAGACCACCTTGTTCGCGTAGGCCAGCATTACGGCGGCATCTTCCACGTCAATGGGCTTGAGGCTCCCCTTGACCTCCCCCGCCTCCTGCTCCACGCCGAAGCCCCCCACCAGGACGCTCCAGACCGAGCGGTTCATGGCCCTCGCCATGAGCACCGTGAGGAGGGTGCCCGCGGCCCCCACCAGGGTGCCCGCCACCATGAGGGCCGGGTTCCCCACGGCGAAGCCCTCAAAGCCCACGGCCATCCCGGTGAAGGCGTTATAGAAGGAGATGGCCACGGGCATGTCGCCGCCGCCGATGGGGAGGGTCATGAGAACGCCGAAGAGGAGGGCCAGGAGGAAGAAGAGGACGATGCTCGCCGTGGCGTCGTTCCAGAGGAGAGAAAGCCCCAGCACCAGGGTGAGGGCCAGGACCAGGGCGTTCAGCACCCTCTGCCCAGGGAAGAGGATGGGGCGGCTTCGCATGATCCCCTGGAGCTTGGCGAAGGCGACGAGGCTTCCCGTGAAGGCCACGCTCCCGATGAGGCCGCCCAGGATGGCCAGGGCCATGAGCCCCGCGTTCTCAAAGGCGCCCTTCAAAAGCTCCACGGCGGCGATGGTGGCGGCGGCGCCCCCACCCATGCCGTTGTAGATGGCCACCATCTGGGGCATGTCCGTCATGGCCACCCGCACCGCCGCCCACCAGGCCACCGCCGAGCCCAGGAGGAGGGCGAGGAGCATGAGGGCGAGGTTCCCCATCCCCGGCCAGAAGAAGGTGGCGAGCACGGCCAGGACCATGCCCCAGCCCGCCCAGACGATGCCGCTTTTGGCGGTGGTAGGGTGGGCCATGCGCTTCAGACCCACGATGAAGAGGATGGCCACCACGAAGTAAGCCGCCTGGATGAGGTCCATCACTGACCACCCCCCTTGCCGGGCTTCTTTTCAAACATCTCCAGCATGCGCACCGTGACCGCGTAACCTCCGGCGGCGTTGGCCGCCCCCAGGACCACCCCCAGGAAGCCGATGAGCTTCTCCAGGCCGGTCTCCGCGTGGCCCAGGACCACCATGGCTCCCACCACCACCACGCCGTGGATGAAGTTGGAGCCCGACATCAAGGGGGTGTGGAGGATCACGGGCACCCGGGTGATGAGCTCGTAGCCCAAGAAGGCGGTGAGCACGAAGATGTAAAGCGCCGACCAGAAGCCAAACTCCATCACGCACCTCCCAACAGGGCCTTGGTGGGCCCGTGCAGGACCTCGCCCTCCTTCATGAGGAGGGCGGCCTGGACGATCTCGTCCTCCCACTTGGGGGCGAACTCCCCCTTCTCCATAAGCAGGCTAGAAAGGTTGAGAAGGTTCTTGGCGTACATCTCCGAGGCGTGCACGGAAAGCTCGCTCGGGAGGTTGAGAGGTCCATAGACCCGTACCCCCCGCACCTCCACCACCTCGCCCGGCTGGGTCAAGACGCAGTTACCCCCAGACTCCGCCGCCAGGTCCACCACCACCGTCCCGGGCTTCAAGCGCTCCACCATGTCCTCGGTGAGGAGGATGGGGGCGCGGCGGCCCGGCACCTGGGCCGTGGTGATGAGGACGTCCATCCCCGCCACGTGGTCGCGCAGGGCCTCGTGCTGGATGCGCTTCTCCTCCTCGGTGAGCTCGCGGGCGTAGCCCCCCTCCCCCTCGGCGCTGATGGGGAGCTCAATAGGCTTGGCCCCCAGGGAGAGGGCCTGCTCCAGGGCGGCTTTGCGCACGTCGTAGGCGTAGACCTGGGCCCCCAACCGCTTGGCGGTGGCGATGGCCATGAGTCCCGCCACCCCCACCCCCATGACCATCACCTTGGCGGGGCGGATGGTGCCCGCCGCCGTGGTGAGCATGGGGAAGAACCGGGGGGAAAGCCTCGCCGCGTGGACCGCCGCCAGGTACCCCGCCACCGTGGCCTGGCTGGAGAGGGCGTCCATGCTCTGGGCCCGGGTGATGCGGGGGATGAGCTCCATGGCGATCACCGTGGCCTTTTGGGCGGCCAAAGCCCTCACCAGCTCCACGTTCTTGTGGGCCTGCACAAAGCCCACCACGATGGCCCCAGGCTCCAAGGCCCGAATCAGGTCCTCCGAAGGAGGCTGAACAGTAAAGAGGAGATTCGCGCCCTTTAGGAGATCTCCTCGCTCCGCAAGCTCGGCCCCGGCCTCCTGGTAAGCCTCGTCGGGGTAGTAGGCCCCCTCCCCTGCCCCTCTTTCCACCCGCACCCTGGCCCCCTGCTTGACCAGGCGGGCCACCACCTCGGGCACCAGGGCCACCCTGCGCTCCCCCGGTGCCCTTTCTTTAGGAACGGCGATGGTCGCCATAGAACCTCCTTCCGCGCCAGTATACCAGCGAGTCCCCGGGCATTTGCCCCTGGAGGTGGCCTGACCCCCTGGTCACCCCCCCGGTCCTATGGCAGAATGCCGCCATGCGGCCTTCCGGCCTAAAGATCGCCGCCGTGCTCCTCTTGGGGATCCTGGCCATCAGCTTCGGGAGCATCCTGGTGCGCCTAGCCTTGGCCGCCTCGGGGGACCGAAGCCTCGCGTTCAGCCTGGTGATGAGCGCAGGAAGGATGGCCCTGGCCGCCCTCCTCCTGGCCCCGGGCTGGGGCAGGCCCCTGGAAGACCGGGCCGGGCTCCCCTGGGCCGTGGGCGCCGGGGTCTTCCTCGCCCTCCACTTCGCCTTCTGGATCACCTCCCTTTCCTACACCTCCGTGGCGGCGAGCACCGCCCTCGTCACCACCAACCCCATTTGGATCACCCTCCTGGGCTGGCTCTTCTTCCGGGAAAAGCCCTCCTTCTTCACCCTCCTCGGGGTAGGGGTGGCCCTCCTCGGGGGGCTTCTCATCGGCCTGGGGGACGCGGAAGGAAGCGGGGGCGCCAACCCCCTCCTGGGGGACGCCTTGGCGGTGCTTGGGGCCTGGGCTGCTTCCCTTTACCTCCTTCTGGGGCGGGAGGCGCAGAGGCGGGGGCTTTCCCTTCTGGACTACGTGCGGGTGGCCTACACCGCGGCGGCCCTCCTCTTGCTTCCCCTGCCCTACCTCTTCGGCGGGGGGTACGGGGGGTATCCCTGGCCCGTGTACCTCTACCTCCTCCTCATGGCCCTCCTGCCCCAGCTCGTGGGCCACACCAGCTTCAACTGGGCCACCCGGCACATCCCCCCGGTCCTGGTGACCCTGGCCATCCTCTTTGAGCCGGTGGGGGCGAGCTTCCTCGCTTACCTCCTCTTCGGAGAGCTTCCCGGGGTGAAGGTGCTCCTGGGGGCCTTGGTCCTCCTCCTGGGGGTGGCCCTGGCCGTGGTGGGGGGTAGGCGGTGATCCCCGTGGCCCTCGCCGCCCTGCTTTGGGGCCTGGGAGGGGCCCTGGCGGGGCGGTTCATGCGGGAGATCCCCCCGGAGGTCCTCATTCCCCTCCGTTTCCTACTGGGCTTCCTCCTCCTCCTGCCCCTCGTCCTCGCCCGCCCGCCCCACCCCGCGGAAGGAAGGAGGCTTCTTGGGGTGGGCCTCGCCCTTTCCGGGGCCCAGGCCTTTTACTACCTGGCCATCCACGCCACCACGGTGGCCACGGGGATCTTCCTCCAGTACTTGGCCCCCGCCCTCCTCACCCTCCACGCCCTCCACGCCCTCCTCAGGGGAGAGAAGCTTCCCGGGAGGGCCCTTTTGGGGGTGGGGCTTGCCCTCCTTGGGGCCTACCTCCTGGTGGTGGGGCCTGGGGGTCTCCAAGGGGGGCCCTTGGGCCTCGCCTTCGGCCTCCTCTCCGCCCTCTCCTTCGCCCTCTACGCCGCCTTCGCCCACGGTCTGAAGACCCCGCCCCTCGTGGCCCTGGGGGTGGCCACGGGGGTGGGGGCCCTCCTCTCCCTCCCCTTCCTCCTCCTCCACCTGGGGGAGGTGCGGGCCCTGGCCCCCGCCCAGTGGGGGGCGGTGGCCTACCTGGTCACCCTGGGCACGGTGGTCCCCTTCGGCCTTTTCCTCTTGGGGGTGCGGACCCTCCCCGCCCGCACCGCCACCCTGGTGGCCATGCTGGAGCCCTTAAGCGGGGCCCTCTTCGCCTGGCCCTTGGCGGGGGAGCCCCTGAGACCCGAGGCCTTCCTAGGCGGGCTTATGATTCTCCTGGGCGTGGCCCTGAACCGGAGGTGATATGGCGGTCCGGGTTTTCCTTCTCTTCACCTTGGGGTATTTCCTCTCCTACTTCTACCGTTCGGCGAACGCGGTGCTCGCCAAGGACCTCTCCCAGGAGCTGGGTTTGGGGCCGGCGGAGCTGGGTTTCATGACGAGCCTCTTCTACCTGGCCTTCGCCTCGGTGCAACTCCCCTTGGGAGGTCTCTTGGACCGCCTGGGGCCCCGCCTGGTCACGCCGAGCCTCCTCCTGGTGGCCGCCTTGGGGAGCCTGGTCTTCGGCCTGGCGCAAAGCTTCGCTCTCCTCGCCCTGGGGCGGGCCCTCATCGGGGTGGGGATGGCCGCGGCCCTCATGGGCTCCATGAGGGCCTTCAGCCTGTGGTTTCCCAAGAACTACGCCACGGTCTCCACCCTCCTCGTGGGCCTCGGGGCCACGGGGGGGCTCCTGGCCGCCACCCCCCTCGCCCTCCTCAAGGAAGCGGTGGGCTGGCGGGGGGTGTTCCTCCTGGGGGCCTTTGTGGTGGCCCTGGTGGCCCTCGCCCTCTACCTGGGGGTGCGGAACGCCCCGCCTGGGGTGGCCTGGCCCAAGGACGGGGGCCCGGGAGGCCTCCGGGAGGTCCTCCGCAACGGGAAGCTCCTCCGGGTGGCCTTCTTGGCCTTCGCCTTCGCCGGAGGGTTTCTCTCCCTGCAGACGCTTTGGGCCGGGGCCTACGCCTACCACCTGGGCCTCGAGGCCGTCCAGGTTGGGAACCTCCTCTTCCTCTACTCGGGGCTTGCGGTCCTGGGGTTTCTCGCCTCGGGCTACCTGGCGGACCGCTTGGGCACGGCCCGGGTCCTCCTCGCTTCGGCCCTCCTCTTCGCCCTGGGCCTTCTTCTCCTCCTCCTCAAGCTCCTCGCCCCGGCCTACGCCCTCCTCGGTTTCTTCGGGGCCTTCAACATCCTCACCCTCACCCAGGCCCGGGAGCTGGTGGCGGTCCACCTGGTGGGCCGGGGCACCACCTTGGTGAACCTCTTCGGCATCGGGGGCACCTTCCTCCTCCAGTGGGGCCTCGGGGTGGCGGTGGGGGCCTTGGGGTACGCCCTGGCCTTCGGCGGGCTCCTCGCCCTCCTCCTCCTGGCCCTAATCCTCTACCTGCCCCTCCTTCAAAGGTCTGGGTGAAAGAGAAGCCGCTGCAGTTCAGCCACCCGCTCCCGCCAGTCAGGCCGGGGAGGGGGGAGCTGGGAAGGCAGAACCGCTGGCCGCTCCCTTGTGCCCAAGAAAAGCCAAGGGTGGGAAAAAGGCCGCTTCTGCCGACCAGAGCGGTACACCAGAAGCCGACCCCGGTTGACCCACACGTAAAGCTGGGGCCGAGGCACGCCCAGATCTTGCGCCACCCCATCCAGGGGCTTCAAGTCTTGCCACTGCATCAGGGCTAAGGCAACAGCCTTTTCCAGCCGGGCCAGGAGGGACTCCCCTAAAAGCGAGGCCAGGGCAACCCAATCCCCCTGGTCCAAAGACCGGATGAGGGCCTGGGGATCGGGAGGGGGAAAACCAGCTTGCAACCCCCGATCCGCCCCCTCCAGGGCCTGGTAGTACCGCTTCCGGTCCGCCTCGTTCAACCCCTTAACTACCAAAGGGGGAAAGCCCTGGTGGATGACCAAATAGTTGAGGAGCAGGCGGCCTACCCTCCCATTTCCATCCCGATAAGGGTGAATAGCCTCAAAAAGGGTGTGGATTTTCGCTATGGCTTCCAGGAACTCCCGTTCTTCCAGAAGGAGCCGGGCCACCCGTACAAAGGCCCTGAGGTACTCCGTGGCCTCGAGGGGAGGGATGACCTTGGCTCCTTGGATGCGGCGCTCTAACCCGTCCGCAGGTCTACCCCGCTCCCGCTCCAGGTGTGTTTCCCTAAAGAGCTGGCCGTGGATGTTGTTGATAAAAGCCAAATCCAGGTGCCAAACCCCCTCCTGAGCGTCCTGGAGCGCCTGCTCGTACACGAACTGAGCGGTGCGAAAGTAGTTAAAAACCTCCGCGGACCCTTTTCGGCCCCTAAGCACCTGGCGCAACTCCCGCTCATCGGCGAAATACCCTTCTATGGCCAAGGAGTGGCGGGTGTCCTCCTGGAGCATGTACAACCACTCTTCGTTAGCCACCTGGATAAGGTCCAGTTTCATTCCGCCAAAGCGGTCCAAAAGGGCGCGCCGCTCCTCCAGGGCCCGGCGGATTTTGTTATATGCCTTCTTGTGGCTCCCCTTCACCTCCGACCATTATAGGTCCATCCAAAGCCTAAAGGTTACCCTTCATCTGGCGTGTTAGCTTAGCCCCCTCATCCCCGAAAACTAACAAGTTTGTGGTAAACTCCCTCCATGCTGGCCCAGGTGCGGAGCTACGCCCTTTTCGGCCTGGACGCGGTTCCCGTCACCGTGGAGGTGGACGTAAGCCCCGGCCTTCCCACCTACGCCCTGGTGGGCCTCCCCGACAAGGCGGTGGAGGAGAGCCGGGAGAGGGTCCGGGCCGCCCTGAAGAACGCGGGCTTCCCCTACCCCCAGGCCCGGGTGGTGGTGAACCTGGCCCCGGCGGAGCTCCGGAAGGAGGGGAGCCAGTTTGACCTGCCCATCGCCCTGGGCCTCCTGGCCGCGCAAGGGGTGGTGCCCCTCGAGGCCCTCTCGCCTTTCGCCCTCGCGGGGGAACTCGGCCTGGACGGGAGCTTGAGGCCTATTCCGGGAGGGGTGAACCTGGCCCTGGGGGCGTTGGCGGAGGGGAAGAAGCTCCTCCTTCCCGAGGAGAGCGCCAAGGAGGCGGCCCTGGTGGAGGGGGTGGAGGTCTTTGGGGCGAAAAGCCTCCAGGAAGCCGTGGCCTTTCTCAGGGGCGAGGAGGCCCTGGACAGGGCCGAGCCCGAGGACCCCTTGGAGGCCCTCGAGGTCCTGGACCTCAGGGACGTGAAAGGACAGGCCAAGGCCAAGCGGGCCCTGGAGATCGCCGCCGCCGGGTACCACCACCTCCTCATGGTGGGAAGCCCGGGCTCGGGGAAGACCATGCTGGCGAGGCGCCTTCCGTTCCTCCTCCCGCCCCTTTCCCGGGAGGCCGCCCTGGAGGTGACCCGCATCCACTCGGCGGCGGGGCACCGGGTGCGGGGCCTCCTGAAGACCCCCCCTTTCCGCGCCCCCCACCACACGGTGAGCTACGCCGGGCTCATCGGAGGCGGGGCCATCCCCAAGCCGGGGGAGGTCTCCCTGGCCCACCGGGGGGTCCTCTTCCTGGACGAGTTCCCGGAGTTTTCCCGGGAGGCCCTCGAGGCCCTGCGCCAGCCCCTGGAGGACGGGGTGGTGACCATCGCCCGGGCCCGGGCGAGCCTCACCTTCCCCGCCCGCTTCCTCCTGGTGGCGGCCATGAACCCCTGCCCCTGCGGCTGGCACGGGGACCCGGAAAGGGCCTGCACCTGCACCCCCCAGGCGGTGCGGCGCTACGCGGGCCGCATCTCGGGGCCCCTCCTGGACCGCTTTGACCTGGTGGTGGAGGTGCCCCGCCTCACCTCCCTGGAGCTCGCCCGCGCCCCGGAAGGGGAGGGCACGGAGGCGGTGCGGGAGCGGGTCCTAAGGGCCCGGGAGCGGATGCTCGCCCGCCAGGGCCGCCCCAACGGGGAGCTATCCGGAAGGGCCCTAAGGGAGCACGCCCGCCTCACCCCCGAGGCCGAGGCCCTCCTCCAAGCCGCGGCCAAGCGGATGCTCCTCTCCGCCCGAAGCTACGACCGCCTCCTCCGGGTGGCCCGCACCGTGGCCGACCTCCAGGGGGCGGAAAGGGTGGAGGAGGCCCACGTGGCCGAGGCCCTGGCCTACCGCAGGGCCCTCTAGGCCAAGGAGCCGAGCCAGGCCAAAAGGGCCTCGGCGGCGGCCAGGTTGGTGGCCAGGGGCACCCCGTGCACGTTGCACACCCGCATCAGGGCCTGGATGTCGGGCTCGTGGGGCTTGGCCGTGAGGGGGTCCTGCAGGAAGCTCACCGCCAGGACCCGGCCCTCCGCCACCCGGGCCCCGATTTGCTGGTCGCCCCCCAAGGGCCCCGAGAGGACCCGCTCCACGGAAAGCCCCGTGGCCTCCGCGATGCGCTTCCCCGTGGTCCCGGTGGCGAGGAGGGGAAAGCGGGAGAGGAGATCCCGGTGCCGCTGGCAGAAGGCCACCATCTCCTCCTTCTTGGCGTCGTGGGCGATGAGGGCTAAGGACCTCATGGGGGCATTGTAAGCTTGGGGCATGGACTACGCGCCCGACCTAGAGTTTCTGGAGAGGCTCCTCCTCGCCGTGGGGCCCTCGGGCTTTGAGGAGGAGGCGGCCGAGGTCTTCCTGGAACGGGCCCGCGCCTTCGCCGAGGCCGAACGGGACCGCCACGGCAACGCCTACGCCCGCATCCACCCCGGGGGGAAGCCCAAGGTCCTCCTCCTCGGGCACCTGGACGAGATCGGGGTCATCGTGAGCCACGTGGAGGAGAAGGGCTTCCTGCGCCTCAAGCCCCTTGGGGGCTGGGACCCCCAGGTCCTGGTGGGCCAGCGCCTGCGCTTTTTGGGCAAGCGGGGGCACGTGCTCGGGGTGGTGGGGCGGAAGGCCATCCACGTGCTGAAGGAAGAGGAGCGCAAGAAGGCGGTGGAGCTCTCCGAGCTCTTCGCCGACATCGGGGCGGGGAGCCGGGAGGAGGCCCTGGAGCACCTCGAGGTGGGGGCGGTAGGGGTCTTGGACCAGGCCCCAAGGCGGCTTTTGGGCGAGAGGCTCGTCTCCAAGGCCCTGGACAACCGCCTTGGGGCCTTCGTGGTGCTGGAGGCCCTGAGGCTCCTCGAGGGCAGGACCTCCGCCGAGGTGGTGGCCGTGGGCTCGGTGCAGGAGGAGATCGGGGCCTACGGGGCGAGGACCGCCGCCTTCCGGGAAAACCCCGACCTGGCCCTGGTGGTGGACGTGCACCACGACAGCGCCACCCCGGGCATGGACAAGGCCCAGGTGGGGGAGGCGGAGCTCGGCCGGGGGGTGGTCCTGGACATCGGCCCCTTCGTGGACAAGGAGGTCTTCCGGGGCCTGAGGCAGGCGGCGGAGCGGGAGGGCCTCCCCTACACCCTCCACGCCCACGGGCGCTGGTCCGGCACCGACGCCGACGAGGTGGCCAAGGTGCGGGAGGGAATCCCCACGGGGATCGTCTCCATCCCCTTGCGCTACATGCACTCCCCCGTGGAGATGGTGGACCTCAAGGACGTGGAGCGGGCGGTGCGCCTCCTCGCCGCCTTCGTGGCGGGGGTGTAGCCGTGCTCACCTTCAAGGAGGCCCAAGAAAGGGTGGACGCCTGGATCTCCTCCTTCCAGGAGGGCTACTTCCCTCCCCTCCTCATGCTGGCCCGCCTCACGGAAGAGCTTGGGGAGGTGGCCCGGGTCCTGGCCCACCGCCACGGCAAGAGGCCGAAGCCGGGGGAGGAGGAAGGGGACCTCGCCGAGGAGCTCGCCGACCTCCTCTTCGTCCTCATCTCCCTGGCCAACCGGGAGGGGATTGACCTCGAGGAGGCCTTCCTCAGGGCCATGGAGAAGTACCGCTCCCGGGACAGCGGGCGCTGGACCAAGAAGGGGTGACCCCGCCCATGGGGGGGCTTGGGCTTCCTGCTGGGGCTTTTCCTCTTTGAAAGCGTGGGCGCCTAGAGGGCGTAAAGCGCCCCGAACTTCCGCTCCAGGTAGTCCAGGAAGGGCCTGGAGCTCGGGGCCTCTCCCGTGACCCGCTCCACCAGGGCCTTGGGGCGGAAGCGGCTCCCCTCGGCGTGGATGCGCTTTCGGCTCCAGTCCAGGAAGGTCTGGAAGCCGCCCCGGGCGAAGAGGGGCTCCAGGGGGCCGAGCTCGGCCTCGGCCTTTTGGAAGAACTGGGCGGCGTAGAGGTTGCCCAGGGTGTAGGTGGGGAAGTAGCCGAAAAGCCCCCCGGACCAGTGCACGTCCTGCATGACCCCGTCCTTGTAGTCCCTGGGGGCCACCCCCAAATAGGCCCGGTACTTCTCCTCCCAAGCCCCGGGGAAGTCCTCGAGGGCAACCTCCCCCCTAAAGAGGGCGAGCTCCAGCTCCAGGCGCACCAGGATGTGGAGGTTGTAGGTGACCTCGTCCGCCTCCACCCGGATGAGGGAGGGCTCCACGGCGTTGACGGCGAAGTGGAAGTCCTGAAGGCGCACGTCCCTCAGGCTCGGGAAGACCTCCTGGGCCCGGGGGAAGAAGCGCTCCCAAAAGCCCAAGGAGCGGCCCACCAGGTTCTCCCAGGTGCGGCTTTGGGACTCGTGGACCCCCAAGGAGACCGCCTCCCCCCTCGGGGTGCCCCAGTGCTCCTTGGGCAGGCCCTGCTCGTAGAGGGCGTGGCCCATCTCGTGGATGGTGCCGAAGATGCCCGCGTTGAAGAAGTCCTCGTAGTAGCGGGTGGTGATGCGCACGTCCCCGGGGCCGATGGCGATCTCAAAGGGGTGGGCGGTGGGGTCCAGGCGGCCGGCCTCGAGGTCGTAGCCGCAGGCCCCAAGGAGCTCCAGGGCGAAGCGCCTCTGGGCCTCGGCGGGGTAGGGGCGGCGGAGGAGGGCGGTGTCGGGCCGTTTCCCGCTTCCCAGGATCCGGTCAAGGAGCCCCTTCAGGCCCTCCTTGAGCTCGGAGAAGAGGGGAAGGAGCTCCCTGGCCCGCATCCCCGGCTCGTACCCGTCCAGGAGGGCGTCGTAAAGCTCGCCGTAGGGCGGGTCCCCGGGGGCCGGGGGGAGGGCGAAGAGGACCTCCGCCTTCTCCTTGGTGAGGGCGTAGACCCGCCTAAGGTAGGGCAGAAAGCCCTGCCAGTCGTTCCTGGGCCTCGCCTCCTCCCAGAAGCTCTCCGCCTCGCTCTCCGCCTGGGCGAGCTCCACGGCGAGCCTCTCGGGGATGGCCCGGGTCCTCTCGTAGGCCTGGCGCCACTCCCGCACATTCACCGCGGCGTCGGAGAGGGGGTCTTGGACCAGGGGGCTTCCCTCCACCTTCGCAAGCCACTCCCCGATCCTGGGGTCGGTCATGCGCTGGTGGAGGAGCCGAGCGAGGGCCGCCATCTGCCTCGCCCGGTGCTCGTGCCCCTTCCTCGGGATCATGGTGCGCTGGTCCCAGGCGGCGAGGGCGCCCAAAGAGGCCAGGTAGGCGGTCTCCCTCTGAAACTCCAAGAGGTTCTGGTAGGCGGTTTCCGGCGTCACGAGGCCATCCTACACCCAAACCCTACAAAGCCCTGTGAAAGCCGGGCCACCCCGTAGAATGCCCCTATGTGGCCTCTCTTCGCCCTGGTCCTGGGCCTTGCGGTGGGCTCCTTCCTCAACGTGGTGGTCCACCGCCTCCCCCGGGGGGAGTCCCTGGCCTTTCCCCCTTCCCGCTGCCCCCACTGCGGCCACCGCCTGGGGCCTTTGGACCTCGTCCCCGTCCTCTCCTACCTCGCCCTAAGGGGGCGGTGCCGCTACTGCGGCCATCCCATCTCCCCCCGCTATCCCGTGGTGGAGGCCCTCACCGGGGGGCTTTTCCTCCTGGCGAGCCTCTTTTATCCCCCGGGGGTGGAGGCTTTCCTCGTCTTCCTCTTCCTGGCCTTTTTGGTGGCCCTCGCCTTCATAGACCTGGACACCTTTGAACTTCCCGACCCCCTAACCTATGGCCTCCTCTTCCTGGGGCTCTTGGCCTCTTGGGCCCTGGGCTTCCCCCTCCCCTTCCGGGAGAGCCTGGACGGAAGCCTCATGGCCGCCGGGGGGCTTGGCCTGGTGGCGGGGTACGGGAACCTCTTCCTTAGGCGCTTTAGGGAGGGCAGGGCCGAGGTCCCCGTGGGGCCCCACCAGGTGCACATGGCGGCCCTCTTCGGGGCGCTTTTGGGTCCGGGGGTGGGGATGGCCCTGGCCTTCCTCGCCTGGGCCCTTTCCGCCCGCACGGGGCGGCCCGTGGTCCTCCCCGACCGGCTCACCCTGCCCCTCCTCCCCCTCGCCCTCCTCCTCGCCCCCACCTTGGGCCTTTCCTTCCTCGAGGCCCTAAGGGGAAGCCTCCTCGCCGCCGGGGGCCTGGCCCTCGCCGGGGGGCTCTACTGGGCCTTCCGGCCCTACCCCGAAGAGGAAGAGGAGCCCGTGGCCCTGGGCTACGGCGACGTGAAGCTCTTGGGGGCCCTTGGCGCCTGGCTTGGGCTCTACGCCTTCCTCGCCCTCTTCCTCGGGGTCTTCGCCGGGGCCCTTTTCGGCCTCCTCTTCCGCCAGAGGAAGCTCCCCTTCGGCCCCTACCTGGCCCTCGGGGGGGTGGTGGCCCTCTTCTTCGGGGAGGCCCTCTGGGAGGCGTACCTGCGCCTCCTGGGCCTTTAGTAAAGGGGGAGCAAAACCCCTTCGCCGGGCTGGCCTACCTCTTCGTGGCCGGGATGGTAGAACGCCCTGGTCTCCCCCGAGGGCCTGGCCTCCTTGGGCACCGGGGCCGAGCCCGGGAAGGCCCCCAAGGAGGAGGCCAAGCGCTGGCGCCTCCGATACCTTGACTTCCGCACGGCCTACATCTACCACCCGAAGGATCCCCAAAGCCGCCTCTACCTGGAGAGGCAGGGGCTTTTCGGGTGGAAGGTGGTGCGGATGGAGTTCCCCTTGGAGTAGGAAGGGTATCCTTCCCCCATGGACCTCACGCCCGTCCTGGCGAGAAGGCGGAGCGTCCGGCGCTTCAAGCCCGCGCCCATCCCCGAGGAGGACCTGGAGAAGCTCCTCTTCGCCCTCCAGCGGGCCCCCACCGACGCCAGCGCCCAGCTCTACTCGGCGATCCGGGTTCGGGACCCAAGGCTTCGGGACGAGGTGGCGAGGCTTTCCGGGGACCAGGACCACATCCGAGAGGCCGCGGAGTTCTTCGTCTTCCTGGCGGACGTCCACCGCCTGGAGCGCCTCCTCACCCATCGGGGGCAGAGGATGGCCTTCTGGCCCCGGACCGCTCTCCACTTCGCCATCCTGGACGCGGGGATCGCCGCCTCCTACCTCGCCCTCACCGCCGAGGCCATGGGCTACGGGGTCTGCTTCATCGGCGGGGTGCTAAACGGGGTGGAGGCCCTTGCTGACCTCCTCGGGCTTCCCCCGGGGGTCTTCCCCGTGGTGGGGCTCGCCGTGGGGGTGCCCGACGAGGAGGGCCCCCCTAGGCCCAGGCTTCCCCGGAGGCTCGTGGTCCACGAGGACCGCTACCGCCCCTACGCCCCGGAGGACCTCGAGGAGGCCTACCGGGCCATGGCCCCCTACAGCCGGGTGGGGGACTGGAACCGGGTCCTGAGGCGCTACTTCGCCGAGGGGGGCACCATGGAGGCCAGGGAAAAGCCCTACGGGAAGGTCCTCTCCCGGCAGGGGTTTGACCCGGACCTGCCCCAAGGGGCCGCTTTCTACTCCCTGGGGGACCTGATCGCCGAAGCCCTGGAGGAGGCCCGGGGAGTGCTCTTCCGCAAGGGGGAGGCCTGGCTGGAGGAGGAGGGCCGGGCCTTCCGGGGCGAGGGGAGGCCGGGGGAGGCCCTCCTCACCGCCCTGCGGAAGGCCCGGGGGGAGGTGCCGGACTGGCCATGACCCGCCTCGCCCCCCGGTAGACCTTCCGGTAGAAGGGGGCCTCGAGGCTCTCAACCACCACCCGGCTCCCGTAGCTACTGGCGTGGGCGAAGACCCCCCGGAAGGGGGCTTTCTGGGTCGGCCCCACCCCCTGGGCTTCCGCAAGCCCCTGGGGGAGCTGATAGAGGTCCAAGCCCA
>NZ_JBAMMI010000003.1:0-14375 GCF_039793865.1 Thermus sp.
TTACTATACCCAGCGGCGGCGCCTCTTGGGCTCCTCCACGCCCTCCAGGACCGCCTCAAACACGTGGTCGCCCACCTGCTGGGCCAGGCGCACGGGAAGGCCCTCTTCCAGCTGGACCAGGGTGAGGCCCGGGCGGAGGCGGAAGTGTTGGCGCAAGCGGCCTTCCACCTCGAGGTCGGAAAGCCGCTCCACGTAGGCCCTCCCCCCCGGCATGGGAAAGCGGGCCACCTCCCCGGGCTCCAGGGAAAGCCGGGGCAGGGCGAGGAGGAGGGAGAGGGGGTCGTGGTAGGGAACCAGGTAGGGCAGGGCCAGGCTCTCCTTCCCCTGGGTGACCAGGACCAGGCCCTCCTCCTCGAGGCGCTCCACGGTGAAGACCCGGGTCTCCCGGGCCTCCACCCGCTCGGCGAAGTAGCGGGAAAACCCCTGGCGGTCCGTCTCCGTCTGCCAGCGCTGGCGGGTCTTGAGGGGCAGGCTCACCTCCGCCTGGAGCACCCCCCTCGCCCCCCCCTCGTGGGGGCGGACCTCCAGCCTGCCCTCCCCTACGGGCTCCCCGGCGAAGAAGTAGCGGTAGCGGTAGGTGGCGGGCCGCTCGGTCATGCCCCTAGCGTACCTTGATGGTGAGGGGGGGACCCGGCACCTCGAGGAGGTAGTCCACGGGATCCCGCCCCGGCACGCGAATCCTCAGGCGGTAGATCCCCTTTTGGTCAAACTCCACCCGGCCCGGGGCGGTGAGGAGGACCCGCCCGGGAACCAGGCGAGAACCCTCGGGCGCCTCCAAAAGCACCACCTCGGCCTTCTCCGTGGGCGGGTCGGTCCGGAACTCCATCACGTACCCCTGGGAGGGAGAGGGCCGGGGCCAGGAGAGAAAGAAGCCCAAGCCCAGGGCAAGAAACAGAAGCCCCCAAAGGAGCCCCCGCCGCCCCCTCGAGGGCCTTTTGGGCTCCACCACGGGGAAAGAGGGGTCCTCCGGCTCCTGGATGCGGATGACCCGGGGGCGGCTTGGGGCCTTTCCCTCCTCAGGGGCCGGAGGGGGGGGTGGAGGGGGTTCCTCGGCGGGCTCCACGGGAAGGCGCTTGCGGGGCTCCTCGGGGAGAGGCTCCGGGGGCGGGGCCTCCTGGGGGAAGAGGTCCTCCAGGCGCCGCTCCCCCTTCTCCAGGGCCTCGAGGGCCTCCTTGAGGGGGAAGGCCTCCCAGTCGGCGCTCAGGGCCCGGGCCAGGGCGGCGAGGGCCCGTTCGGGGGAACCGGAAAGGGCCTCGAGGCCCGCCCCCCCCAGCCAGACCCGCCTCCCCTTCACCAGGCAAAGCTCCGGCACGGGAGCCACCTCCACCCCTTCCCGCCTCAGGTGCCCCAGGACCCGGGCCAGGGCCTCCACCCAGTGGGCCAGGCGCTCCGGGTCCGCCACTCCCAGGTACTGGACCATGGGCACCGCTCCCAAGGGCCACTCCAAAACCCAGGCCCTTTCCTCGGGAAGGGTCTCCAGGGGGGCCAAAAGCCCCTCCCCTTCCAGGGGCCTGCCCTCGGCCCCCTTTAGGATCAGCACGGGCATGCCCGTGCGGGTGTCCTGGCCCTCATAAGCGGTAAGGGTTCCAATGCGGGCGAGAATGCGTCGCAGCCAATAGTCCCCCAAAACGTCCATCTCCCCAAGTATATTCACCCCCCCGTGAGGAGGCTTATAATCTGCCAAAGGTAGGGCCCTAAGGCCGGAAAGGAGCGGGGATGGAGTTCAAAATCACCTTGACCACGGAGGAGATCGTTCGGGGCTTGAAGCACTACCGCCGCATCGCCAAGCAGGACATCCTCCGGGCCCCGGAAACGCCCCACCCGGAGTTCTTCCGCCGCCACGCGGAGGCCCGGCGCGAGGTCTACGCCCGGCTGGCGGAGATGGCGGAGGCGGAGGGGCCTGAAGCGGTGGTCCAGTACGCTCTGGAACTCTACAAATCCCTGCCCTTTGTGACCGGCACGCCGGAGGACCAGTATCCCGAGATCAAGGGCCAGGAGAACGCCCTGGAGAACTTCTTCCTCATGATCGGCCTGGACCCCAAGACCAGGCGAGAAGCCCGCAAGGCCCGGAAGCCCCTGCAATGACCCTGGAGCTCTTGGAGGCCCAGGCCAAGGCCTGCACCGCCTGCCGCCTCAAGGAGGGGCGCACCCAGGTGGTCTTCGGGGAAGGGAACCCGGACGCCCGGCTCATGTTCGTGGGGGAAGGCCCGGGAGAGGAAGAGGACAAAACGGGCCGCCCCTTCGTGGGCAAGGCGGGCCAGCTTTTAAACCGCATCCTGGAAGCGGCAGGCATCCCTCGGGAGGAGGTCTACATCACCAACATCGTGAAGTGCCGCCCGCCGCAAAACCGCGCCCCCCTTCCCGACGAGGCCAAGATCTGCACGGAGAAGTGGCTCCTCAAGCAGATTGAGCTCGTCGCCCCCCAGATCATCGTCCCCTTGGGGGCGGTGGCGGCCGAGTTCTTCCTGGGGGAGAAGGTTCCCATCACTAAGGTCCGGGGGAAGTGGCACGAGTGGCACGGGATCAAGGTCTTCCCCATGTTCCACCCCGCCTACCTCCTCAGGAACCCAAGCCGCGCCCCCGGAAGCCCCAAGCACCTCACCTGGATGGACATCCAGGAGGTGAAGCGGGCCTTGGAAAGCCTCCCGCCCAAGGAAGGCCGCCCGGTGAAGGCGGTGAGCCAGGAGCCCCTTTTTTAAACCCGTCCCCAGGGGGTAGCGAGCAGGGGAAGGGGGCTCACGAAGGGCTCGGCGTAGTCCACCCCGAGGTAGTTCCCAAAGTAGCGGCGCATGGCCTTGCGGGCTTCCACCCCCTTAGGCCCCACGGTCTCGCTGGCCGCCTCCCCCAAAAACTGGCTCCGGTAGGCCAGGACCGCGGCCTCCCACTGGTCTATGAAGGCGGAGATCTTCACCAGAAAGCTCGGGGTGAAGGGGTGGTTGCCGGGATAGAAGAAGAGCCGTTCCACCCGGTGGGGCTCCCCTTCCAGGGGGGCCTTCTTGAGGGCGGAAAAGTGGGCCGCGGCCACCGCGAGGCGGCTTGCGGCGGCGTGGTCGGGGTGGCGGTCGGCCTCGAGGGGGGCGAGGACAATCCGGGGCCTGAGCCGCCTCAGGGCCCCCGCCAAAAGGAGCCTCTGCTCGGGGATGTCGGCAAGCCCCCCGTCTTGAAGCCCGAGGTTTCCCCGGAAGTCCAGGCCCAGGATCCGGCTCGCCTCGGCCACCTCCTTTTCCCGCTCCTCCGGGGTGCCCTTGGTGCCCATCTCCCCCCGGGTGAGGTCCAGAATCCCCGTGGAAAGCCCCTCCGCCTTGGCCCGGGCCAGGGTCCCCCCGCACCCGAGCTCCCCGTCGTCGGGGTGGGGGGCGATGACCAGGAGATCAAGCATCCTCTTCCTCCAAGATCCGCCGAAGCGCTTCCGCAAGCGCGGGCACCTTGTGGGCCACGATATCCCAAAGGGTAGCGTCGTCCAAGGCAAAGTAGGCGTGGGCCAAAACGTCCCGCAGCCCGGCGATGGCCCGCCACTCTACCCAAGGGTACCGGTTCCGCACGTCCTCGGGCACCTTCTTGGCGGCTTCGCCCAAAACCTCCAGGTTGCGAAGCACGGCGTCATAGACCAGTTCGTTCTGCACAAAGCCGCCAAAGTCCAACCCCCGGGTATAGCGCAGGATTTTCCCAGAGGCTTCCCACATGTCCCGCAAGAAAAGCCGATAACTACGCGACACGAACGGCCTCCCTCAGCACCTGAGGGGCCGCCCACGGCTTCAAGGCCCCCTTCATCACCAGGTCCACGGGGTTTCCCAGAATAGATTCCATAAACTCCTTTACCCGCCAGTAGCCCTCAAAACCCGGAGGAGAAGCAAAAACCACCAGGAGGTCCACGTCGCTCCCGGGTGTGGCCTCGCCCCGGGCTACCGAGCCAAAGAGGAAAAGCTCCTCCACCCCTAAGGCGCAAAGCTCGGGCCAGCGGGAGCGAAGCAGGGCCAGGACCTCCTCCTTCCGCACGCTTCCAGTCTAGCGCACCTCCACCCGCTCCCCCAAACGCCTTTCCGTCCCCTCCTGGAGGCGCTTGAGGTTCTCCCGGTGGGTCCAGAAGAGGAGGAGGGCCATGAGAAAGACCGTGGCCACCTCCCAAAGGGGCCTGCCCAAGGCCAGGGAGAGGACGAAGGCGGCCACCCCCCCGGTCAGGCTCCCCGCCGAGACGTAGCGGGTGAGGAGCATCACGCTCACCCCGATGGGAAAGGTAAAGAGGGCCAAGACAGGGTCCAGGAAGAGGAGGGTGCCGAAGCTCGTGGCCACCCCCTTCCCTCCCCTAAAGCGCAGGAAGAGGGAGTAGTTGTGCCCGAGAACCGCCATCAGGGCCACCCCGCCCAGCATCCAGTCGGAAAGCCCGAAGGCCCGGGCGATGAGGACGGCGATCCCCCCCTTGAAGACGTCAAAGAAGGCCACCACCAAGGCGGGCCCCCACCCGAGCGCCCGGAGGACGTTGGTGGCGCCGATGTTCCCCGAGCCCACCTTGCGCAGGTCCACCCCATAGGTCCTCGCCACCAGCACCCCGGCGGGCACGGAGCCGAAGAGGTAGGCGAGGAAAAGGACGAGAAGCGCCCCTCCCATGTGTGGCCATTCTACCTAGCTGCTCGCCGAGGTGTAGCTCCTAAGGGCCAGGCGGAAGAAGCCCCGGGCGAGGGCAAGGAGGAGGAGGGCGAGGAGGAAGGCGAGGAAGGGGGCCTCTCCCCTCCTCAGGGCCACCTCCGCGGGCACGGTGGTGAGGAAGGCCACGGGCACCACGAAGGTGAAGAAGACCCGGTAAAGGGCGGGGTAGCTGGAGATGGGAAACCGCCCCGCCTCCAGAAGCCCCCTCAGCACCTCGGTCACGTTGTAGACCTTCACGAACCAGACGCTGGTGGTGGCGAGGAGGAACCAGAGGCTGTAGAGCATGAGGGCCCCGAGGAGGAAGTAGAGCCCGAAGAGGGCGTAGTCCAAGGCGCCTAAGCCCAGGCGAATCCCCGCATAGAGGAGGAGGCCGAGGCCCAAGAGGAAGTCCCCCAGGCCCCAGGGGGAGAAGACCCTAAAGGAAAGCCAGAACTGGGGGTCTATGGGCTTCAGGAGGACGAAGTCCAGGGTGCCCTGCTGCACGTGCTCCACGATCTTGTTGAGGTTGGGGGCGAGAAGGGTGGAGCCGAGGCCCTGGAGCAGGGTGAAGGCGGAAAGGACCAGAAGGGCCTCCTCCAGCCGCCACCCCCCCGGCCTGTACCCCCCCTGGTAGAGGAGGAGGAGGCCGAAGAGGGCCCCGAGGAGGGTGAGTAAGGAGGAGAGGAGGCCCAGGTAGAAGTTCGCCCGGTACTCCATCTCCGCTGCCAAAGAGGTGAGGAGAAAGAGCCTCAGGACCCGTAGGTAGCGCACCCTCCCAGGGTAGACTTGGAGGCATGGCGGGCGCAAGCCCCGTGATCCTGGCGGAAGACCTCACCCGGCACTACCGGGTGGCCCGGAAGGAGGAGACCCTCCTCGGCACCCTGCGCCACTTCCTCTCGCGGCGGTACCAGGTGGTGCGGGCGGTGGAGGGGGTGTCCTTCCGCATCGCCCCCGGGGAGGTGGTGGGGTTTTTGGGCCCCAACGGGGCGGGCAAGACCACCACCCTCAAGATGCTCACGGGCCTCGTCCACCCCACGAGGGGCAGGGCCCTGGTGGCGGGGCACGTGCCCTGGCGGCGGGAGAAGGTCTTCCTCAAGAGGATCACCCTGGTCATGGGCAACAAGCAGCAGCTCATCTGGGACCTGCCCGCCATGGACTCCTTCCGCCTGAACGCCGCCATCTACGAGGTGCCGGAGGGCGAGTTCAGGAAGCGGGTCCTGGAGCTCGCCGAGATGCTTTCCCTCGCGGAAAAGCTCCACCAGCCCGTGCGGAAGCTCTCCCTAGGGGAGAGGATGAAGGCGGAGCTTTTGGCCGCCCTCCTCCACCGCCCCCAAGTGCTCTTCCTGGACGAGCCCACCCTGGGCCTGGACGTGAACGCCCAGGTGGCGGTGCGGGAGTTCGTCCGGGAGTACAACCGCCGCTATGGGGCCACGGTCCTCCTCACGAGCCACTACATGGCGGACATCGCCGCCCTCTGCCCCCGCGTCTTGGTGATCCACCAGGGGAGGCTCCTCTACGACGGCGCCCTGGAAGGGCTTCTGGAACGCTTCGCCCCCTACCGGGAGGTGGGGCTCACCCTCAAGCACCCCCTGCCCCGGGAGGCCCTCCTTCCCTTCGGCGAGGTGCGGGAGCTGGAGGGGCGGGAGGCGCGGCTCCTCGTGCCCCGGGAGAGGCTCACGGAGAAGGTGGCGGAGATCCTGAAGAGGCTTCCCGTGGAGGACCTCGAGGTCAGGGAGCCCCCCCTGGAGGAGGTCATCGCCAAGGTCTTCCAAAGCCCCAAGGAGCCGGTATGAGGAAGGCCCGGGTCCTCCTCTCCGTCTACCTGGCCTACATGCTGGAGTACCGGGCGGAGCTCTTCCTCTGGGCCCTGGCGGGGGCGCTTCCCCTGATCCTCATGGGGGTCTGGACCGAGGCGGCGAGGGACGGGGACTTCCCCCTCACCTCGGGGGAGTTCGCCCGCTACTTCCTCATGGTCTTCCTGGTGCGCCAGGCCACGGTGGTCTGGGTGGTGTGGGAGTTTGAGCGGGACGTGGTGGAGGGAAGGCTTTCCTTCAGGCTCCTAAGACCCCTGGACCCTTTCCTTGACCACCTGGCGGCCCACGTGGCCGAGAGGCTCGCCCGGCTCCCCTTCGTGGTCCTCCTCACCCTCCTCTTCTTCGCCCTCTTCCCCGAGGCCCGCTTCCTGCCGAAGCCCGGGACCTTTCTCCTCGGCCTTCTCCTCACCCTCCTCGCCTTCCTCCTCCGCTACACCATGCAGTACGCCACCGCCATGCTCACCTTCTGGACCGAGCGGGCCACCAGCGTGGAGGAGGTCTTCTTCCTCCTCTACCTCTTCCTCTCCGGGACCATCGCCCCCCTCGAGGTCTTCCCCGAAGCCTTAAGAAGCCTCGCCCTCCTCACCCCCTTCCCCTACCTGGTCTACCTCCCTGCCGCCCTCCTCGCCGGGCAGGAGGTGCGCCTCTTTCCCGGCCTATGGGTCATGCTCCTTTGGGGCCTCCTTTTCCTCGGGCTTTCCCGCCTCCTTTGGCGGCTCGGCCTCAGGCGCTACTCGGGCCACGGGGCATAACACCACCCCATGCTGGCTTGCGCCAGCATGGGGGCCCCGGCAAAAGGGCTTTCCCGGGCCAGCAAGGCAGGCATAATGGGGGCATGGCCACCCGCTACCGATTCCGGGTAGAGGAGTTTGAGCGGGCCTTCCAGGGGGTGCCCCACGTGGAGCTCCTAAGGGGGGAGGTCTACCAGATGAGCCCCATCGGACCCAAGCACTTTTACGCGGTGATGCGTATGGACCACAGGCTCAGGGAGGCTTTGGGCGCAAAGGCCGTGGTGGCGGTCCAGTCCCCCCTGCGCCTCTCCGAGGACTCCGAGCCCGAGCCGGACCTCCTGGTCCTCAGGCCGCCCTTGGAGCGCTACCAGGACCGCCTCCCCACCCCGGAAGACGTCCTCCTCCTTATAGAGGTGGCCGACACCTCCTTGGAGTTTGACCGGGAGGTGAAGCTTCCCCTCTACGCCGAGGCGGGCATCCCCGAGGTCTGGCTCGTGAACCTAAAGGAGAACCTCCTGGAAGCCCACCGGGACCCCCGGGGCGGCCGCTACCGGGAGATCCGCCTCCTCGCCCCCGAGGAGGAGGCAAGCCCCGCCCTCTTCCCCGAGGTCAGGCTCCCCTGGGCGTAGCCACGGGGTAGAGCAGGGCGTAGGCGTAGCCGTCGGTGAGGGCCTTGAGGGAGGCCTCGAGGATGTTCTCGCTGGCCCCCACGGTGCCGAAGCGCTCCTCCCCCCGCCGCATCTCCACCATCACCCGCACCCCCGAGTTCGTGCCCGCCTCCTGGCCCGAGAGGATCCGCACCTTGTAGTCCGCAAGCTCCACCTCGGAAAGTTCCGGGTAAAACTGCAACACGGCCTTGCGGAAGGCCCGGTCCAGGGCGGAAACCGGCCCGAAGGGGCTTTCCGCGGCGGTGTGCTGGAGGCTCTCCCCCACCCGGACCCGCACCGTGGCCTCGGCCCAGGCGGTGGAAAGGCCCCTTCCGTGGACGAAGACGGAAAAGCCCTCCACGCTAAAGGGAAGGCTTCCCCCCTTGAGGCGGTGGGCGAGGAGGTAGAAGCTCGCCTCCGCCCCCTCAAAGGCGTAGCCCTCGTACTCCAGGGCCTTGACCTCCTCCAAAAGGCGCCTCGCCTCCTCCTTGGAGAGGTCCACCCCGAGCTCCTGGAGCTTGGCGAGGAGGTTGGAGCGGCCCGCCACGTCCGAGACCAAAAAGCGCCTCTGGTTCCCCACCCACTCCGGGGGGAGGTGCTCGTAGGTGCGGGGGTTCTTCAAGACGGCGGAAACGTGCACCCCCGCCTTGTGGGCGAAGGCCGCCTCCCCCACGTAGGGGGCGCGGCGGTTCGGGGTGAGGTTCGCCCGCTCGTCCACGAAGTGGGCAAGCTCCCTCAGGCCCCTTAGCCTCTCGGGAGGGAGGGCGGGGATCCCGTACTTGAAGACCAGGGTGGGGAGGAAGCTTGTGAGGTTCAGGTTGCCGCACCGTTCCCCGTAGCCGTTGATGGTGCCCTGCACGTGGGTGGCCCCGGCCCGCACCGCCGCGAGGGCGTTGGCCACGGCGAGCTCGGCGTCGTTGTGGGGGTGGATGCCCACCCGCACCCCGGGAAACCGCTCCACCACGGCCTGGGTGAGGGCGTAGACCTCCTCGGGGAGGCTTCCCCCGTTGGTGTCGCAAAGCACCAGGGTGTCGGCCCCGCCCTCCAGGGCGGCCTCGAGGGTGGCAAGGGCGTAGGCGGGGTCTTCCTTGTAGCCGTCAAAGAAGTGCTCGGCGTCGTAGACCACCCGCTTGCCCCGCCGGGCGAAGAAGGCCACCGTTTCCTCTATCATGCGGAGGTTTTCCTCCAAGGAGGTCTCCAGGGCCTCCAGGACGTGGAGGGTCCAGCTCTTGCCGAAGAGGACCACCACGGGGGTTTCGGCCTCGAGGAGGGCCAGGACCGAGGGGTCCTCCTCGGGGGCGAGGCCCTTCCTCCGCGTGGCCCCGAAGGCGCAAAGCCTCGCCTCCCCCAGGTCCACCCCCTTCATCCGGGCGAAGAACTCGGCGTCCTTGGGGTTGGAGCCGGGCCAGCCTCCCTCAATGAGGTGGATCCCGAAGGCGGCAAGCCGCCTTGCGATGGCCACCTTGTCGTCCACGGAGAGGCTTACCCCCTCCCCCTGGGTGCCGTCCCTCAAGGTGGTGTCCAGGATCTCCACCATGGCCTAGACCCCGCGGTGGACCTCCTGAATGGAAGGCGGGTGGCGGGTGGCCCGGCCCGAGGCCAGCTTCCCCGCGGCGTCCAGGAAGGCCAGGGCGCTCGCCTCAATGATGTCCGGGGAGACCCCCACCCCCACGGCCTGGAGCTCCCCAAGCCTAAGGCGCACCGTCACCTGGCCCAGGGCCTCGGTGCTCCCCGTGACCGCCTCCACCCGGTAGAGCTCAAGCTCCGGCCTCAGGCCGATGGCCTCCTCCAGGGCCTTGTACACCGCGTCCACGGGGCCATCCCCCGTGTGGGTGGCCACCCTTTCCCCATCGGGGGTCTTCACCTTCACCGTGGCCGTGGGCAGGAGGCCGGAGCCCGAGAAGAACTGGACGTGCAGGAGCTCAAAGAAGGTGGAGGCGGGCTCCCTTTCGCTTTCCACCAGGGCCTGGAGCTCCTCGGCGGAAAGAGGCCCCTTCTTCTCGGCGATCTCCTTGAAGCGGGCGAAGAGGAGCTTGAGCTGGTCCTCCGTGAGGTCCTTGTAGCCCAGGTCCTCGAGGGCCTTCTTGAAGGCGGCCCGGCCGGAGTGCTTGCCGAGCACTAGCACGGCGGGGCGCCTCCCGATGAGCTCGGCGTCCATGATCTCGTAGGTGGAGCGGTGCTTGATCACCCCGTCCTGGTGGATGCCGGACTCGTGGGCGAAGGCGTTGTCCCCCACGATGGCCTTGTTGGGGGGGACGGGCATCCCGGTGTAGCGCTCCACCAGGCGGCTCACCCGGTAGATCTCCCGGGTGTTCACCTGGGTGTAGGCCCGGTAGAAGTCCCGGCGCACGTAGAGGGCCATGACCACCTCCTCGAGGGCGGTGTTCCCCGCCCGCTCCCCGATGCCGTTGATGGTGCACTCCACCTGGCCCGCCCCGTTCAGCACCCCGGCCAGGGCGTTGGCCGTGGCCAGGCCCAGGTCGTCGTGGGTGTGGGTGGAGATGACCACGTCCCGCCCCCTGACCACCTCGTCCCGGATCCTGCGGATCAGGGCCCCGTACTCCTCCGGGGTGCCGTAGCCCGTGGTGTCGGGGATGTTGATGGTGGTGGCCCCGGCCTCCACGGCCACCTCGTAGAGCCGCTTCACGAAGTCCCACTCCGCCCGCATCACGTCCTGGGCGGAGAACTCCACGTCGTCCACGTAGCGCTTGGCGTAGCGGACCATCTGGTCCGCCATCTCCAGGACCTCCTCCTCCGTCTTCTTGAGCATGTACTGGAGGTGGACCTTGGAGGCCGAGGTGAAGACGTGGATCCTGGGCTTCTCCGCCTTCTCCAGGGCCTTGGCCGCCTGGTCAATGTCCAGGGTGTGGGTGCGGGCGAGGGCGGCGATAACGGGCCCCTTGACCTCGGCGGCGATGCGCCTTACCGCCTCAAACTCCAAGGGCCCCGATACGGGGAAGCCCGCCTCAATGATGTCCACGTTGAGCCGGGCGAGGGCCTGGGCGATCTCCAGCTTCTGGTCCAAAGAAAGCGCCACCCCAGGGCTTTGCTCCCCGTCCCTGAGCGTGGTGTCAAAGATCCGGATGTGCCGCTCCTTTTCCATCCTTCACCTCCCCAAAGCGCACAGGGGCCCCCGGAGGGGCCCCGAAGAAGCCCTTAGCCTACCTCCTCCAATACCCTGGCCTTGAGGAAGGGCATCATGGCCCGAAGCCTCGAGCCCACCTCCTCAATGGGGTGGGCCGCCCACCGCTTGCGGTTCGCCTCCAGGACGGGGGTGCCCGCCTGGTTCTCCAGCATCCACTCCCGGGCGAACTCCCCGGTCTGGATCTGGCGCAGGATCTCCCGCATGCGCCGCTTGGTCTCCTCCACGGGCACGGCTACCTCCCCGCGGGTGTAGTCCCCGTACTCGGCGGTGTTGGAGATGGAGTAGCGCATGCCCTTTAGCCCCGCCTCGTAGATGAGGTCCACGATGAGCTTCACCTCGTGGACGGTCTCAAAGTAGGCCATCTCCGGGGGGTAGCCCGCCTCCACCAGGGTCTCAAACCCCGCCTGGATGAGCCGGGTGAGCCCCCCGCAAAGCACCGCCTGCTCCCCGAAGAGGTCCGTCTCCGTCTCGTCCTTGAAGGTGGTGGCGATGACCCCAGCCCGGGCCGCCCCGATGGCCTTGGCGTAGGCGAGGGCGGTGGGGAAGGCGCTTCCCGAGGCGTCCTGGTGCACGGCTAAAAGGGCCGGGACCCCGCTTCCCTTCTGGTACTCCGAGCGCACCAGGTGGCCCGGGCCCTTGGGGGCCACCATCCAGACGTCCAGGTCCTTTCGGGGCTTGATCTGGCCGAAGTGGATGTTGAAGCCGTGGGCGAAGGCCAAGGCGGCCCCCTCCTTGAGGTGGGGCTCAATCTCCTCGCGGTAGACCTGGGCCTGCTTTTCGTCGGGGAGGAGGACCATGACGATGTCGGCCTCCCTCACCGCCTCGGCCACGGGGAGGACCCGAAGCCCCGCGGCCTCCGCCTTGGCGAAGCTCTTGGAGCCCCTCCTCAGGCCTACCCGCACGTCCACCCCCGAGTCCTTGAGGTTCAGGGCGTGGGCGTGGCCCTGGGAGCCGAAGCCCAAAACCGCCACCTTCTTGCCCAGGATGAAGCCAAGGTCCGCGTCGTGCTCGTAGTAGACCTTCATACCGCCTCCTTTTTCTCCCGCACCTTCAAGACCCGCTCCCCCCGGCTCATGGCCACCGCGCCGGTGCGCATGACCTCGAGGATCCCGTAGGGCCTTAGGGCCTCAATGAAGGAGTTGATCTTGCTCGTGTCCCCGGTGAGTTCCAGAATCAGGCTCTTGTGGGCCACGTCCACCACCCTGGCCCGGAAGGCCTCCTGGATGTCCTTGACGGCGAGGCGCTCCTCGAGGCCCGCCACGTGGACCTTCACCAGGCAAAGCTCCCTTTCCACGTGGGGCTCGGTGTGGTCCGTGACCTTGAGGACCTCAATGAGCCGGTTGAGTTGCTTCTCCACCTGCTCCAGGGTGCGGTCGTCCCCCGTGACCACCAGGCTGATGCGGGAAAGCCCCGGCTGGTGGGTGGTGCCCACGGCCAGGCTTTCCAGGTTGAAGCCCCGCCGGGCGAAGAGGCCGGTGATGCGGTTCAAAACCCGGGGGTGGTCCTGCACCAGCACGGAGATGATGTGCCTCAAGCCCCCACCTCCTCCCGCTCCCGCGGGTCCTCCACGATCATGTCCTCGGCGGCCCCACCGGCGGGGATCATGGGGAAGACCCCCTCCTCGTGGTAGACCCTAAACTCGGCCACCACGGGGCCGTCGGCGTTTAGGACGGCCTCCACGCCCCGCCTCAGGTCCTCCTTCCTCTCCACCCTCACCCCCTTGATCCCGTAGGCCTCGGCGAGGCGGGCGAAGTCGGGGTTGGAGTCCGCCAGGTACACCTCGCTGTAGCGCCGGGCGTGGAAGAGGTCCTGCCACTGGCGCACCATGCCCAGGTAGCCGTTATTCAGAATGACGATCTTCACGTCCAGCTTGTACTTCACCACCGTGGCCAGCTCCTGCAGGGTCATCTGGAAGGACCCGTCCCCGTCAAAGTCTATGACCAGCTCCTCAGGGCGGGCGGTCTTGGCCCCGATGGCGAAGGGCAGCCCCACCCCCATGGTGCCGAGGCCCCCGGAGGTGAGGAAGCTCCGTGGCCTCGTCACGGGGAAGAACTGGGCGGCGAACATCTGGTGCTGCCCCACCCCCGTGGTGACGATGGCGTTTCCCCCCGTGGCCTCGTGGAAGGCCCGGATCACCTCCTGGCTTTGCAGGTGGGGCTTGGGCTTGAAGCGCAAGGGGTAGCGGGTGCGCCACTCCTCCAGCTCCCGCCACCAGGCGGCGAGCTTCAGGGCCTTCGCCCCCTTGAGGAGCTCTTTGAGGACGAGCCTCGAGTCCCCCACGATGGGGATGTGGGTGCGCACCACCTTGCCGATCTCGGCGGGGTCAATGTCCACGTGGATGATGGTGTGGGCGTGGGGAGCGAAGCGGCTGACCTTCCCCGTGACCCGGTCGTCAAAGCGGAGGCCGATGGCGAGGATCACGTCCGCGTGGTAGATGGCCCGGTTGGCGGCCACGGTGCCGTGCATCCCCGGCATCCCGAGCCACAAGGGGTGGTTCCCGGGGAAGGCCCCGAGGCCCATGAGGGTGGTGATCACGGGAAGCCCCGCCTTCTCGGCGAAGGCGAGGAGCTCGGCGTCGGCGTGCTGGGCCCCGCCCCCCACCATGAGGACCGGCCTTTCCGCCTTCTCCAGGGCGTCCAGGGCCCGCTCGATCTGCTTGGGATGCCCCTTCAGGGTGGGCTTGTAGCCGGGGAGGTCCAGCTCCATCTCAAAGCTTCCCGTGAAGGCCTCCAGCTGGACGTCCTTGGGAATATCTATGAGCACCGGCCCCGGGCGACCAGTGGAGGCGATGTGGAAGGCCTCCTTCACCACCCGCGGGATCTCGTTCACGTCCTGGACCAGGTAGTTGTGCTTGGTGATGGGCATGGTGACCCCGGTGACGTCGGCCTCCTGGAAGGCGTCGGTGCCGATGAGGGCCCGGGGGACGTTCCCGGTGATGGCCACCACCGGGGTGGAGTCCATCATGGCGTCCGTGAGGCCCGTGACCAGGTTTAAGGCCCCGGGGCCCGAGGTGGTCATGACCACCCCCACCTTGCCTGAGGCCCGGGCGTAGGCGGTGGCCGCGTGCACCCCCCCTTGCTCGTGCCGCACCAGGATGTGGCGGATGGGGCTGTCGTAGAGGGCGTCGTAGGTGGGCATGATGGACCCGCCCGGGTGGCCGAAGATCACCTCCACCCCTTCCCGCTCCAGCGCCCTTAAAAGTGCCTCCGCTCCCTTCATGGACCCCTCCTTAAACTTGAACCCCCCGGTTGGCCCGGGGGGTTATGGGATGCGCCCTAAAGCGCTACGCCCTACCCCCCGCCAGCCCTACGATTAGGGCTAGGGCTAGGGCTAGGGATAGGGCGAGGCCGGAACGCATCTTGCCGCTAAGGATAGACCCCTAGGGCCTTTATGTCAAGCCCTGCGGGGCTTGCCT
>NZ_JBAMMI010000004.1:0-14266 GCF_039793865.1 Thermus sp.
TTCAGGAACGTTCCCATTCAAAAGTAGCCGCTAGAAAGGAGCGGGGCCGGGAAATGCCCGGCCCCCTCTCGCTTTGCCCGCCTAGCGCCCCAGCTCCTCCAGGGCCCGCTTGAGGATGGCGTCGTTCTCCGGGTCCAAGACCGCCTTCCCCCGGTCCTCGGGGAGGGGTCTCTGCCGCTGGGGCTCGGCGTAGGTGAACTTGCCCTCGGCGTCCGCCTTCACCTTCACGATCTTGCCGTTCAGGGTCACCGTCACCTCGGCTCCCGGGGGGGCCCCGGCCCCCTGGAAGGAGAAGGGGGTGGGGAAGCGGGTGTCCTTCACCACGATGTCGGGCTTCAGCCCCTCCTTGTTGATGGCCCGGCGCTTGGGGGTGAGCCACTCAAAGGTGACCAGGGTGAGCTCGCCCCCGTTGGCCAGGGTGTAGGGGGTCTGGCCCACGCCCTTGCCGAAGGTCTTCTCCCCGATGAGCTTGGCCCGGCCGTAGTCCTGGAGCGCCCCGGCCACGATCTCGCTGGCCGAGGCGGAGTTGCCGTTCACCAGGACCACCATGGGGCCCTCCCACAGGGGCCTTCCCGAGGCCTCGCACCAGACCCGGGTGAGGTTCTTGGTGCGGGTGTAGACGATGGGGCCCTCCTTGAGGAAGGCGCTGGCCACGGCGCACCCCTGGTCCAGGAGGCCCCCGCTGTTGTCCCGGAGGTCAAAGATGAGCTTCTTGGCTCCCTGGGCCTTCAGGTCCTCTATGGCCCGCTTCAGCTGGTCCTCCACCTTGAAGTTGGCGAAGGTCTCCAGGGCCACGTAGCCCACGTCCCCCACCTTGGCGGTGGACACGGAGATGATCTCCACCCGCTCGCGCACGAGCTCAAAGACCAAGGGAGCGGGCACCCCTTCCCGCCGCACCTTCAGGGTGACCTTGGTGCCCTCCCGGCCCCGGATGCGGGCCACCACTTCCTGGAGGGGGAGGGAGGTCACGTCCTCCCCGTCCACCTCGAGGATCACGTCCCCGGTCCTGAGGCCCGCCCGCTGGGCGGGGAGGCCTTTCATGACCCCCTCGATCTTGGCCCCGGTGCCGTCGGGGTTGGCGGCGGAGAGGGTGGCCCCGATGCCGAAGAACTCCCCCCTCAGGTCCTCCTGCCTGAGGCTTGCCCGCTGGGGCGGGGAGTAGCCGGTGAAGGGGTCCTTCAAGGCGGCCACCATGCCCCCGATGGCCCCCTCCAGGAGGGCGTTCAGCTTCTCCTTGGGCAAGGGCTCCAGGTAGTCCTGCTGGATCCTCTGGTAGACCTCCAGGAGGGCCTGGCCGTTGGGGTTCTGCAGAAGGGTCTCGGCCTGGGGGCGGGGGAGCTGGGCGTACACCAAGGCCGCCAGAACTCCCAACCCCGCGATGAGCCATGCGCTTCGCTTCATCTTCTCCCTCACTGAGTTTCACTATAGCGCCTTTCCATGAGAAGCAACCGTGGCCCGCCTTCCGTATAGTGGGGGCATGATCGCCTTCCACCGGGTGAGCCTGGAGTACCCCAGGACCCGCACCAAGGCCCTTTACAACGTGAGCCTCGAGGTCAAGAAGGGGGAGTTCGTCTACGTGGTGGGCCACTCAGGGGCGGGAAAGTCTACCCTTCTTTCCCTCATCCTCCGGAGGCTTACCCCCACCCAGGGGGCGGTCTATTTCGCCGGGCAGAACCTGAAGGCCCTGAGGGGGGACGGCATCGCCCTCCACCGCCGCAGGATCGGCATGGTCTTCCAGGACCACCGCCTCCTTTCGGACCTCACCGTGGAAGAGAACCTGGCCTTCGTCCTCCGGGTGCGGGGGGTGCCCCATAGGGAGTGGCCGGAGCGCATCGCCACCGCCCTCTGGCGGGTGGGGCTTGCCCACAAGAAGCGGGCCTTTCCCGAAGAGCTTTCCGTGGGGGAGGCCCAGCGGGTGGCCCTGGCCCGGGCGCTTCTTCTGGACCCGCCCGTGGTCCTCGCCGACGAGCCCACGGGCAACCTGGACCCGGAAAACGCCCTCCAGGTGCTGGAAATCCTGAAGCAGGCCCACCTGCGGGGGGCCACGGTGGTGGTGGCCACCCACAGCCGGGAGCTCCTGGAGGCCTACCCCGCCCGGATCGTGGTCCTGAAGGCGGGGCAGGTGGTGCGGGACGAGCGTCTTGGGGAAGGTGGTACCATAAGGGTAAGGGAAAGCCCTGACCGGGGCGGAAAGGAGGGCGCATGAACATCTACAAGCTCATCGGCCGCAACCTGGAGATCACCGACGCCATCCGGGAATACGTGGAGAAAAAGCTTTCCCGCCTGGACCGCTACCAAAACGGGGAGCTCATGGCCAAAGTGGTCCTCTCCCTGGCTGGGAGCCAGCACGTGGAGCGCAAGGCCAAGGCTGAGGCGCAGGTGGACCTCCCCGGGGGGCTGGTGCGGGTGGAGGAGGAGGACCCCGACCTCTACGCCGCCATTGACCGCATGGTGGACCGCCTGGAGACCCAGCTCAAGCGCTTCAAGGAGCGCCGCTTTGTGGGCAAGCGCCACTCCTACCAGGGCCCCCCGCCCCCCGAGGTGCGGGACCTCGAGGCCCTGCGCAAGCCCGAGGAGGAGGAGGGCCCCAGGATCGTGCGGGTGAAGCGCTTTGAGATGAAGCCCATGGACCCCGAGGAGGCCGCCTTCCAGATGGAGGCCCTGGGGCACGACTTCTTCGTTTTCCGGAACGCCAAGACCGATGAAATCAACGTCCTCTACCGCCGCAAGGACGGGAACTACGGGCTCATAGAGCCCGCCTAGTCCGGGCTAGGGGCTCGCTCTGGCGAGGGCCGGGGCGGGTTAAGTATCCCACCGCGGCTTTTGCCGCGGTGGGGGCCCCAAAAGAGGGTTTCCCCCAACCAAAGCTTGGGCATCCCGTGTGGCAAAGCCAAGGTGCGGGCGCTTAGTAGTAGGCCGAGGGGTCCACGAAGCGGGTTTCCTCGCCCACCCGCACGGCCACCCGGAACTCCAGCTCGTCCGGGGGAATGAGGAGGCCTCCCCCGGTGTAGCCCAGCACCTGGCCCTGGCGCACCCGCTCGCCCTCCTGCACCAGGGGTTCCTGGAGGTTGGTGTAGACGGTGGAGAGGGTTTCCGTGTGCGCCAGCATCACCGTGTAGCCCAGGTTGGGCAGGTAGAGGATCCCCGCCACGTACCCTTCCGCCGCCGCCTGGACGAGGCTTCCCGGGGAGGGGCCTTGGAGGACCTGGAAGGGCCCCTCTTGCCCGTAGGGGACCAGGACCCGCCCCCCGGGCACGGGGAAGGACAGGCGCCCCACGGTGGCGGGGAGGGAGGGTGGGGGCACCACCACGGTCGGCTGGCCCTGGGCTTGTTGGCGCCTGCGGGCCTCCTCTTGGCGCCTCCGTTCCGCCTCCTTAAGGGCCAGGAGCCTTCGCCGTTCCTCCAGGACCTTGGCTTGGAGTTCGGCCAAGGCCCTTTGCAGGCGCTGGCGTTCGGTGAGGGCGTCCCGTAGGAGGGCCTTTTTGCCCTCCTCTTCCTGGCGGAGGTTTTTCAGGGTGGCCTCGAGGCCCTGGCGCTGGGATTCCAGCTTCCTTTGGTTCTTCGCCAGGGCCGCTTCCTTGGCGGTGAGGTCTTGGAGGAGGAGGGCGAGGCGCTCCCGCTCTTCCTTGAGGGCCTTGAGGGTGGCCTGGAAAAGGCGCACCAGCTCGGTGTCCTGCCGGGAGATGTAACCTACCCAGCGGGCCCGCACCGCCAGGTCGGTGAAGGACTGGGCCCGAAGAAGGGGCAGGTAGCGGCCGGCCCGCTCCCGGTAGAGGCTTCGCATCAGGGCCTTGAGCCGCTCCTTTAGGGCGGCCAGGTTCCCTTCCAGCTTGGCGATCCGGGCCTCCGTCTCCCGGACGGCTTCCTTGAGCTGGGCGATTTCCCGGCGCAGGGCTTGCCTTTCCCCCTCGAGGCGGCGGATCTCCTCCTCCAGACGGGCTTTTTCCAGAAGGAGGTTCTGCACCCTCTGGGAGAGGCGGGCAAGCTCCCGGTTCAAGCGCTGGATCTGCTCCTGGGCCTTTTGGTCCAGGACGCGGGCCCGGGCGGCCTCGGCCTCGAGGGCCCGCACCCTTTTCTCCTGGGTGGCCACGTCCTGCCCCCAGGCCAGGAAGGAAAGGAGAAGGCAGAGCCAAAGCCCGAGCCTTGCCATCCTAGACCTCTTTCAGGTAAGCCCGGCTGGCCACGTAGGCTCCCCCTGCCCCGAGCACCAGGGCAAGGAAGAGGACCCCCAGGGCGGTTCGCAGGAGGTCCCCCGGGCCCAGAACCGGGAGGAAGGGAAGGAGGCCCTGGAGGGCCCGGGAAAGCCCCAGGTAGAGGCTTCCTCCCGAAAGCACCGCCAAAAGCCCGGCCACCAGGGTCAGGAGAAGGCCTTCCACCACAAAGGGCCCCTGGATGAAGCGCCGCGTAGCCCCCACCAGGAGCATGATGGAAAGCGCTTCCTTGCGGCTTTCCACCGAAAGGCGGATGGACCCCATCACGCTGAAGAACGTGTTGAGGAGGAGGAGCCCCACCAGCACCCCCATGGCCAGGCGGCTTCCCGAAAGCACCTGCACCAGACGCTCCGTGAGCTCCCCCCCGTACTCCACCCCTTCCACCCCCGGCAGGCGCTTCAGCCGCTCCGCCACCGCCCACACCGCCCCGGGCTCCCGCAGGCGGAGCCTTAGGGTGTCGGGAAGGGGGTTTTCCACCAGGTCCTTGGCCTCGGCCAGGTAGGGGTAGTCCAGGACGAGCTGGGCCAGGGCCTCCTCCTTAGGCACCAGGCGCGCCTCTCCCACCTCGGGCCAGGCCTGGATCTCGGTGATCAAGGCTTCCACCTTGGCGTCCGCCTTCAGGAAGGCGGCCACCTCCAGCTCCTTCTCTAGGCTCTGCACCACCTTTTCCAGGTTCCATAGGAGGAGGCCCAGGAAGTAGAGGAGGGCGAAGGAAACCAGGGCGGTGAAGAAGGTGGCGAGGCTGGCCGTGGGGTGGCGGAGGATCTGCCTTAGGGCCTCGCGGAGGGCGTACACGCCCTATATCTTAAGCCCCTTCCCGGAGGAGGGCCTTTAGTGGGTCTTTTCCTCGGGATTGGCGCTAGGGTGCATTCGGCCGGAGGAGGGCCTTGCCCTGCGCCTTTAGGGCCTCCCGCCACCCTTCCAGGGGGTAGACGCCCCCCACCAGGCTTTCCAGGCCCTCTAGCTCCGGGAGAAGCCCCACCGCCTCCCGGAACTCCTCCCGGGTGTAGGTGTAGCTTCCCCAAAGGGCCACCTCCTTGAACCAGAAGGGGGAGAGGTCCAAAAGCTCAACCCCCGGCGCCCCCAAGAGGAGCACCTTCCCCCCTTCCCGGGCGAGGGCGAGGGCCTCCCGGAAGCCCCGGCCGCTTCCCGAGGCCTCCACCACCGCCTCGTACCCGCCCCTAAAGCCCTCAAAGAGGAGGTAGCGGTAGCGCCGGGCCCGCGCCAGGAGGGCCTCCCTGGCCGAGGGGAAGACCTGGTCCGCCCCGAAGGCCTTGGCCCTTTCCGCCTGGTGGGGGTACTTGGCCACGGCGAATAGCCTCCCCGCGTAGCCCAGGGCCCTTAGGAGCCGGACCGCGAGGAGGCCGAGGGTCCCCATCCCCAGCACCAGCACCTCCTCGGGCCAGGGCCTGAGCTTCTTCAGCCCCCTTAGGACCACCGCCAAAGGCTCGGCGAAGACGGCCCTTTCCCCGGGAACGCCCGGGGGAATGGGGTAGAGCCTTTCCGGCCGGGCCAAGGTCCACTCCCCCCACCCCCCCGGGAGGTCCCGGTTATAGCCCAGCATCCCCGGGGCCAAGGGGCCTTCCGCCACGTTCTGGCAAAGCCCCTCCTCCCCCTCCTGGCACCTGGGGCAGGGGGGAAGCCCCCGGTCGGCGCAGGTGAGGAGGGGGTTCACCACCACCCGGCTTCCCTCCACCTCCCCCAGGATCTCGTGGCCCAGCACGGCGGGGAAGGAGAAGAAGGGGCTTAGGGAAGGGGGGCTTTTCCCGTAGAGGAGGGCGAGGTCCGAGCCGCAGACCCCGCTTAAAACCACCCGGACCCGAAGGAAGCCCTCCCGCTCGGGGAGGGGGACCTCGGCGAGCCTCAAGGGAAGGAGCCCTTTGGGAAAGCGCTTGCCGAGAAGCCTCGCCCCGAGGAAGCGGGGGAGGGAAGGGGTGTAGAGGAGGGCCTTCATGACATGGGCACGGTGCGGATGAGCTTGCCCTCAATCCTTTCCAGGATCTCGTCCAGGCTCCTCCCGGTGATGGTGAGGCCGTGGTTCTTGAGGCCCACCACGGCCCGGGTGGGGTCCTTGGCCTCCCGCACCTTCTCCGCCACCGCCTGGGCCAGCTCGTAGGTGCCGCAGGGGTAGTTGAAGGGGGTGGCGGGCACCCCCTCCATCCAGGCGTGGACGTGGAGGATGGCCCCCACCCCGGGGTGCTCCCGGTAGATCATCCAGTGCTCTATGGCGTCCACGCTCACCCGCCTCGGCTCCACTTGGGGGGGGACGGAGAGGAGGATGGCGTTTCTCTCGGGGTCGTAGTCCTTCACCATGAGGATGTCCCGGCCGATCTCCTTGAGGTTCGCCTTGTCCACCCCGCTTGCCGACATCCAGAAGCGCCGCTCGTCCTTGCGCGCGGAGAGGTTGCCGTAGGAGAGCCCCCCGATGCCGTAGAGCCTCTTCACGTGCCTTAAGTCCTCGGGGGAGAGGATCTCCTCAATGGGGAAGGGGGCGGGGAGGAGGTCCCACGCTTTCAGCTTCTTCCCCGCCCGGTACATGCTCTCCGTGAGCTCGTCCCCCTGCCAGAGCTCGGGCTCGAGGTCGGGCTCAAAGATGTTGTTGATGACCAAGCGGCTGCAGGCGATGGGCCTTAGGCGCTCCGCCACCCGCTCAAAAAAGCCTTCCCCCTCGGGCTCCCCGTAGTGGCCGAGCTCCAGGGTGAGGAACTTGACGCCCTGGCCCGGCACGTAGGCCAAAAGGACGTTGGAAAGCGCCCGCACCAGGTAGGGGTAGAGCTCCCGCAAGGGGTCTTGGGGGAACTCGGGAAGCTCCATCACCGAGGCCACGAAGGTGGCCTGGGCCCTCCGGCGGTAGGGCCTGGGGTGTTCCGGGGTGATGGCGTTCAGGACCAGGTTGGGGGCTCCGGATTCTGGGTTAAAGCGGAAGCCCTGGGCCTCGAGGGCCCTCCCCACCCCTTCCAGGAAGGGCTTCAGGCCCGGGGTGGGCTCGCCGTGGATGAGGTACTCCCACATAGGACCTCCTTGCTCTGGCCTATAGGCTACCCCATACTGGCCTCATGGCGGAAGCGCTTTGGGGAAAGGGCGCCCTCCTCCCCGGCCTCCGGGTGGGCCACTTCACCGACCGGGAGGCCCTCACCGGGTGCACCGTGGTCCTGGTGGAGGAGGGGGCGGTGGCGGCGGTGGACGTGCGGGGGGCGGCCCCGGGTACCCGGGAGACCGACCTCCTCGCCCCCGAGAACACGGTGGAACGGGTCCAGGCCGTCCTCCTCACCGGGGGAAGCGCCTTCGGCCTCGCCGCCGCGGAGGGGGTGGTGGGCTAAGTACCCCACCGCGGCAAAAGCCGCGGTGGGGGCCCCAAAAGAGCTTTCCCACAGCCAAAGCTCGGGCATCCCGTGTTGCAAAGCCAAGGTGCGGGCACTTACCTGCGGGAGAGGGGGAAGGGCTTCCCCACCCCGGGGGGCGTGGTGCCCATCGTGCCGGGGGCGGTGCTTTACGACCTCGGGCGGGGAAAGGCCTTTAGGCCCCCGGGAAGGGAGGCGGGGTACGAGGCCTGCCTGGCGGCAGGAGGCGAGGTGGCCGAGGGGAGCGTGGGGGCGGGGACGGGGGCCATGGCGGGCGGGGTGAAGGGGGGGGTGGGCCTTGCGGGCTACCTCCTGGAGGAGGGCTTTAGGGTGGTGGCCCTCGCCGCGGTGAACAGCCTCGGCCGCCCCTTTGACCCCCTTTCGGGGAGGCTCTACGCCGAAGGCCTCCTCGCTCCCGAGGAAAGGGCCTTCCTCCCCGACCTCTCCCGCTACCGGGGAAGCCCCGAGGACTACCGCTATCCCTTCCTGCTCGGCCAGCACACCACCCTGGCCGTGGTGGCCACGGACGCCCCCCTCACCAAGGCCCAGGCGAGGAGGCTCGCCATCATGGCCCAAGACGGCCTCGCCCGGGCCCTCCGCCCCGCCCACACCCCTCTGGACGGGGACCTGGTCTTTGCCCTGGCCCTGGGGGAGGGAAAGGGGGTGGAGCCCTACCTCCTCCTCCGCCTCGGGGCCTACGCCGCCGACGCCCTCGCCCGGGCCATCGCCCGGGGGGTGCTGTGGGCGGAGGGTTTGGGCTTCCCTACCTACGCCCTTCTAGCGGCCGGGGAAGGGGCTTAGGAGGACCTCTACCCGGGAGACCTTCCCGCCCCGGCGCACCAGGAGGGCGACCCTATCCCCCACCCTATAGCGGCGCACCTCCCGGAGGAGGTCCTCAAAGGCGTTCACGGGGACGCCGTTGACCTCCAGGATCACGTCGGGGACGCCGCCCGACTCCAAGCCCCTAAGCCCCGCCCGGTGGGCGGCCCCTCCTGGGACCACCTCCCCCACCAGCACGCCCCCTGGGGGGAGGCCGAGCTCCCGGGCGAGCTCCGGGGTGAGGGCCCGGGGGCCCCTTAGGCCCAGGTAGGGCCAGTAGCTCCGCTCGCCCCTTTCCAGGCCCGCCAGGACCTCCTGCCTTCCGAAGAGGGGGGTGAAATAGCTCCGGAAGCCCTCCTCCGTCTGCCCGATGGCCACCGCCACGCCCAGGGCCCGGCCCGCGGTGTCCAGCACCGGGCCCCCCGAGTCCCCGGGGGCGAGGGGCAGGGAGGTCTCCACCAGGCCCTGGGGGAGGAAGGGGGAGGGGCTGGCCTCGAGGCGGGTCACCCTCCCGTACCGGGGGGCAATAAACTGGTTCCGCCCGTTGCCGATGTGGAGCACCGCCTCCCCCGCCCGGGGGCGCCGGGCCGTTTCCAGGGGGAGGATGGCCGGGGCCTTGGCCTCCGTGGCCAGGACCGCCAGGTCCAAGGGCTCGGCGAAGCCCACCACCCGGGCCTCGGCCTGGGTGCGGTTGGCCAGAAAAAGCCGGAAAGGCCCTCCCTCGGCCACCACGTGGTAGGCGGTGAGGACGAGGCCCGGGGCGTAAAAGAAGCCCGTGCCCCGCCCGCCCTCGAGGCCTTCTATGCGAAGGGCGGCGGGGTGGGCCTGGGCGTAGACCTCCTCCAGGGCCTCGGGGCCCCCTTGGGCGGGTTCGGTAAAGAGGGTGGCGGGTTCCTTGGAGAAAAGGGCGTGGAGGGCTAGCCCCAGAACCAGAAGCAGGGCCAGGCTCCGGAGGGAGCGCATGACCCCATTTTGCCCTCTCCCCTCGCCCAAAGCGGTGGCTTTGGCTACCCTTTAGTGCCAGAGGAGCAGGAACCCGAGGAGCAAAAACCTTATCCCCGGCCAGGGGTGGGGCCGTTTCAGGAAGAGGTGGAGGAGGAAGACCCTCAAAACTTGCACTTATTCACCGCGGGCATAAGTATGCTTGGGGACCACTTGAAGAGGGCTGCCGGTTTCCCCTCTCATGAGGGGTGCCATGAGTCCAGCAGCCCTATCCCTACTTTGGACCCTCCTGGCCCTCATGCCAACCCCCCACCTGCGGGAATCCTTGAAGGCCCTGCTAGGCTACCAGACCTACGTCTGCTTCCCCTTGGAGCTGGCCCTGGGCCACCTTGGCCCCCTCCTCGCCGCCACCCTCTACACCGTCCTCACCCGCCTGGGCGAGGCCGGCCTCGAGGCCCTGGGGGCCGCCCTCCGGCAGGGCCTGGGGACGGAGGCCACGGAAAGGTTCCTGGCCGAGGTGCGGCGGTTCTCCCAGGCCGCGGGGGTCCGGCTCGTGGGGCGGGACGGGCACCGCGCCGAGCTGGGCTGGCTCCCTCCCTGCGGGATGCGGGACTGCCCCGCCTGGCGGGGCCAGGTGGCGGGCCTGAAGACGGGCCTGCCCGACTGCCCGGAGGCCGAGGGCCGCCCCCGCATCTGCCTGCCCTTTTGGGCCCACGGGGAGGTGGTGGCCGTGGGGACCCTCTTCCACGCCCGCCCCCCCAAGCCCCCCACCGCCTTCGCCGCCCCCGTGCTCTGGCTTTCCCGCCTCACCGTCCCCCTCCTCTTCCCCCAGGAGGCGAAGGAGAAGGAGGCCCCGGAGCTCGAGGTCTACGCCCTCGGGGGCTTCCGGGTGCGCTACCGGGGTCGGGAGCTCGGCCCCAGGGACTTCGGAAGGCGGGGGGCTTACCAGCTCTTCAAGTTCCTTCTCGCCAACAAGGACCGGGCCGCCTACCTAGAGGAGCTCGCCGAGACCTTCTTCCCCGAACTTCCTCCCGAGCGGGCCCGGCAGGAGGTCTACACCCTGGTTTATCGGCTAAGGAAGACCCTCCCCGGCATCGTGGAGCGGGAAGGGGCCTATTATCGGCTCCACCTCCCCGAAAAGCGCTTCCTGGACTTTGAGCACTTTGAGGCCCTGATGCGCCGGGCGGACCTCGAGGAAGGCCTCGCCGCCTTCAAGACCCTGCGCCAGGCCCTGGAGCTTTACAAGGGCCCCCTTTTCGGCGACGACCCTTATGGGGAGTGGGCCGAGGCGGAAAGGGCCTACCTGCAGGAGAGGGCCCTCTCCGGCCTCCTCCGCCTGGGAGGTCTCGCCGAAGCCCTCGGCTACAAGGAGGCGGCCGAGGAGGCCTACGCCCGCGCCCTCAAGCTGGAGCCCTTCCTGGAGGAGGCCCACAACCGCCTCCTCGCCCTGAAGGAGTGAGGATGGACCTCGGCCAGGTACCCCTTTTCCGCGAGCTCGCCCCCGAGGACCTAAGGGCCCTGGCGGCGGAGGCCCGGGTCCGGCGCCTGAGCAAGGGGGAACTCCTCTTTCTGGAAGGGGAGCCCGTGCGGGGCCTCTTCGTGGTGGGGAAGGGGCTCATTAAGGTCTACAAGCTGGACCCCGAGGGAAGGAAGCAGGTGGTCCTCCACGTGGAGGGGCCGGGGCGGTTCCTCGCCGAGGTGGCCCTCTTCCTGGAGCGCCCCACCTACCCGGCGAGCGCCGAGGCCTTGGAGGAAAGCGAGGTCCTCGCCCTTCCCAAGGAGCGCTTCTTCCAACTCCTGGAGGAGAGGCCCCAGCTCGCCCGCAGCTTGATCCGCTACCTGGCCCGGAGGCAGGAAAGGCTCCTCCACCTCCTGGACCGCCCCGTCTTCCACGAGGTGCGGGAGAGGCTCTGCGAGTTCCTCCTGGAAAGGCTCGCCGAAGAGGGGCAGGGCTTCCGCCTCCCCACCAACCCCGAGCTCGCCGCCCTCCTGGGCACCGTGCCCGAGGCGGTTTCCCGCAACCTGGGGGAGCTCTACCGCCGGGGGCTCATCCGCCTTCGGGGGCGGCGGGTGGAGGTGCCGGACCCCGGGGCCCTAGAGAGCCTGGTCAAACGCTAAGTACCCCACCGCGGTTTTTGCCGCGGCGGGGGCCCCAAAAGAGCTTTCCCACGGCCTAAGCTTGAGCATCCCGTGTTGCAAAGCCAAGGTGCGGGCACTTAGCGATTCCCACTAGCGAATCGCAAAATCCGACTGGAATACTTGACTTTGAGCCCCCCTCGGTTTACCCTCACCTTAGGTGATGCCCATGCCTTCCCTAGCCCATCTTGCCCCCGGCGCCCGTGCCCGCGTCCTCCGGGTGCCCGCGGAGAAGCGGCGCCTCCTCGCCCTGGGCCTGAGGCCTGGGGCGGTGGTGGAGGTCCTCCTGGAGGCCCCCCTCGGGGACCCCCTGGAGGTGCGGGCCGGGGACGCCTTCCTTATCCTGAGGCGGAGCGAGGCGAGCGAGGTCTTCGTGGAGCCCCTGGAGGAGGCATGAGCTGCCCCCGCTGCGAGGCCCCAAACCCGGTCCTCAAGGCCGAGGAGCGCTGGCTCCTATTGGGCAACCCCAACACGGGGAAGAGCTCCCTCATCAACGCCCTGGCGGGGGCGGGCCTCGAGGTGGGCAACTGGCCCGGCACCACCCTGGAAAGGCTCTCGGCTTACCTGAGGCTGGGGGAGGCCCGGGTGGAGCTGGTGGACCTCCCCGGCACCTACAGCCTCCTCCCCACCTCCCCCGAGGAGGCCCTGGTCCTAAAGGAGCTCCTAAGGGACCCCCCTGACCGCCTCCTCCTGGTCCTG
Organism: Thermus sp.; assembly: GCF_039793865.1. Lineage (GTDB taxonomy): Bacteria > Deinococcota > Deinococci > Deinococcales > Thermaceae > Thermus. Next base: position 12,149 of record NZ_JBAMMI010000004.1, read on the forward strand.
GACGGGGGCAACCTGGAGCGGAGCCTGGTCCTGGCCCTGGAGGCCATGGAGCTCGCCCTCCCCACCGCCTTGGTGGTGAACCTCCTGGACGAGGCCAAGGCCAAGGGCCTGGAGCTGGACCTCGCCGCCCTGGAGGAGGCCCTGGGCCTCCCCGTGGCCGGGGCGGTGGCCGCCCGGGGGCAGGTTGCCGGGGTCCTGGAGAAGGCCCTAGAGGCCCGGGTGCCCCACCCGCCCGTGCGCTACCCCCCTCCCCTGGAAGAGGCCCTGGCCCGGCTTGAGCCCCTCATCCCCCATCCCGCCCGCCGGGCCCTCGCCCTCCTCGCCCTCCTGGGAGAAGCGGTGCCCCTGCCCGAGGAGGCCCGGAGGCGCGCCGAAGAGGAGCGGAAGCGCCTCCTAGAGGAGGGGCTTGACCCCTACCTTCTCGCCCTCGAGGCCCGCTACCAAAAGGCCCAGGAGATCTACCGCCGGGCCGCGCGCCGCAAGGAGGCCCCGCCCTCCCTCACCGAGCGGCTGGACCGCCTCGTCCTCCACCCCCTCCTGGGCCTTCCCCTCTTCCTCCTCGCCCTCTTCCTCGCTTTCCGCTTCACCTTCGCCCTCTCCGCCCCCTGGGTGGACCTCCTGGGCCGGGCCCAGGAGGTGCTGGCGGGCTGGAGCCTGGCCCTTCCCCTTCCTCCCCTCCTCCGCTCCTTCCTGGCGGAAGGGGTGGTGGCGGGGGTGGGCACGGTGCTCTCCTTCACCCCGGTCCTCTTCCTCCTCTACCTGGCCCTGGCCTTCCTGGAGACCTCGGGCTTCCTCGCCCGCATGGCCTTCATGGCCGACCGGGTCATGGCCTGGGCGGGCCTTCCCGGAAGGGCCTTCATCCCCTTGGTGCTGGGCTTCGGGTGCAACGTGCCCGCGGTCTACGCCGCCCGGGCCCTTCCTCACCCCCTGGACCGCCTGCGGGTGGTCATGGCCATCCCCTTCCTGGCCTGCGGCGCCCGCCTTCCCGTCTTCACCCTCTTCGCCTACGCCTTCTTCCCCGAGCGCGCTCCCCTGGTGGTCTTCGGCCTCTACCTCCTCGGCCTGGCCACCGGCCTCCTCACCGCCTTTCTCCTGGGAAGGGTCCTCAGGGCGGGGGTGGGCGAGGGCGCCATGGAGCTTCCCCCCTACCGCTTCCCTCCCCTTAGGCTTCTCCTCCGCCTCTCCCTGGCCCGCACCGGAAGCTTCGTGCGGGGGGCCGGGGGGCCCATCCTGCTCGCGGTCCTCCTCATCTGGGCCCTGCTCCACCTGCCCCTGGCCGGGTCCACCCCCTACGCCCTCCTGGCCCAGGCCCTCACCCCCCTCTTCGCCCCCCTGGGCCTCAGCGACTGGCGGCTGGTGGGCGCCTTGGTGCCGGGCTTTGTGGCCAAGGAGGTGGTGGTAGGGGCCTTAGGGGTGAGCTTTCTGGGCGCCGGGGCCCTGAACCCCCTGGGGCTCGCCGAGGGGCTTAGAGCCCTGGCCGAGGGGCTTTGGGGAGCCCTTTCCGGCACCCTGCAGGGGCTTTTCGCCCTCCTCGCCCCCCCGAGCCTCCTGCCTCCCCTCGAGCCCACGCCCCTCCAAGCGGCCCTGAAGGGGGCCGTGGGCCCCCAGGGGGCCCTGGCCTACCTGGTCTTCGTCCTCCTCTACACCCCTTGCGTGGCCACCCTGGCCGCCCTGCGCCAGGTGGTGGGCCCCCGCTGGACCACCTTCGCCGTGGCCTACCAGCTCCTCGTGGCCTACCTCCTCGCCTTCCTGGCGAGCCGGGTCCTGCCATGATCCAGGAAGCCCTCGCCCTCCTCGCCACCCCCAAGACCGCCTCCCAGCTGGCCCAGGCCCTGGACCTGAGGCCGGAAACGGCGGCCCTCCTCCTGGAAAAGCTCGCGGCCCGGGGCTACGCCCAACCCCTGGCCTGCGGCACCGCCTGCGGCGCCTGCGCCTTCCGGGCAGTCTGCCCCAAGGACCAGGAGCCCCTCTGGGTGCGGCAGGACCAAGCGCCCGCCCCACGGAGGACTTGACCCCGTCCCGCCTTGGGCCAGCATTGGGGCTTAGGCAAGGCCTTGGCTTCGGGGGCTAAGAGGCTGTCGTAAAAGCTCTCCACGGCCAGCTACGCGGCCCTGGCCA
>NZ_JBAMMI010000005.1:0-13540 GCF_039793865.1 Thermus sp.
CCCCTCTTCTCTTCCCTTGTCAAGGCCCAGCCCTCAAAGTGATGAGAGCTCAGGGTGTGCCCGTCTGGTAGACTTGCGTCATGGAAATCCGGGATTTGAAGAGCCTGGTGCGCTACGACCCAGAAAAGATGGCCAAGATCCCCGTCTTCCATTCGGAGAAGATGCTTTACGACCTTTACGCCCTTCTGCCAGGGCAGGCCCAAAAGGTACACGCTCACGAAGGCTCGGACAAGGTGTACTACGTGCTGGAAGGGGAGGTGGTGGCCCGCGTGGGAGAGGAGGAGGCCCTTCTGGCCCCGGGGATGGCTGTTTTGGCCCCGGCGGGGGTGCCTCACGGGGTGAGGAACGCGTCGGGAAGCCCCGCCCTTCTCCTGGTGGTCATGGCTCCCAGACCCTAGATTTTCACGGGGTTTTCAAGCGCCTCTCACGGGGTTTTCAAGCGCCTCTCCTATACTGGGGCCATGGTTCAGAACCCCCCTGGGGACCTGGCCTTTCTGTTGGGCCTTCTGCGTCGCTACTCGGTGCAGCTGGTCTTTCGGGGGGCGGTTCTGCCCGAGGGCCCCTTACGGGGGGAAAAGCTTCTGGAGGAGGGGGAGGCCGCCCTTTATTGGACGGGCAGCCGCCCCCCAGGCCCGGAGACCCTCGAGGCCCTGCGCCTCCTCCTCGGGGCCTTTCAGGAGGTCTTGGCCCTGAGGGAGCGGGAGCTCGCCCTCCTCCGGGCCCAGGACGAGACGGCAAAGCTCCTCAGGCTCCTCCTCCACGAGATCAAGAACCCCCTCATGAGCGTCCTCGGGGCCTTGGAGCTTGCTCTGGAGACCGAGGGGCTGCCCGAGGAGGCCAAGGAGCTTCTGGAGATTGCCGAAAGGAGCGCCCGGCGCATCCGGGAGCTTTTGGAGAAGGCCCAGGAGTACCTGAAGCTCGGCCAGGGGGTGCGCCTAAAGAGCGAGCGGGTGGACCTTAAGGCCCTTCTCTCCCAGGCGGCCGAGGAGGTGCGCCCCTTGGCCCGGAGGAAAGGCGTCGCCCTGCGGCTTACCCTCCCCCGGGGGGAGGCCTGGGTCTACGGGGACCCGAACTGGCTCTACCAAGCCGTGCTCAACGTGCTCAACAACGCCATCAAGTACACCCCAAAAGGGGGCAAGGTGGCGGTGCGGCTCCTCGTGGGGCGGGACCAGCACGGCGTCGCCGTCGCCGACACGGGGCCCGGCATCCCCAAGGAGGAGCAGGAGAAGGTGTTTGAGCCCTTCTACCGGGCCTCCACCCGGGGGGAGGCCGAGGGCACGGGGCTCGGGCTCGCCTTGGTGAAGCGCGTCCTCGAGGCCCACGGGGGAGAGGTGCGCTTGCGAAGCCGCCTGGGGCGGGGGAGCACCTTCCTCCTCCTCCTCCCCAGGCCCAGGCCCGGGAGGCGGGCTCCGGTGGGCCGGCTCCTCCTCCTCGCCCTGGCCCTCCTCGCCCTGACCCGCCTGCCCATTTACCCCGCCCCCCTGGGCTCCAAGGCCTTCGGGGCCGTGCCCTCGGGGGAGGTGGTGCGCCTTTCCGGCCTGGAGCTCGCCTTCAGCCCGGACGCCCAGGGGGAGGCCCGGCGCTGGCGGAGCCTCTGGGGTGGAGGGGAGAGGGTCCAGGTGCGGCTCCTTAGGGGCGGGGTGGAGGCCCTGCGCGAGGCCCCGGTGCCCCTCGCCCTCTCCACCCCGGAAGGGGAGGTGAAGCCCCTTGGGACCCATCTCCGCCTTTCCCGGGGCGAGAGGGCCCGGCTTTCCCTCTACCGGGGAGAGGTGGCCTTGGGCCGGGAAAGGCTTCCCTCCGGGGAGGGGGCGCTTTTGGGCACGGGGGTGCGCCGGAAGCTCCTTCCTGCCCCCCTGGTGCGCCCCGTTTCCGGAGGGGCGGGGGAGGTGGTCTTCCGCCTCCTCCTCCCCGAGGGGGCCCGGGGCTTCCGGGTGGAGGTGCGCAGCGGTGGGCGGGTGGTCCTCTCGGCCAAGGGAGAGGGGAGCCTCTTCCTTTACCGGCCCCAGGCGGACCGCCTTTCGGAGGTGCGCGCCTTCGCCCTGGACGAGGTGGGCCTCGAGGGCTTCCTCTCCGACCCCGTGCCCTTCCGGGAGCGCTACAGCTTTTACCGGGGCAAGGCCCTCCTCCCCAAGGACCCTGGGGGCGCCGAGGCCTATTTGAGGCGGGCGGTGGCCGCCTTCCCCGACGACGCCGAGGCCCTTGGGGAGCTCGCCTTCGCCCTCTACCTCCAGGGCCGCCACGCCGAGGCCAAGCTCCTCTACGAGAAGTCCCTCGCCCTTTTGGACAGCCCCGACGTCCGGGTGCGCTACGCCCGGCTCCTCTACCACATGGGCCGCCCCGCCGAGGCGGAGGAGAACTACCGGCGGATCCTGGCCCAGGACCCCGGCAACCTGGATGCCCGCTGGGGTCTGGCTGAGGCGGTCCTCGCCCTGGGGCGGGCCCGGGAGGCCGAGCTTTTGGCCCGGCAGGTGCTCACCCTCAAGCCCGACTACCCCCTGGCCCGCTTCACCCTGGCCAAGGCCCTCCTGGAGGGGGGGAGGAAGGAGGAGGCCAAGGGCCTTTTGCGGGAGGAACTCCGCCTAAACCCTGACCCCGAGGTAAAGGCCCTCTTGGCCCGGATAGAATGAGGACCATGGCCCGGGTGCTGGTGGTGGAGGACGACCCGGCGGTGGCCCAGGTGCTGGAGCTCGCCCTCAGGCGGGCGGGCCACCAGGTCCACCTGGCCCGGGACTTCCCCGCGGGCAAGCGGGCCCTGGCCGAGCCCTGGGACGCCGTGGTCCTGGACCTGAACCTTCCCGGGGGCTTCGGCCTGGACCTCCTCCGCCACCTCCGGCAGGACCTCAAGAGGGACACCCCCGTGGTGGTCCTCTCCGGGCTCAAGCAGGAGCACCACGTCCTGGAGGCCCTGAGGCTTGGGGCCCAGGACTACCTCACCAAGCCCTTTAGTCCTAAGGAGCTTCTCCTCCGCCTGGAGCGGCATGTGGCGGCGCGGTGAGCGGCTTTACGCCCTTTTGGTCTTCGGGGTTCTGGCCCTGGAGGCCTACGCCCTGGGGGCCTTGGTGTTCCTCTTCTCCGCTAGGCTCATGGGCTGGGCGGGCTTTTCCCAGGTAGAGGCGGCCCTCCTCCAGGCCCTGGCCCTTACCGCCCTCGCCCTCGTCCTCCTCGGGGCCTATGTCCTCCTCTACCACGCCTACTCCGCCTCGAGGGAGGCCTGGGAGCGGGAGACCTTTGACCGCTGGCTCCGCCTCTTCACCGAGGCCCTCTTCGGGGAGGCTTCCCTCCCGCCCCCCCCTTGGCCCGAGCCCGCCCTTCGGGCCCTCCTCCGCCTCCGGGAGATGCTCAAGGGGGAGGCCGGGGAGCAGGTGGCGGACTGGCTCCGAAGGGCCTCTCCCCCCTGGGCCCGCCTCTTGGGGCGGCGCTTCCTCACCAAGCCCGAGCGCCTCGAGGCCCTGGAGGCCCTGGGCCTCGCCCGCCTCCCGGAGACCCTGGAGGCCATCCTGCCCTACCTGGCCCACCCGGACCCCGTCCTCCGCCTGGCGGCGGCCCGGGCCGGGGCCCGGGTGGCCCAGGGCGAGGGGGTCTTGCGCCTGGGGGAGGCCCTCCTCGCCTCGGGGCTTTCCCGGGGGGCGCTCCTCGAGGCCCTCCTCCTCCTGGAGGACCGGGCCCCGCCGGTGGCCGCCCTCTTCTTGGAGAAGGGGAATAAGGAGGCGGTGTGGGCCGCCCTGGAGGCCATAGGCCGCCTCCGCCTCCACGCCCTCGCCGAGAAGGTGCCCCCCTTCCTGGAGGCCGAAGACCCCGAGGTGCAAGCCGCCGCCCTAAGGGCCCTCGCCCGCCTGGGCTACCCCCCGGAGGGACGGGAGGCCTCCCTCCTCTCCCTCCTGCGCCACGGGGAGGAGTTCTTGCGGGCGCAGGCGGCCCGCGCCCTTCCCCTCCTCCCCAAGGCCCTCGCCCGGAGGGCGCTTTGGGAGGCCCTGAAGGACCCCTCCTTCTACGTGCGCCGGGCGGCGGCGGAGGCCCTGGCGGCCCTGGACCCGGAGGCCCTGAGGCAGGCGGCGGAGGCCCACCTCGACCCCTACGGCCGGGCCATGGCGGCCCAGGTGCTTCGGGAGCGCGAATGGACTTCTTAGCTTTCCTCTTCTATTTCTACCAAATCTTCGTTCTCTACTACTTCACCCTCCTCAACCTCATCTACGGGGTCTCGGCCCTCTTCGGCCTCCGGAGGGTGGCCCGCTACGCAAGGGAGCTTTCCGAGCTTTCCCTGAAGGACCTCCTGGAGCGGGAGGCCTACCTTCCCGTTTCCATCCTCGTCCCCACCTACAACGAGGAGAAGACCATCGCCGACTCCGTGCGCTCCTTCCTCGCCCTGCAGTACCCCCAGTTTGAGGTGATCGTGGTGGCGGACGGCCCCAAGGACCGGACCCTCGAGGTCCTGAAGGAGGCCTTCCGCCTGGTCCAGGTGGAGTGGGTCTTCCGCAGGGCCCTCCCCACCAAGCCCGTCCGCGGGGTCTACCGCTCCCTCACCCACCCCAACCTCCTGGTGGTAGACAAGGAGAACGGGGGCAAGGCGGACGCCCTGAACGCCGGGCTCAACCTGGCCCGCTACCCCCTCTTCTGCGCCGTGGACGCCGACAGCCTCCTGGACCCCGAGGCCCTGCTTCGGGCAAGCCGCCTCTTCCTGGAGGGCGAGCGGGTCCTGGCGGTGGGGGGCACCATCCGCCCCCTGAACGGGGCCCGGGTGCGGGAGGGCATCGTGGAGGAGCTCCGCCTTCCCTCCGGATTCCTTGAAAGAATGCAGATCCTTGAGTACGCCCGGGCCTTCTTCATGGGCCGGGCGGGCTGGAGCGCCATGGACGCCCTCCTCATCATCTCCGGGGCCTTCGGGCTCTTCCGCCGGGCCGAGGTCCTGAGGGTGGGGGGCTACCGCACGGACACCGTGGGGGAGGACATGGAGCTCGTGGTGCGCCTGCACCGCCGGGCCCGGGAGGAGGGGCGGGACTACCGCATCCTCTACACCCCGGACCCCATCTGCTACACCGAGGTGCCCTCGGACTGGACCACCCTGAGGCGGCAGCGCAACCGCTGGCACCGGGGCCTTTGGGAGGTCCTCCTCGCCCACTGGCCCATGCTCTTCAACCCCCGCTACGGGCGGCTCGGCCTTCTGGCCATGCCCTACTTCCTCCTCTTTGAGGCCCTGGGCCCGGTGGTGGAGGTGCTGGGCTACCTGCTCCTTCCCGTCTTCTACCTCCTGGGAATGCTCAACCTGGACTTCGCCCTCCTCTTCCTCCTCCTCGCCCTGGGCTACGGGGTCCTCCTCTCCCAGCTCGCCGTGGGCATGGAGCTCCTCCTCCTCCGGCGCTACCCCAGGCTTTGGGACCGGGTGGTCCTCCTCTTCCTCGGGGTCCTCGAGGTCCTGGGCTACCGCCAGGTCCTGGCCCTGGAGCGCTTCCTCGCCACCTTCCAGGTGTGGCGCAAGCGGGGCCAGTGGGGGGAGATGCGGCGCAAGGGCCTAGGGGCGGAAGCGCAAGACCACCAAAAGCCTTAGGCCCGTGGAAACCAGAAGGGGCAGGTGGTAGGGGCTTGGGCCCAGGGGGAGGCGGGCCACCTGGCCCGCGAGGAGGCTTCCCAAAAGCCCCCCAAGCCCGAGGGCCAGCCAGAAGAGTCCGGTTCCACCCCCCGATTATCCTTTGAACCCGGTAAAATCCCCCACATGGAGACCGCCGTCACCCGGATGCTGGGCATCCGCTACCCCATCGTGGCCGCGCCCATGTTTTTGGTGTCCAACGCCCCCCTCCTCCAGGCGGTGGCGGAGGCCGGGGGGATCGGGGTGATCCCGAGCCTTAACTTCCGCACCCACCAGGCCTTTCGGGAGTTCCTGGAGAGTTTTCCCCAGGGGGTGCCCTTCGGGGTGAACCTCATCCTGAAGGACAACCCCCGCCTGAAGGAGGACCTTAAGGCCGTGGTGGAGCGCAAGGTCCCCCTGGTGGTCACCTCCCTTGGGGACCCCACCTGGGTGGTGGAGCGGGTCAGGGCCTATGGCGGCGTGGTCTGGTGCGACGTGGTGGGCCTAAGGCACGGGAAAAAGGCGGTGGAGGCCGGGGCGGACGCCCTAGTGGCCGTGGCCTCGGGGGCCGGGGGGCACGCCGGGAGGGTGAGCCCCTTCGTCCTCGGGCCCTGGCTTCGGGAGGAGCTAGGGGTGCCGGTGCTCATCGCCGGGGGGATCGCCACCGGCAGGCAGGTCCTCGCCGCCTTGGCCCTGGGGGACGGGGCCTATATCGGCACCCGCTTCATCGCCACCCTGGAGTCGGGGGCGCCTTTGGAGTACAAGGAAGCCCTTCTCCGCGCCCAGCCGGAGGACATAGAGTACACCCCCGAGGTCACGGGGGTCCCCGCCAACTTCCTCCGGGAGTCCCTGGAGCGCTTCCGCCAAGGAGGGGGCAAGGCCTGGAAGGAGGTCTACTCCGCTGGGCACGGGGTGGCTTTCATCCGCGAGATCCCCTCGGCCAAGGAGGTGGTAGCCCGCCTGGTGGCGGAGTACCAGGAGGCCAAGGCCCAACTTCCTTAAGGACCGTGCGCTGGCTTGCCCTCGCGCTTTTCCTGGGCTTGGGGCTTGCCCAGTACGACCTCGTGGTCTACGGGGCCACGCCCCAAGGGGTGGCGGCGGCGGTGGCCGCGGTCCAGGAGGGGCTTAAGGTACTCCTCCTGGAGCCTGGGCGGGGCGTAGGGGGGGTGCTCACCCAGGGGTGGCTCGCCACCCTGGACCTGGCCAAGGACCGGGAAGGGCTCCTCCAGGCCGGCCTCTTCCGGGAGTTCTACCGCCGCGTCGGGCAGGAGGCCTCCTTTGACGTGGGGGAGGCGGAACGGGTCCTTTGGGCCATGCTCCGGGAGGCCGGGGCGGAGGTGCGCCTCGAGGAGCCCATAGACCGCCTGGAGAGGGAGGGCTCGAGGCTCCTTGCCCTCGCCACCCCCAAGGGGACCTACCCGGCCCTCTATTTCGTGGACGCCACGGACACCGCCGAGCTGGCCTTCCGCGCCGGGGCCTCCTTTACCCTGGGGCGGGAGGACACGGGGCTGGACCAGAGGGCCATGGCCGCCACCCTGGTCTTCCGCCTGGAGGGCGTCCCCTGGGGGGCGGTTCTTTTGGCCTTGAACTACGACGGCCAGGTCCGGCGCACGGGGGCCGGGGCCTGGGGGCGGAGCGGGTGGGGGTTTGGCGACCTGGCGCGGGGGTACGTCCCTTCCGACCCCGCCCGCTACGCCCTCCGCGGCCTCAACCTGGCCCGTCAGGACGACGGGAGCCTCCTGGTGAACGCCCTCCTCATCTTCGGGGTGGACGGGACGGATCCCCTGGCCCTGGAGCGCGTCCGGGCCGAGGCGGCCCTGGAGGCCGACCGGGTGGTGGCCTATCTGCGGGAAAAGGACCCCCTGCTCTTCGGCACGGCCCGGCTCGCCGGCGTGGCCCCGGCCCTTTACCTCAGGGAAAGCCGCCACCTAAAGGCCCTCTACCGCCTCCGGGCCGAGGAGGTGCTCCTGGGCAGGAACTTCCCCGACGCCGTGGCCCTCGGGGGGTACCCCCTGGACGGCCAGGCCTACTTCCCCGGGGAGACCCCCTACCTCCTCGGCACCCCGGCCCCCTACGGCGTGCCCTTCCGCGCCCTGGTGCCCCGGGAGCTCCGGAACCTCCTCGTGGTCTCCCAGGCGGCCGGGTTTGACAGCGCCGCCGCCTTCTCCGCCCGGGCGGTGCCCCTGCAGATGGCCCTGGGAGAGGCGGCGGGGGTGGCGGCGGCCCTCCTGCGCAAGGCCCCCCAGGCGGGGCTGGAGAAGGCCCCCTTGGTGGACTTCCACCAGCTCGCCCAGAGCCCAAGCGGGGTGGAGGCCCTGCGCAAGCGTCTCCTGGAGCGGGGCGCCCGGCTTTCCTCCGAGGAGAGGGGGTGGCCGGAGGAGGGGAGGCGGGGCTTCCGGGAGGCAGTGCGCCTCCTCCGGCGGGGCCTCTTCGCCGGACCCTACTACCTGAAGGGAAGCCTGGGCCTCGCCAACCCCATCCTCCTGGGGGACTTTCTGGCAAATCTTGAACACTACTACCGGGCCAAGGGCCTGGAGGACCGCCCACGGGTGGCGCTGAAGGCCAGGGAGCTCTACCGGGAGGAGCTGCAGCGCCCCCTCGGGCGCCGGCTCCTCAACCAGCTCCTGCTGGCCCTGGGGGAGGCTGGGGTGGAGGGCCCGGAGGCCGTCTCCCGGGGGGAGGCGGCCGAGCTCCTCTTCCGCCTTCTGCCATAATGGGCGAAAGGTGCTCGCCGTCTTCCTCCTCCCGGAGTTTTCCGAGCTCGAGGCCGCCTTGGCCCTCGAGGCCGCCCGGCGCCTGGAGATCCCCGCCTACACCGTGGCCAAGGGGCGGAAGGGCACCTTGGCCCTGGCGGGCTCGGTTTGGACCCCCACCTACGCCTTCCCGGCGGCCCCGCCCCCAAAGGCCCTCCTCATCCCCGGGGCCAGGAGGCCGGAGCGCCCCGCCAAGGACGCCTCCTGGCTCGCCTTTTTGGAGGAGGTGTGGGAGGGCCTCGAGGCCGTCTTCCTGGGTTTCAACGCCCACCTCTTCTTGGCGGAGGCGGGGAGGCTTCCAAAGGAGGTGGCGGCCCCGGGGGAGGTGGCGGAGGCCCTTCGGGCCCTGGGCTACTGGGTGGTGCCGGGGGGCTTCCACCGGGAGGGGAAGGTCTACGCCACCCAAGGCGGCCTCGCCTTGCTCCCGGCCCTCTCGGACTGGGCCGGCAAGGCGATTGAGCTTTGAGTTTTTAGGGAAGTACACTTACCCCATGGGCGTCCGGGAGTACCAGAAAAAGCGCCGCCGCGACCGGATCTTCCAGGCGGCCATGAACCTTTTCCGCGAGCGCGGCTTCCAGGCCACCACGGCCACGGACATCGCCAAGGCCGCCCACGTCTCCCGCGGCACCTTCTTCAACTACTACCCTTACAAGGAGGCGGTCCTTCTGGACTACGGGAGCCTCCTCCTCTCCAGGCTCAGGGAGGAGGTGCGCCGCCGTCTGGCCCAGGGGATGGACCCTTTGGCCGTTCTCCGCTTTCTCCTTCAGGAAGTGGCCAAGGCCACCGAGGAGGAGAAGGACCTCCTCCTTCCCCTCCTCTACGAGCTCTTAAACCCCGACCCCATCCGGGCCAAGACCGCCTTTGAGGCCCTCCCCTTAGGGGACCTCATCGCCGAGGTGCTAAGGCCCCTGCGGGAGAAAGGGGTGGTGCGCCAGGACCTCTCCCTGGAGCGCATGGGGCGCACCCTGGCCGACCTCTACTTCCTCTCCGCCCTGCGCTGGGCCGCCTACACGCCCCACCGAGGCCTTTCCGAGGAGCTGGAGAAGTCCCTTTCCTTGGCCTTGGAGGGCATCCTCGCCCGGAGCCAGGACTTAGCGCCGGGCACCCAGGCCAAGGCGAAGAGAGGCCCGTAATCCCACCCCGTGCTGGCGCAGGCCAGGATGGGATGACCTCAGTCCGCCGCCACCTCGAGGCGCTCGGCGATCTCCGGGATCCTGGCCAGGAACACCCCGGTGGGGCTCCCCGTGAGGGCCACCTCCTCCGGGGTTCCCTCGGCCACGATCTCCCCGCCCCGGTCCCCCCCCTCGGGGCCCAGGTCAATGACCCAGTCCGCGGTCTTCACCACGTCCAGGTTGTGCTCAATGACCACCACGGTGTTGCCCGCGTCCACCAGGCGGTGAAGCACCGAGAGGAGCTTGGCCACGTCCTCAAAGTGGAGCCCGGTGGTGGGCTCGTCCAGGATGTAGAGGGTGCGGCCCGTGGACTTGCGGCCGAGCTCCGTGGCGAGCTTGATCCTTTGGGCCTCGCCCCCCGAGAGGGTGGGGGAGGGCTGGCCCAGGCGCATGTACCCCAGGCCCACGTCCACCATGAGCTGGAGCTTTCGGGCGATGGTGGGAACGTTCTGGAAGAAATCCAGGGCCTCCTCGGCGGTCATGTCCAGGACGTCGGCGATGCTCTTCCCCCGGAGCTTGACCTCGAGGGTCTCCTTGTTGTAGCGCTTGCCCTTGCACACCTCGCAGGGGACGTAGAGGTCCGGCAGGAAGAGCATCTCAATCTTCACCGTGCCGTCCCCGCCGCAGGCCTCGCACCGCCCCCCCTTCACGTTGAAGGAGAAGCGGCCTGGGCCGTACCCCCGCTTCCTCGCTTCCGGGGTCTTGGCGAAGAGGTCGCGGATCTCGTCAAAGATGCCCGTGTAGGTGGCGGGGTTGGACCGAGGGGTGCGGCCGATGGGGGACTGGTCAATCTCAATGACCTTGTCCAGGTGCTCCACCCCCTCCAGGGCCTCGTAGGCCCCGGGGGTGGTCTTGGCCCGCATGAGCCTTTGGGCCAGGGCGGCGTAGAGGACGTCGTGGATGAGGGTGCTCTTGCCGCTTCCCGAAGGGCCGGTCACGGCCACGAAGCGGCCCAAGGGGATCCTCAGGGTGACGTTTTTCAGGTTGTGCTCCCTCGCCCCCCTAAGCACGAGCCACTTGCCGTTTCCCTTGCGCCGCTCTTTGGGCACGGGGATCCTCTTCTCACCCCGGAGGTAGGCTCCGGTGAGGCTCTTGGGGTTTTGCAGAATGGCCTCCAGGGGGCCCTCCGCCACCACTTCCCCCCCGTGGACCCCCGCCCCGGGGCCCATGTCCACGATCCAGTCGGCGGCCCGCATGGTCTCCTCGTCGTGCTCCACCACGACGAGGGTGTTGCCCAGGGCCTGGAGGCGCTTCAGGGTGGCGATGAGGCGCTGGTTGTCCCGGGGGTGGAGGCCGATGCTGGGCTCGTCCAGGACGTAGAGCACCCCGGTGAGGCCCGAGCCCACCTGGGTGGCCAGCCGGATCCTCTGGGCCTCGCCCCCCGAGAGGGTGTTGGCCGCCCGGTCCAGGGTGAGGTAGTCCAGGCCCACCCCCACCAGGAAGCCCAGGCGCTCCACGATCTCCCGGAGGATGGGCCTGGCGATCTGGGCCTGGAAGGGAGAGAGCCTCTCCTCCAGGCCCTGGAAGAACTCCAAGGCCTCCCGCACGGGAAGGGCCGAGACCTCGGCGATGTTCCTCCCCGCCACCCGCACGGAGAGCACCTCCTTCTTGTAGCGGGTCCCCCCGCAGACCGGGCAGGGCTTCATGGACATGAAGGCCTCGAGGGCCTCCCGCACCCCCTCGGAGTCCGCCTCCTGGTAGCGCTTCTCCAGCCAGGGGATGACCCCCTCGTAGTGGACCTCCACCCGGAGGGTCTCCTTGCCCCCCCGGCGAAAGACCACCTCAAAGGGCTCGGGAAGGCCGTAGAGCACGGCCCGCTTCGCCTCCTCCGGCAGGTCCTTGAAGGGGGTCTTGAGGTCAAAGCCCAGGTGCTCGGCGAGGGCCCGAAGCCGGTCCCAAAGGTAGCTCCGCCCCGTGTCCCGCCCCCTGGACCAGGGGAGGATGGCCCCCTGGGCCAGGGAGAGCTCGGGGTTCACCACGAGGTCCGGGTCAAACTCCTGCTTGTAGCCGAGGCCCGAGCAGGCGGGGCAGGCCCCGTAGGGGCTGTTGAAGGAGAAGATGCGGGGCTCAAGCTCCTCCAGGACCGAGCCGTGCTCCGGGCAGGCGAACTTCTCCGAGAAGAGCTCCTCCTCCCCGGTGTCCGGGTAGAGGACCCGCATGAGGCCCTCCCCCCGAAGGAGGGCGAGCTCCACCGCCTCGGCGATCCGGGGGCGCTCCTCTTCCCTAAGGGCCACCCGGTCAATCACCAGGTCAATGTCGTGCTTCTCGTACTTCTCCAGGTTTAGGCCCTGGGCCTCCTCCAGGAGGTAGACCACCCCGTCCACCCGCACCCGGGCGTACCCCTCCTTCATGAGCTGCTGGAAGAGCTTCCTGTACTCCCCCTTTCTTCCCCGCACCAGGGGGGCCATGAGGACGGCCCGGGTGCCGGGGGGGCGCTGGAGGAGGCGGTCGGTGATCTCGCTCGCCGACTGCTTCTCTATGGGGCGGCCGCACTCGGGGCAGTAGGCCTGGCCCACGCGGGCGAAGAGGAGGCGGAGGTAGTCGTGGACCTCCGTGACGGTGCCCACGGTGGAGCGGGGGTTGTGGCTCGTGGTCTTCTGGTCAATGGAGATGGCCGGGGAAAGCCCCTCAATGCTCTCCACCTCGGGCTTGTCCATGACCCCGAGGAACTGGCGGGCGTAGCTGGAGAGGCTTTCCACGTAGCGCCTCTGCCCTTCGGCGTAGAGGGTGTCAAAGGCCAGGGTGCTCTTTCCCGAGCCCGAGACTCCGGTGATGACGATGAACTTGCCCCGGGGGAGTTCCAGGCTGATGTTCTTGAGGTTGTGCTCCCTCGCGCCCCGGATGACGATGCGGTCCATCCGTGGAAGTATACCACCCCTCCTCGGGAGGGAGTAGGGCTTGGGCGAGGGGTCTCCGTTTTTATCATGGGGTCATGGCCTCCTGGACCCTTCGGGAAGCGGAGGAAGCCCCCAAGGTGGTGGAGCGCCTCCTTCGGGAGAACGGACCCGAGGTGCGAAGCCTGGCCCGGTTCCTTCGTAAAAAGCCCCCCGCTTTGGTCCTCACCGCCGCCCGGGGGAGCTCGGACCACGCCGCCCTCTTCGCCAAGTACCTCCTCGAGGCCCGCCTCCTCTGGCCCGTCCTCTCCCTGGCCCCCTCGGTTCTCACCCTCTACGGGGCGAGGCCCAAGGTGCCTTTCCCGAGCCTCCTCCTGGCCTTTAGCCAAAGCGGGGAGAGCCCCGACGTGGTGGAGGCGGTGCGGGCCTACCGGGCCCAAGGGGTCCTCACCGTGGCCTTGGTGAACCGGGAGGAGAGCCCCTTAGCCCGGGCGGCGGAGGTGGTCCTCCCCCTCCACGCCGGGGAGGAGCGGGCGGTGGCGGCCACCAAGAGCTTCCTGGCCATGCTGGCGGCCACGGCCCAGCTCCTCGCCCACCTCCTGGAGGAGCCCCGCCTCGAGGAGGCCCTTCCCGCCCTGCCGGAGGCCATGGCGAGGGCGTTAGGGGTGGAGGGGAGCCTGGAGTACCTGCAGGAGGCGGAGAACCTCTTCGCCCTGGGGCGGGGCTTCACCTACCCGGTGGCCCTCGAGGCCGCCCTCAAGCTCAAGGAGGTGGCGGGCCTCCACGCCGAGGGCCTCTCGGCCGCCGAGTTCCTCCACGGGCCCCAGGCCCTCCTGGAGCCGGGTTTCCCCGTCCTGGCCTTGGTGCAAGGGGACGAGGCCCGGGAGAGTCTCCTCGCTACCCTGGAGGGCCTCAAGGCCAAGGGGGCCCACCTCCTCGTCCTCTCCCCGGACCCCGACGCCCTGGCCCTGGCCGACACCCCCTTGCGCCTTCCCCTGGCCTTGGCCCCGGAGCTCACCCCCCTCCTCCTGGTCCAGGGCTTCTACCCCCTGGCCGAGGCCCTGGCCCGGGCCCGGGGTCTAGACCCGGACCGGCCCCGGCACCTCACCAAGGTGACCCGCACCCGCTAAGCGCCCGCGCCCTAGTTTCGCGGCATGGGATGACCGAATCGGGGGATCGCTTTTACCGGGGCCCCCATGCTGGCGCAAGCCAGCATGGGGT
>NZ_JBAMMI010000006.1:0-13009 GCF_039793865.1 Thermus sp.
GTCTCCCGCAAGCGCCTGGAGGAGGCCGCCCGGGCCTTGCCGGACGTGGTGGGGTAGTTTTTTAAAAAAAATTTCTGTTTGTTGACTATACACTATAGACTTCACGAAAGCTCGTGCCCACCCTAAGAAAGGGTGGGGTCCTTTTTTGAAGACTTGGGACGCCGGCTTGCTTCTTTTAGGCGGGCGAGGAATTTTACGCAGGAGGACCTTGCGGAGCTTGCAGGTTTAGATCGTTCTTATGTGAGCCAGTTGGAGCGCGGCTTGGCTAACCCCTCTTTAGAAGTCCTTTTGCGTATTGCACAAGCTTTGGAGATTGATGTCTGTGCCCTTGTTTGTGGGGAGGAGGACGGCCATGAAGATACATGAGGTTAAAACGGCTAGAAAGGTGGGGCGCTTCGTTCTTAGGCAGGATGGAAGCCCCAATTTGATCAGATTTGAGCGGGATCCAAGCTTCCCGGAATCTGAGTTTAGGGCGAGAATCCCAAGGGTATATCTTTTGGTTGTTGATGATGAAATATACAAAATAGGTGGTTCTTCAGATCGAAACGGATTGAGGGGGACGCTAAGTTTCTATGCAAACGCTAGGACGGGCAGTCCTGGCCCATCAAGGTTTATCATGCATGGACTGATTGCTAATAAGCTACGTGAGGGTAAGGAGGTTTCTGTTTGGGTGATTACATCTCCTAGGGTCAGGGCGCAGATCTGTGGTCTTTTTAAATGTGAAGAAGGAGAGGTTACTCCGTACAAAGAAATGGAACAAAAATGTTTGGAAGATTATCGTGCTCGTGAAGGAAAGTTTCCACCTTGGAATTTTCAGGAAAACAGAGACGACTACCCTCGCGACTTATACCAGGAATATTTGGATTACCACGACAGAAGGATCAACAGGTGAGTAGGGGGCAGCAACTAAGTATCCCACCGCGGTCCTTGCGGTGGGGGCCCCCAAAAGGGCCTTCCCGCAGCTCCAGTTTGGGCATCCCATGTTGCAAAGCTCACGTGCGGGCATTTAGCTGCGGGGGTGGCCGTAAATCAGAATTTCATGACTTTCCTTTTGGTGGGTATCTGAGCCTCTTTCTTTCCGATACTTCCCTATTCTTGTTTCTCCTAACCCCATTGAGTAGTGCCATTTAGGGAAAAACTGCTTGTAGTCTTTGTAATAGTCTCGGATGGTTGGGCAATCGTTGTAGCTGAGGATAAAACCGCCTTTGTGCTCTTTTAGCATATCCCTGAGGGTTTCGTGGGGAAAGCCGTGGTGGTGGATGGGGAAGTTTCTCATGGGGTAGATGCCCCTGAAGGTTTTGCTGTCAGGACCTATGTAATAGGGTGGATCTAAATACATGAAATCATTCTTGTAACGAGGCAGAACGTCCCTAAAGTCTGCTTGATGGACCTCTAGGTTGGGCGCTTCAAACTCCTCCAGTTTCTCAAGCATGCCCTGGTAAGTTCCCTCGTTCAGGTATACCGAACTAGGCCACCCGAGGAAACCGGGGCCGTAAGAGAGTTGATAGTTGAAGTAGAAATAGGCAGCCAGCAACACCTTATCGGTAATGACAAATTCCTTGCTTCCTTCTCTGTATTGGGTGAAGCGCCAGTGGCGCTTTAGCACCTCTTTTACCTCCGTGTACGTTTGCTTGTTGGGCTTCAATTGCCGCAAGATAGCAAGCATCTCTCTTTTCTTCCTGGGGTCTAGGAGTACCTGCCAGAAGTTGACGAGAATATCAAAAATATCAAAAGCAATAACTTTTATTCCAAGCTCATTTGCAAGAGCAACTTCTACGCTCCCTCCCCCCAGGAAAGGGCTGATAACCCGGCTGATGTTTTCAGGTAACAATTCTACGATATAACCCACAGCAAAACTCTTTCCACCGGGATATCTAATGGGAGCACCTAGGTACCGCTTGTACTTGGCCCCTCTACGGGAGTTGGACCTGAGCTTTGCAAGAAAAATCTCCCTTTTCTTATTCAGATGAGGCTCTTCTTCCGGGAAGAGAAGCTGGACTTGCACGGGATGTTTGCTCATATCTTTTCTTCCTCGGATAGATCTGGAAGACCATACTCTTGAAGAAGTCTATCCACCGCCCAACGGATTAGGGTGTTCTCCGTGATCCTTTCCCCCTTCCCCTTCCGCTCCCGGTTCAGCCTCCGGGCCAGGGCGGTGAGGGCGTCCAGCTGGTCGGGGCGGAGGCGGCACTCCTTGCGCACGTAGGTGAGGTAGGGGGGGAGGGGGCGCTCCCCTCGCCCCTCCGGCGAGGCCTGGGCGGGAGGGGCCTCCCCTGGCTTCTCCTCGCGGGGGGTGGAGGCCTCCTCCAGGGCCCCCACCTCGGGAGGGGATTCCCTCAGGGCCCCCGCCTCCTCCCGCACGAGCTCCGCCAGGCGCCGCCGCTTCACGCCTCCCTCCTCTCCGGGAGCAGAGAGAGCTCCCGCAAAAGCTCCTCCGCCACCCGGCGGTAGTCCGCCTCCGCCTCCCGGGCGTTCGGGCCCCGCCAGCGGGTGATGGGCTTCCCGTCCAGGGCCGCCCTTTCGTGGGCCTTGTAGGCCCGCACGAAGGCGTGGAAGGCGGGCACCCCGGCCTCCATGAGGGCGGTCTGGGCCTCGAGGGCCTCCCCCAGGCTCCTCGGGTCCACCCGGGTGAGGAGGACCCGGTGGGCCACCCCCAAGGGGCGGACGGCCCGCCGCACCGTCTCCACCAGGGCCTCGAGGTCCAGGGGGGCGGGGGGCGTGGGGAGGACGGCGTAGTCCGAGGCCTTGAGGACCGCCTCCAGGGCCTCGGAGCGGAGGGCGGGGGGCGTGTCCACCACCACCGCCCCGTACCCCTTCACCCGCCTCAGGCGGAGGAGGAGGGCGGGGTCGGTCTCCTGGGCCAGGTCAAAGGGCATCTCTCCCCGGCCCGCCCACCAGGAGGCCGAGCCCTGGGGGTCGGCGTCCACCAGGAGGACGGGGGCCTCCTCGGCCAGGAGGGCGGCCAGGTTGACGGCGGTGGTGGTCTTCCCCACCCCGCCCTTGCCGTTCACCACGGCCACCACCCTCACCCCAGCACCTCCTTCAGGGCCTCCTCCAGGCGCTCCTCGCCGCCCAGAAGCCGCGCACCCTCTTCCCAGGGCACCCGCCAGAGCCGCCCGGCCTTCTGCCCCCGCACCTGGCCCTCCCGGAGCCAGCGCCGCACCGTCTCCGGGTCCACCCGGAGCGCCCGGGCGAGCTCCTCGGGGGTGAGGAAGAGGGGTTTGCCCACGGGAGGCATGCTACCCAAATGGCGCGCTTAGCGCAAGGGGCCCTCAGACAGACTGGGCTTGCCGAAGATATCCCCCACCGAGCCGTGTCTTCGTCCCCCCAAACCTCCTTCCCCTCAAACACCGCGTCCACTAAAAGTCACCCCCCGGTAAGGGCAAACCGCCGCAGGGCCTCCCCCCCAAGCCGGGGGTCGGGAGCGCAGCCCTCCCGGCCACCCCACCCCCGACGAAGGCGGGGAAGCCGGTCCTCCCTCCGGTAGGACAGCGCTGCGGTGTACATGAAGTGGAGGGGGGCAGGGCTTTCTAGAGCTGAAGGTCCAGGTGCTTGGGGGTGCGGTGGGCCAGGGACTGGGTGGCTGGAGCGCCAAGAGCGGCCCCGGTTGCCTTTGGGGGTGGGTGGAGCCACCTCAGCCACCTCTTGGATCAGGCGGAGGCAGTGGGCGAGGCCCTCCTTGGGGCTTGCCTTCCTGCGAAAAAGCCTGGCTTGCCCATCGGGAGCGAGACATTCACCTGGTTGTCATGGTCTTTGCAAGGCAAGCTCACGCCTGGCTAAACTTTGCCTTGTATGAGCACACTGAAATTTTCCCGCTTTATCACCATCGGTTTGATGGCCTTTCTCGCCTCGTGCTCTCAAAACCTGGTATCCCCGCCTCCTCCCTCTCCGCCAGACCCCTCCCTCCTGGCAGTAAGCTCTCAGGACGAGCTCTGGTGGATCTCGCTTTCTCAGGATCGGCAGGATGTGAAGGTGGGCCCGATTCGCACCGCCTCGGGCCAGCGAATTCTCGGGGTGTTTGATCTGGCTTGGGATGGGAAGAGCTCCTCTGCCTGGGCGCTTGGGGATAGCGGCGGCAGCCTCTACAAGGTGCAGGTGGCGAGCGGTGTGGCTACCAGAGTGGGGAGCACGGGGGCCGTTCTCAATGGGCTTGCCTTGGACGCCCAGGGTCGGCTGTTCGGGATCGGAGGGAGCGGGGTGTATGAGCTGAATCCATTGACCGGGGCGGCCTCTGCCATACCAGGAGTGTCCCTCCCCTGCGATTCCAGCGGCGATGCGGCTTTCGGGGATGCCCTTTACGCCTCCGTCAGCTGCGGTTCCCTTTCGGGCGACTCCTTGGTGAAGGTAGACCTCGCTTCCAAACAGGCGATCCTGGTGGGCACCATCGGCTTTGAGGGGGTTTATGGGCTCAGCTTCAAGGATGGCGTTCTTTATGGAGCCACTTCAGCGGGTGGCTTACTCCGCATAGACACCTCCACCGGCGCCGGAACGAGGATTCGCTTCCTCCCCTTCGGGGTTTATGGGACGCAAGGGCTTCACTAGCCCCGACCCTTTCGGGTCGGGATCTTAGGGCTTGGAGCGCCGGGAGCCAAGCGGGGGCCGGGGTGGGGCGCGCCCTCAGCTCCCCCTCTCGAGCCATCTGAGAGCCGCCTCCGCCACCTCTGGGGGGATGAGTCCTTGTGTCATCCCGTAGAGGAGCCATATCCCGAGAAGGTCCGGGTAGAAGCGCCCCTCCCGCAAAAGCTCCGCCAGGGTCCCCAGGATAAGGTCCTCCCAGGACCAGACCTCCGCCACCAGGTCCGCTCCCCCCTTCAGGTCCACGGGAAGGGGTAGGTAGTCTTCGCTGGGGAGCAGGGGCATGAGGGCCCGCGCTCTACCCGCCTCCAGCACCAGGAGGGCGGCCTGGGGGTAGGCCTCCCGGAACTCGGGCAAGACCCGGAGGTAGAGGCGCCCCCTCACCTCCCGCACCTCCAGGCCCGGGGCCACCCAGCGGCGGAACTCGGTGGCACCCAAGGACCCTAGCCACTTGGAAGCATCTGTAGACCGGAGGGCAAACGCGTACACCTGCGTTTCTCCCTCCCCTTTGCGCCCTTCCCGGCGCAAGGGCCGGTAGGCGAAGGGGATCCTCGGACGGGGGACGGAGGGCCTGGGCCTCCGCGGAGGGCTTTCCCGGAGGCGGGGCAGGGCCTCGGCTTCCGCCCGGCCTTTTCTCGGGGAGGAGGGGGTCCGGGGCGATCCCCTCAGGACCTCCACCCAGAACTCCGGGGGCAGGCGGTCCAGGAGGGCCAGGAGTTGGAACCCGGGGGGAACCTCCTTGCGGCGAGCGAGGCGCTCCCGGAGAGGCCGGAAGGCCTCCTTCCCGCAGAGGGCCTCGGCCAGGTCCAGGGCGAGGCCCCCTCCCAGGGAGGGGTGGAGCTCCAGGGCTTGGGAGAGCTTTCGGCAGGCCTCCTCCCGCTCTCCCCGCGCCAGGTGGCCGAGGGCCTGCCGCCCCAGGGCCAGGGCCCGGGCCACGGGGTCTTCTCCCCTGGGGCCCAGGCGGGCGTGCCCCTCGGCTTCCTCCCGGAAGGCGTCGCCGAAGGGCTCCGCCCGCCCCTCCCTGGCCGCGGCCAGGGCCTCCTGAAGGAGCTCCCGGAAGGGGCGGGCGGGCCTCACGCCTTCCCCCCTTTCCCGGGGGAGGCCGGGGCCTCCCAGAGGGCGTCGCGGTACTCCGCCACCAGGTCCCAGTCGTACCCCTCCTCGGGGAAGCAGTCCTCCGGGCACTCCCCGTGGCCCCGGGCCTCCAGGGCCCCGTACCACCCCGGGAGGGCCTTCCCGAAGGAGGGGGAGGGAATCCTGGGGCCGAAGGGCTTTTCCGAGCGGAAGGAGGGCTTCTCGTAGAGCTCCCCCGGGCCGCCCCCCCTGGACCGGACCCGGGCCACCCAGCACTCCTCCTGGTACCGGAGCCCCACGGTTCTCTTGCCCAGGGTCAGGTCCGGGAGAACCTCCCGAAAGGGCCTCGCCACCCTTCCCTCGCCCCGCAGGAAGGCGAAGACGAAGCAGGGGGCCAGGGCCCGCTCAAAGGCCGGGGCCTCCAGGCCGTAGGACCCCTCCAGCAGAGCGAAGACGCCCCGGAAGGCCCCGGAAAAGGGGGTGGCCGCCGCCCAGGCCTCGGGGGTGCAGGCTCCGAGGAGGTCCCGCAGGCGGTCCGGGGGGTGGAGGCGGGAGCCCAGGCGCTTGAGGAGCCTGCGGACCAGGTCCCGGGGATGGTAGCGGACGTGGAAGTTCCTCACCGCCCGCCTCAGGGCCTCCTCGGGCTTGGACCTCTCGGAAACTTTGAGAAGGGCCTTCTCCCCCGGACCCAGGCCGGCGAGGAGCTCCTTCGCGTTCCTCTCCTCCTCCAGGAAGGAAAGGAGGCTCTCCTTCAGGGCCTCCGTGGTGTTCCAGCGGAGCTCCGCCCCCTTCTTGTGGGCCTCCGTGGCCAGGCGAAGGAGCAGGAGCCCCTGGGAGAGGACGCTTCCCGGGCGCAGGCCGAGCTTCTCCAAGAGGGCTTCGTCAACGCCAGGTAACTCCTCCAGGGCGAAGAGACTCAGGAGGGCCGGCGGGCGGCCGGCCTTCCCCCCTTCCCATCCCGGGACCTCCCCTTGGACCCCTTCCGCAAGCCGCCCTTCCCCCATGCCCCCCAGCATAACCCCGGCCCTCCCTAGTCTGCAAGGAGTTCGGGTTTTGCGAAACCCGCCTTGTCCTCCCCTCCCCGCCCGGCCTAGCCTGGCCTCATGGAACCTCCACGGGGGCTAAGGAAAGCAGGGTTCTGCCTCCTAGCGGGACTGGCCCTCCTTGCCGACCCCGGGTTGGCGCAGGCGCGGGGCGAGTGGAGGGCCTGGGCCGTTGACCCCGAGACCTCGGGGGGCTTCCTCGGGGGGCAGGTGACGGGGGTGGCCTTCGGGGCCGGGGTCTTCGTGGCCACCGCCCCCTTCCGCATCCTGGTTTCCCGGGACACGAGGAAGTGGGAGGTGATCCGCGCCCCGGCCCGCATGAACAGCGTGAAGTACACGCAGGCGGGCTTCCTGGCGGCGGGGAACGCCGGTACCCTCATGGTCTCCAAGGACGGGAGGAACTGGAAGTACCACAAGGTGGGCCGGGACCTGGAGTGGGACCTGGACGAGGCCACCTACGGGAACGGGTGGTACCTGGTGATGGCCGCCCAGGGGGTGGTCCTGGCCTCCAGGGACCTGAAGCGCTGGATGCCCGTCCTCACCGCGCCGCGGGGGTTCATTTTGGGGATGGACTACGGGAAGGACCAGCTGGTGGTGGGCGGCTACTGGGAGTTCTGGGTGGCGGAGTACGAGGAGGAGGAGGTGAGGGACATGGACATCGCTTCGGTGCGGCGCAGGGGCAACTACCTGGACGTGTACGACAGCCGGGGCAGGCGGATCGGGGGCTTCGGCATCTCCAGCCAGGACGAGCTCCTGGGCTGGACCGCCGACACGGTGATCGTCCGCAGGGGGCGGATGGTCTACCACTACGACGCCCGGGGCCGGGTCAAGGGCACCCGCCCCGCCTAGGGAGGGCGGGGTGAGGCGCTTTGTCCTGGGCGGCTTGGCGGTGCACGTCTTCGGGGGCTGGGGGGAGATCGGGGGCAACCAGCTCCTCCTGGAGGCCGAGGAGGGGGCCCTCCTCCTGGACTTCGGCCGGCCCTTCGGGCGGTGGGGGACCTACTTCACCGAGTTCCTCTCCCCCCGCACCGCCCGCTTCGGCCTGCGCGACCTCCTCTTCCTGGGCCTCTTGCCCCCCCTCCCCGGCCTCTACCGGGAGGGCCAGGCGGACACCCTCCTCCCCTCCCACCTGGAGCGGGGGCTGCTCGGCGGGGGCCTCCCCTCCGGGGAGAAGGTGCTCGCCCTCCTCCTCTCCCACGCCCACCTGGACCACACCGGGGCGGTGGGCTACCTGCGGGGGGACCTCCCCGTGGTGGCCACCGCGGCCACCGCCGCCGTGGTCAAGGCCATGCAGGACACGGCCCAGGCGGGGGTGGACGGGGAGGCCGCCTACCTGACCCCGAGGCGCCCGAACGCGAAGAAGGGGGGAGTCTTGGACGGGGACCGCGAACTGTACCTCCGCCGCCCCTACCGGGTGCTGGGATCCCTCGGGAGGTTCCACGAGCGCTCCCCGGCGAGCAAAAAAGGCCTGGGGGGCCACCCCTGGGAGGAGGCCTGCTCCCCCCTCTCCCTGGGGCCCTTCCGGGTGGAGGCCTTCCCCGTGGACCACTCGGTGCCCGGGGCGGCCTCCTTCGCCGTGGAGACCCCCGAGGGGCTTTTGGTCTACACGGGGGACCTCAGGCGGCACGGCCGCTGGGGAGCCAACACGGAGGCCTTCCTCCGGGCCCTGGAGACCCGCGAGGTCCTCCTCCTGGTGGTGGAGGGGACCCGGCTCGGGGAGGTGCGCCCCGCCCGCACGGAGGAGGAGGTGAGGGAGGCCCTCCACGCCGAGGTGGCCCGGTGGGAGGGGTCCCCGGTGGCCGTGGACTTCGCCCCCCGCAACCTGGAGCGCCTCCTCTCCTGCCTGGAGGTGGCGCGGGACGTGGGGCGGGCCCTGGTGGTCACCGCCAAGGACGCCTACCTCCTCTTCGGCCTGGCGGAGGCCGAGCCCGACCCCTGGGAAGGGGTCCTCCGGGAGGTCCTGGTGCTCAAGGAGGAAAAAAACCGCACGGAGGCGTGGGAGAACGCGCTCTGGGAGGAGGCCCCCGTCCGGGAGGTTTCCCTGAAGGAGGTGGCCCAAGACCCCGGGGCCTACCTCCTGGCCTTCGGCTTCTACGAGGTGAACCGCCTCCTGGACCTGCGCCTCCTGGAGGCCGCCCTGGGCAGGAAGGCGAGGCGGGGGGCCTACATCTTCAGCAACTCCTACTGGGCCGACCAGGAGCAGATCCTGGACCTGGAGGTCCTCCTGGCCTGGCTGCGGCGCCTGGACTTCCACCTCCTCCCCGAGGGCCTGGCCTGCCTTCCCCAAGACCCCGCCGGGGTGAAAAACCCCTTCCACACCTCCGGCCACGCCCCCGAGCCCGACCTCCTGGAGGTGGTGCGGCGCCTGCGGCCCCGCTATCTCCTCCCCGTCCACACCGAGCGGCCCGAGCGGTGGCGGGAGCTTTACCGGGAGGGGGAGGTTCTGCTTCTATGATTCCGAATCCCTTTTTCGCGAGCCCCCCTTTCCCCAAACGGGATTCGGCGCTGAAAAGGAGGTGGATGTGAAAGAAAACATTCCCGTCGCGGTTCACAACCTGGGCTCTCCCGAAGGGGGGAGCCTGGACTTCACCCGTGAGGAGCTCTACGAGCGCATGGACGCTCCCCTCGTGGACCTGGCCGTACGCCTCCCCGTGTTCCTGGTGAGCGAGGCCCAGATGGACCACCTTTATCCCCCGGAGCGGCGCCGCTTCTTCCCGGAAAGGCCTCTCCGGGAGCGCCTCCGGGCCCTTCGGGAGCGGGGGCCTGGGGAAGAGGGGGAAGACCCTTTCGCTCCCCTGGAGGACCTGGAGCGGGGCGAGGACCTCTGGGGCGGGGTGAAGGAAGTGGTGGCCGTGGGCCTTTACGTGCGGGAGGCACCGGAAAGGCCCGTCAAGGAGAGGGTTCTCCACCTGGGGGAGGAGGGGGCCCGCACGGGGGAGGAGGAGGAGGCCTACCTGGACCACGCCGGCCCCGCCGTCTACCTCTGCCCGGAGCGCGTGGTGGCCTGGGCCGATAGGGAAGGGGTGCCCGTCCCCTTGGTCCAGGACACGGTCTACTACCACGAGCTGGGGCACGCCCTCATGGACACCGCGGACTTTTTCCCCGACCCCTACCAGGAGAGCTGGGGCCGGGTGGTGGAGGAGAGCCTGGCGAACCTGGTCGCTTTCAGGCGGTTCCGGGGAAGGGAGGCCGCCCGGGTGGCCCGGCTCATCCGGGACCAGCCTCCGGAGTACCGGGGGTACGCCGCGGCCGCGGCCTTCCCGGAGACCTTTCCCCTCTTTCCGAGGGAGGTGTGGGAGGAGTGGTGGTGGCGCTACCGCCGCTTTCCCTGGCGGCTCCGCAGAGTTCTTGAAGAGGCCCCTTGGACGGTTTACGGGTCTTCTTCCCCCGGTCTCCTCGGCTCGTGGCGGGAGAGCAAGCGCAGGGGTCTTTGGCGAGATCCCCATGTGAGACTCTTCTGGCGAGCGGTTGCGCGAATGCTTTTGGAGGAAGCCGTCGCTTGAACCGAGGCCCCTTTCCAAGAGGACCCAAATGTGCGACCGGATAGAAACCCGGTCTAGCGTGGTGACGCGGCCTTTGGGGCTTCATTGAAAGGCGGTGGCAGAGGTCTGCCAGCGTGACGGGAAGGGGGGGTCGCGGGAGGCGAGACGAATGCCGTGTGGGAGCCTGATGGCAGACTTCTGCCATTTGCCTACTTCACCCCTCGAGGCCTACCTGGAGGACCTCGAGGCCCTCCGCGGCGAGGGGCGGAGCCCCCGCGCGGACCGGGTGCTGGCGGCCCTGGAGGCCCTCGCCCAGGTGAGCCCGGCGGACGCCGACCTGGCGCGGGCCCTGGTGAGCAGGGTGGCGGCGGTGGAGGAGTACTTCGCCCAGAGCCGCTGCCTGGCGAAGTTGGAGGAGGGAGCATGAGGGGGATTCCTTTCCGCTTAGAGGATTGGCTCACCACCCCGGAGGACCGGATGAGCTACGCCGAGGTCCTGCACGAGGAACTCGCGCGGGAACTCCGGGAGCTCGGGTTGGAGGCGGGAGACCGGCCCCTGCGGCTCGCCGTGGCGGAGCTCGCCCGGCCCCTCGGGGACCGGGGGTACTCCCTGGTCCTGGAGGTGCGGGACGGGAAGGGGAAGACCCGGCTCCACTTCGGGTTCTCCCCCGACGAGCCCACCTTGGAGTGCATGGTGGGCCGGGGGGGAGTGGGAGTAGCGGGGAGTGGCCGCTCCCTCGAGGGTCTCCCCCGTTCCCGCTTGGCATAGGGGGTGGCCACTCCCTCGAGGAGAAGCGGGGAGCGACCGCTCCCCGGAAGGGAGGACAGGTGGAACGGGTGTCGGAGTTTGAAAAGGAGGTCGCCCGCCTTAACCAGGAGACGGAGGAGCTCCTCCGGGGCCTCACACAGGCCTTGAGGGCCCTCTCCCGCGATCTCGAGGCCCTGGAGGGGCGGGTAGGGCGGAAGCGGTACGCCCTCAGCCTGGGCTTCGCCGGCGACGAGGGGTTGGCGGTGGTGGCCGGAGTGAAGGGCGGAGATGGGCGCTTGTTCTTCCCCAGCCAACTCCAAGGAGAAGAAGCCCAGGCCCTGGAGCCCCTCTTCGCGAAGGCCGCGGGGCGGGTGCGGCGCTTCCGCCTGGCCCTGGAGGAAGAGAAGGCGAGGGTCCTGCGGCTTTTGGAGGAGGTAGGGAGCGGCCGCTCCCTCGAGGAGAGGTAGGGAGTGGCCACTCCCTCAGGGTGGAGGCAAGGAGGTCAGGAGCGGCCACTCCCTCGAGGAAAGGTCTTCCCCATCCCCGCTCGGCGTAGGGAGCGGCTGCTCCCTCAAGGGCTCCTCCTCGTCCCCTCTTAGCGTAGGGAGTGGCCACTCCCTCGAGGACGAGAGAGTAAAAAAGGTCGCGCTTCCCTGGTATAATAGGGACATGAAAGTCCCCATCGCACTACTTGTACCCAATCCAAGGAATCCCCGCTCCCGGGCGGAGGCCGACCCCGCCCTGGTGGAGTCGGTGCGGCTTCACGGCGTCATCGAGCCCCTGGTGGTGCGTCCCCTCGAGGACGGCCGCTACGAGATCGTGGCCGGGGAGAGGCGGTACCAGGCGGCCCTGGAGGCGGGGCTCGAGGAGGTCCCGGTGGTGGTGCGGGAAGCCGACGACCGGGAGGCCTTCCTGCTCGCCGTGAGCGAGAACGCCGCCCGGAGGGACCTGGAGCCCCTGGAGGTCGTGGAGGCGGTCCTCGAGGCGCTGAAGGGGGCGGGGCTCCCCGAGGAGGAGGCGGAGCGCGTCGTCAGGACAGGCGCGGCCCTGCTCCGCAAGGGCAAGAAGGAGAACGAGGCCGCGGTCCTGGCCCAGGCGGTGGCCCCCCTCGGGGTCTCGCCGTACACCCTCATCAACTACGCTCCCCTCCTGGACCTGCCGAAGGAGGTCCGGGACGCCCTCAAGGGGCGGGGGATCCCCCTCAAGGACCTGGTCCGGGCGGCGAGGACGCCTGGGGTGGGAGCGCGGCTTTTGGAGCGCCTCGAGGCGTGGCGGAGGGGGGAGCCCACCCTGCCGGGCCTCTCCCCCGAGGGGAACCTCGCCGCGCTCTTCAGGGCCCTGACCCGGCCCAAGCGGGAAGAGCGGCCCCGGGCGCCGAAGCCTCTCACCGACGTGGAGCGGCTGGTGTGGGGACTGGAGGAGCTGGTGGAGCGCTTCGAGGAGAGGGGGAAGCTTCCGAAGCGCTTCGCCGAGCTCCTCCTCGCCGCGCTCGAAGAGGGAGAGGAGTACCTCCTCGAGGCCAACGCCAGGGAGCTTCCCGTGCGAGACGAAGGGCTCATGCGCCCCCTCCGGGAGAAGCTCGCCCGGTTGAAGGAGGCCGCCCGGAGGGCGTTGGAAGAGGGAGGAGAGTAAAATGGCGGTAAGGACGCTGGATCGGAAGATGACCGAGGAGAAGAACCCTCGTACTTTCACGCCCCCTCCGTAGGATTTTGGAACTCTAGGGATCGTCGACAGCCTTCAGGTTGCGACCCCGGCCAGTAGCCTGCGCCGAGCTGACCCCTTGGTGGTGAACTGGGAGTGCCGGGGCCTCAAGGGCTGGCTTCCCTCTACCCAAGCGGTGGGCGGTGGAGCTGACCTTTGCCTGATTGGGGCGGAACCGGCGGCTTGCCAAGGACTATGAAGCCAACCCTCGGGTTAGTGGTCAGCGAAGCTACCTTGAGGCCTGGGTGTATCTGGGCATGCTACGCTTGTTGGTGAAGCGGCTGGCCAGGGCCGCGTAGCTGGCCGTGGAGGAGTTTTACGACAGCCTCTAAAAAGGGTAGGGGCGGCCCTCGAGGGCGGCGAGGAAGGCGAGAAGGTCCCCGTAGC
>NZ_JBAMMI010000007.1:0-3407 GCF_039793865.1 Thermus sp.
GCCTTAGCCTTAGGGCTAAGGCCCGCTAGGGCCGAAAAGCCAGGTCCCGTTGCCCTGGTGCCTGGGCGCGTAGTCCAGGCTTAAAGTGGGGAAGTCCGGTGCAAGTCCGGCGCTGTCCCGCAACGGTAACCGGCCAAGCGTCAGGCCCTCCTTCGCAGGCCGGAAGCCCGAATGCCTGCCAGGGCCGCCCGTCCCTCCCCAGGGCGGGCACCTCACGCGGATGGGGGAGAAGTGGGGGACAAACGCCTTTTGGCCTTTGGCCCCTGCCTCCCGGCAGGGGCTTTTCCCTACCTCCCCCGGGCCTGGCCCTAGCGGCCTTAGGGAGGTAGGCATGAAGAGGATTTTGGCGGCGCTCTCGGTTCTTTTGGCTCTGGCTTTGGCCTTTCCCCTCACCTTAACCGATGACCTGGGGCGCACGGTCACGGTTAAGGCCCCGCCCAAGCGCATCGTCACCATGCTCCCCTCGGTCACGGAGACGGTCTGCGCCCTTGGGGCCTGCGACCGCATCGTGGCCACGGACGACTACTCCGACTGGCCGGAAAGCGTCAAGAGGCTCCCCAAGGCGGGCGGCCTCTACAACCCCAACCCCGAGCTCATCGTTTCCCTCAAGCCCGACCTGGTCCTGGTCTCCAAGTACGGGAGGCTCTACGAGACCTTGGAGCGGGCGGGGCTTACCGTCTACGCCGTGAGGACCGAGACCTACGAGGACATCTTCAAGACGGTGCGCACCCTGGGGAGGCTCCTCGGCCTTCCCGCCGAGGCGGAGCGGCTCGTGGCCCAGATCCAGAAGGAGGTCTACCAGGAGGAGGCCCGGGCCGCGAAGGCCAAGGCCCGTCCCCGGGTCTACTACGAGATTGACCCCACCCCCTACACCGTGGGCCCGGAAAGCTTCATCGGCGTCCTCATAAGCAAGGCCCGGGGGGTGAACATCGTACCCAAGGAGCTCGGCCTCTTCCCCAAGATCTCCCCCGAGTTCGTGGTGCAGAAGGACCCCGAGGTCATCGTGGCCACCTACCCGAACGCCCTGGAGACCCTCCGCAAGCGCCCCGGCTGGGACCGGATCCAGGCGGTGCGCGCGGGCCGGATCTGCGTCTACACCGGAGGCGAGGATAATCTCTTCTCCCGCCCCGGCCCCCGGGTGGCCCAGGGCCTGAGGCTCCTCGTGGACTGCTTCCACGGCAGGCCATGACCCTAAGCCTTCCCCTGGCCTTCAGGCGGGGCCTGGTCTTCGCCTGGCTCCTTGCCCTGCTCCTCCTGGCCCTGGTCCTGGGGGTGGGCCTGGGGGCCGTTCCCCTCTCCCCGGCGGAGGTGGTTAGGGCCCTCCTCGGGCAGGCGGAGAACCCCATCGTCACCGAGCTCAGGCTCCCCCGGGTCCTGGCCGGGGTCCTGGTGGGGGCGGCCTTGGGGGTCTCGGGGGCGGCCTTCCAGGGGCTCTTCCGCAACCCCCTGGCCGACCCCTACCTCATGGGGGCGGCCTCGGGGGCGGCCTTCGCCGTGACCCTCTTCGCCGCGCTTCTCGGGGGGCTTTCCCCAGCGTTCGCCCAGCACGCCGTCTTCCAGCACCTGCCCCTCTCCGCCACCCTCTACGGCTTCCTGGGGGCCCTCCTGGCCACCCTCCTCACCCTGGTCCTGGCGGGGGGGGTGGCCCGCACCGGGGAGCTCGTCCTCGCCGGGGTGGTGGCGGGGAGCGTCCTCACCGGGGCCACCACCTACCTGATGATGCAAGACGCCGACCGGGTGCGGGCGGTGTTTGCCTACACCCTGGGCAACCTGGCCTTCGCCGGGTGGGAGGGGGTGCGGGTCCTCGCCCTCTTCTTCGCCCTGGCCTTCCCCCCCCTCCTCTTCCTGGGCCGGGTGCTGAACGCCCTGGGGCTCGGGGAGGAGACGGCGAAGAGCCTGGGGCTTCCCCTCGAGGCCCTCAAGCTCCTCCTTTTGGGGGCGGCGAGCCTCCTCACCGCCGCGGCCGTGGCCCAGGCGGGGATCATCGGCTTCGTGGGCCTGGTGACCCCCCACCTCCTCCGCCGTCTCCTGGGGGAGGACTACCGCCTTCTCCTGCCCGCGAGCGCCCTAGGGGGCGGGGCGCTCCTCGCCTTGGCCGACCTCCTCGCCCGCACCCTGGCCCGGCCCGCCGAGCTTCCCGTGGGGGTGGTCACCACCCTCCTCGGGGGGCCTTTCTTCCTCTACCTCATGTGGAGGCGCCGTGGGCGGGCTTGAGGCCAGGGGAATCGTGGGGCCCTTCGCCTTGAAGGGGGTGGACCTCCTTTTGCGCCCGGGGGAGTGGCTCGCCCTCCTCGGGCCGAACGGCTCGGGGAAGACCACGCTCCTCAAGGTGATGGCGGGGCTCCTTAGGCCCAGGCGGGGGGAGGTGCTCCTGGAGGGAAGGCCCCTTAAGGCCTACGGGAGCTACGAGCGGGGCCGCCTCCTCGGCTACCTCCCCCAAAACGGCCCCTACCCCGAGGGGCTTCTCGTGGAGGAGGTGGTGCGCCTAGGGAGGCTTCCCCACCTCGGGCTTTGGGGAAGGGAGGGGAGGGAGGACCGGGAGGCGGTGGAATGGGCCCTCGAGGTCACCGGGGCCTCCCGCTTCCGGGGAAGGCTCCTCGGCACCCTCTCGGGCGGGGAAAGGCAAAGGGTCCTCCTGGCCCGGGCCCTGGCGGGAAGGCCCAGGTACCTCCTCCTGGACGAGCCCACCACCTTCTTGGACCTGGAGCACCAGGGGGGGGTGGTGGCCCTCCTCAGGCGCCTGGCGGGGATGGGGCTTGGGGTGCTCTCCGTCCTCCACGACCCCAACCAGGCGGCCCTCGCCCACCGGGTGGCGGTCCTCGAGGGAGGAAGGGTGGTGGCGGAGGGGAGGCCCGAGGCGGTGCTCCAGGAGCCCCTCCTCGCCCGGCTCTACGGGGCGGGGGTCCGGGTCGCCCGCCTGGGGGAGAGGCCCCATGTCTACCTGGACCCGTAGGGCCAGGCTCTTCGTGCGGCGGCGCGCCTTCCTCCTGGACCTGGGGGAGGAGGTCTTTCTCTACACCGAAGGGGGGCCGCGGCGGGCCCGCTACCTCCTGGTGGGGCGGGTATCCCCGCCCGAGTGGCTCAGGCTCGGCCTTCCCAGGGAGGCCGTCCTCCACTACCCCCTGGAGGTGGACCCCCTGGCCTTTGAGTGGGAGGGGGAGACCCTGGTCTTGCCCGGGCTTCGGGTCTACCTGGGAGGCCCCCCCGAGTTCGTGGAGACCCCCTATTACGCCTGGCCCTTGACGGGGCCCCGCGGCCGGGAGTAGGGTGGGCCTACCGACCGGTTGGTCGTCTGGAGGTGGGGCATGCGGCTCAAGGACAAGGCGGTGCTCATCACGGGGGCGGCCCACGGCCTCGGCCGGGCCACGCTGGAGCTCTTCGCCAAGGAAGGGGCGAGGCTCGTGGCC
>NZ_JBAMMI010000007.1:3507-64338 GCF_039793865.1 Thermus sp.
CCTCGGCCGGGCCACGCTGGAGCTCTTCGCCAAGGAAGGGGCGAGGCTCGTGGCCAGATGCCCCTGAAGGACTGGGAGCTCGTCCTCCGGGTGAACCTCACGGGGAGCTTCCTGGTGGCGCGGGCGGCCTCCGAGGCCATGCGGGAGAGAAACCCGGGGAGCATCGTCCTCACCGCGAGCCGGGTGTACCTGGGGAACCTGGGGCAGGCGAACTACGCCGCCTCCAAGGCGGGGGTGGTGGGGCTTACCCGGACGCTCGCCCTGGAGCTTGGGCGGTGGGGGGTCCGGGTGAACGCCCTGGCCCCGGGGTTCATCGAGACGCGGATGACGGCCCAGGTGCCGGAGAAGGTGCGGGAGAAGGCCATCGCCGCCACGCCCTTGGGCCGGGCGGGGAAGCCTTTGGAGGTGGCCTACGCCGCCCTCTTTTTGGTCTCCGACGAGTCCAGCTTCATCACCGGCCAGGTCCTCTTCGTGGACGGGGGGAGGACGGTCGGGGCGGCCCCCGCCTGATAGGTACCCCACCGCGGCTTTCGCCGCGGTGGGGGCCCCAAAAGGTCTAGCCTTCGCTCGGGCATCAACCGGGGTGCGGGAGGCGGAAGAGGGTGTAGGCTTGGGGCATGCGGGTTCTCGGCGGGTTCCTCCTCCTGGTGGGGCTCGTCCTCGCCTGGTTTCTCCTGAGCCCCTTCGTGGCCCTGGCCCTCGCCATCTTCGCCCTCCTCCTCGCCGCCTTGGCCCTCCCCGTGGCCCTGTTCCTCGCCCTCTTGGGGGCCGCCCTCGGCCTTTTGGGCTTCTTCGCGAAGTGGCTCTTGCCCTTGGGGCTTCTTCTCCTCGCCCTCTGGCTCCTTTTGGGCCCAAGGAAGCCCGTTCCTGAGGGGTGGTGATGGACCTGAGGAGGCTTGACGCCTACTTCCGGCGCATGGTGGAGGAGGGCCTCCTCCCCGGGGCCGTGGTCCTGGTGGCCCGGGGAGGGGAGGTGGCCTTCCTGGGGGTCTACGGGTACCTGGACCCGGGGCGGGGGCTTCCCATGCGGGAGGACGCCCTCTTCCGCCTCTACTCCATGACCAAGCCCTGGGTTTCGGCCCTGGCCCTCACCTTCGTGGAGGAGGGGAAGCTTTCCCTCCTGGACCCGGTGGAGAAGTACCTGCCCGGCTTTGCCGCCCTCAAGGTGGGCCGGGAGGTGGGGGAGGAGGTGGTCTTGGAGCCCCTGAAGCGCCCCCTCACCGTCTACGACCTCCTCCGCCACACGGCGGGCCTCACCTACGGGGTCTTCTTCCGCTCCCCGGTGAAGGGGCTTTACCTCGAGGCCGGGGTGGACCGGTTTGACCTCTCCCGGGAGGCCTTCTTGGAGCGCCTTGCCGCGCTTCCCCTGCGCTTCCAGCCGGGTGAGGCCTTTGAGTACGGCCTCGCCACCGACCTCCTCGGCCACCTCCTGGAGGCCCTTTCGGGGCGGAGCCTGGCGGAGCTTTTGGAGGAGAGGGTCTTCCTTCCCCTCGGCATGGAGGACTCGGGCTTCCAGGCCCTGGACCCCGCCCGCCTGGCCCAGCCTTTCCCCAAGGACCCGGAGACGGGCCGAAGCCTCCGCCTCCTCCCGGTGGAAAGCCCCCCGCCCCGCTACGCCGGGGGGATGGGGGGCGTGGGGACGGCCCGGGACTACCTCCGCTTCCTCGAGGCCCTAAGGACGGGGAAGGGCCCCCTCCACCCCGCCCTGGCCCGCTTCATGGTGCAGGACCACCTGGGGGCCCTCTACCCCGAGGGCCTCAAGCGGGGCCCCGAGTACCTGCCCGGGCCCGGGTACAGCTTCGGCCTCGGGGTGGCGGTGCGGGTGGAGCCCATGGGCTTTTCCCCGGCCTCTCCCGGGGAGTGGACCTGGGCGGGCTTCGGCGGCACCTTCTTCTTCGTGGACCCCTTCCGGGAGATCGCCGCCCTCTACCTCGCCCAGGCCCCGAACCTCCTTTCCGTTCTGGAGCCGGAAAAGGCCCTCCACTCCCGGCTTGGGGCCAGGCTCCAGCACGCCTTCCGCACCCTGGTCTACCTGGGCCTGGAGTGAAGTGGCTCCGCCGCCTCCAGGTTCCCGGGGCGCATGCCCCTAGCCCAAAGGCTCCACCCCCACCGCCTGGGCCAGGGCCCGGGGCAGGAGGTAGACCTCCCCCTCCACCTCCACCCGCACGCCTTCGCCCCCCTCCAGCACCCTCAGGGTCCGGCCCGGGGTGAGGCCGAGCCGGGCGAGGAGGTTCAGGGTGCCCCGGTCCTGGGCCAGGGCGCGGGCCACCCGGGCCCGCCCCAGGGGGGCCTCGGTGAGGGGGAGGGCCCTGGAGGAGGGGAGGGTCAGGTCCTTGGTGGGGATGGGGTCCCCGTGGGGGTCAAAGGGGGGGTGGCCCAGGGCCTCGGCGATCCTCTCTTCCAGGTCCTCGCTGATCACGTGCTCCAGCCTCTCCGCCTCCTGGTGGACCTCCTCCCAGCCGTAGCCCAGGGCCTGGTGGAGGTAGGCCTCGAGGAGGCGGTGGTGGCGGAGGACCTCGAGGGCCACCTTCCTTCCCCGCTCCGTGAGCCGGGCCCCCCGGTAGGGCTCGTGCTCCACGAGGCCCAGGGCCTTGAGCTTCTTCAGCATCTCCGTCACGGAGGGCGGCTTGACCGAGAGGCGCTCCGCCAGGGCCTGCGTGGGGACGGGCCCCCCCAGGGCCTCCTCCAGAAGGAAAAGGTGCTTCAAGTAGTCCTCCTGGGCCTCGGTGAGGGGCGGCCTCGCCATCCCCCTAAAGGTAGCATGAGGGCATGGACCTTACCCACTACCCCTACGCCTCCCGCCGCCACGTGGTCCTGGGAAGGCGGGGCGCGGTGGCCACGAGCCAGCCCCTTGCGGCCCTTTCGGGGATGGAGGTCCTCCTCAAAGGGGGAAGCGCCGCGGACGCCGCCCTCGCCATGGCCGCCTGCCTCACCGTGGTGGAGCCCACCGCCAACGGGATCGGGGGGGACCTCTTCGCCCTGGTGTGGGACGGGGCCCTCCACGGCCTGAACGCCTCCGGGAAAAGCCCCATGGCCCTCACTCCCGAGCGCCTGCCCGAGGGAAGGATGCCGGAAAAGGGCTGGCTTCCCGTCACCGTGCCGGGGGCGGTCTCGGGGTGGCGGGCCCTGCACCAGCGCTGGGGCAGGCTTCCCTTCGCCGAGGTCCTCGCCCCCGCCATCCGCTACGCCGAGGAGGGCTTTCCCGTGGGGCCGGAGACGGCGAGGAGCTGGCGGCGGGCGGAGGGCGTTTTTCTCCCCCTGGAGGGGCCCGAGTTCCAGGCCTTCAAGGAGGTCTTCTTCCCCGGGGGAAGGGCCCCAAGGGCGGGGGAGGTGTGGCGGAGCCCCCTCCACGCCAAGACCTTGAGGGAGATCGCGGAGAGCTACGGGGAAAGCCTCTACCGGGGGCCCCTGGCCGAGGCCCTCCTCCGCTTCAGCGAGGCCACGGGGGGGCTCCTTGCCTGGGAGGACCTCGAGGGCCACGCCCCGGAGTGGGTGGCCCCCCTTTCCACGGAGTACAAGGGCCTCACCGTGTGGGAGCTTCCCCCAAACGGCCAGGGGGTGGCGGTCCTCCTCGCCCTGAACCTCCTCTTGGGGTTTGACCTGAGGCCGGAGGACCCCTGGAGCTACCACGTGCAGGTGGAGGCCATGCGCCTCGCCCTGGCGGACACCTACCGCTTCGTGGCCGACCCCCGGCACATGGAGCTCTCCCCGGAGGCCTTCCTGTCCAAGGCCTACGCGGCGGAGCGAAGGAGGCTCATCGGGGAAAGGGCCCTTCCCCGGGTCCTCCCTGGGCTTCGCCCCGAGGGGACGGTCTACCTCGCGGCGGCGGACGGGGAGGTGATGGTCTCCCTGATCCAGTCCAACTACCAGGGGTTCGGCTCCGGGGTCCTGGTGCCGGGGACGGGGATCGCCCTGCAGAACCGGGGCCTGGGGTTTTCCCTGGAGGAGGGGCACCCGAACCGGGTGGGGCCGGGGAAGCGGCCCTTCCACACCCTCATCCCGGGCTTCCTCACCCGGGAGGGGAGGCCCCTTGGGCCCTTCGGGGTCATGGGGGGGTTCATGCAGCCCCAGGGGCACGTCCAGGTGGTGGTGGGCCTCGCCGACTTCGGCCTGAACCCCCAGGCGGCCCTGGACCGGCCCCGCTGGCAGGTGGTGCCGGGGGACGAGGTGCTCCTGGAGCCCGGCATCCCCCAGGCCACGGCGCTTTTCCTCAAGGACCTCGGGCACCGGGTGCGCTACGAGGCGGAGTACGGCCTCTTCGGGCGGGGGCAGGCGGTCTTCCGCCTGGGGGAGGCCCTCGTGGGGGCGAGCGACCCCAGGGCCGAGGGGCTCGCCCTGGCCCTCTAGAGGCCCAGAAGGCGCTTCAGGCCCAGGGCGGCCTCCACCCCTTGGGTGCCGTAGTTGTTGTTGAAGATGACGAAGACCCGCTCCGCCCTTTCCGCCAGGGTGCGGGTGGCCTGGGCGAGGTCCAGAAGCTCCTCCTCGGAGTAGCGCCAGTTGAAGCGCTCGTAGGGGGCTCGGTGGGGTCCCTTCCAGGTCTCGGCGTTCCGCCCGTGGCAGCGGAGGACGGCCACCTCCCGGGTGGGCTCCAGGACCCTGGGCGGGGCCTCGGGGTGGGGGGGCGCGTCCACGCTCACGTGGACGAGGCCGAGGCGGGTGAGCTCCTTCTTCACGAAGCCCCAGGCGGCGTACCACCTGGGGTTTCGGAACTCCACCGCCACCAGGTACCCCTGGGTCCTTTCCGCCAGGCGCTCCAGGTACTGGAAGCTCCGGGGCTTGGGCTCGGTCCAGGGGGGAAGGCCGAAGTGGAGGTAGCCCAGCTTGCCCGCTTCCTTCAAGGGCTCTAGGGCGGCGAAAAAGCGCCCCCAAGCCTCTTCCACCACCTCCTCCGGCACCTCCCGCTGGGGGAGGTGGCCTTCCTTTTGGGGGAGGAGGGCCCTTAGGTCCTTGGGGAGGGCGCCCGCCTCCAGGCCGTGCCCGGTGAAGGCGGAGAAGGCCTTGACGTGGAAGAGGAAGCCCTTTGGGGTTCTCTCTGCCCACTTCCGCACCGCCTCGAGGCGGGGCAGGGCGTAGAAGGTGCTGTCCACCTCCACGGTGTCAAAGTGCTCCGCGTAATAGCGGAGGCGCTTTTCCGGGTGGTTTCTCGCCCCGGGAGGGTACCAGCCCGAGGCGAGGAGGGTGGGGTCGGTCCAGCTCGCCGTGCCCACGCGGACTTCCGCCACCCCTCCATTCTAGGGCCCTTCTTGGCCGCCGCCCGGTACCATGGGGTCATGGCCTCCTCCTGGCCCAAGCCCCGCCTCGTGGTGAGCGCCTGCCTGGGGTTCGCCGCGGTGCGCTACTCGGGGGAGCTCATCCCCGACAAGGTCGTGGCCGCCCTGAGGGAGCACGTGGACTTCGCCCCGGTCTGCCCCGAGGTGGAGATCGGCCTCGGGGTGCCGAGGCCCGTGGTGCGCCTGGTGCGGGGGGAAGGGGGTCCCAGGATGGTCCAGCCCCGGACCGGGGAGGACCTCACGGAGAGGATGGAGGCCTTCGCCGAGGCCTTCCTTCAGGGCCTCGGGCCGCTGGAGGGCTTCCTCCTCAAGAACCGCTCCCCCTCCTGCGCCCTCAAGGACGCCAAGGTCTACGCCCACCCCGAAGGGGGCGGGGTGGTGGGGAAGGGCCCGGGGCTTTTCGCGAGGCTTGTGGAGGAGCGCTTTCCCCTCCTCCCCAAGGAGGACGAGGGGAGGCTCACCAACGCCCGGATCCGGGCCCAGTTCCTCACCCGGGTCTTCGGCCTGGCCAGGCTCCGGGAGGTGCGGGACCTTTCAGGCCTCCAGGCCTTCCACGCCCGCTACAAGCTCCTCCTCCTGGCCTACAGCCAGAAGGAGGCGAGGGCCCTGGGGCGCCTCCTCGCCGAGGCCCGGGGGAGGCCCTTTTCCGAGGTCCAGAGGACCTACGAGGAGGGGTTTTTGCGGGCCACGGAGAGGCCCTACCGCCTCGGGGCCATGGCCGACGCCCTCCTCCACGCCTTCGGCCACTTCAAGAAGGCCCTTGGCGCCCGAGAAAAGGCCCACTTCCTGGACCTCCTCGTGGACTTCCGGGAGGAGCGCCTGCCCCTCGAGGCCCCCCTCGCCCTCCTCGCCTCCTGGGCCCGGCGCTTCGCCGAGCCCTACCTGGAGGCCCAGGCCCTCCTGGAGCCCTACCCCCGGGCCCTGATGCGCGTGCCCGGCGCCTAGAGAAACCGGGCGAAGATCCGGCCCAGGGCCTCGAGGTCCATGAGGTTTTCCCGGAGGACCCGGTGGACGATGCGGCGGTCTATGTCCAGGTACTCGTGCACCAGGAGGTTGCGGAAACCTACACCCGCTCCACCCGCCCCCGGGCTTCCTTTGGGTTCCTCGCCCCGATGGCGAAGAGGGCGGTCCTAAGCTCCTCCAGGTAGTCCCGGATCCAGGCCGCCGCCTTTTCCGCCCCTTCCAGGGCGGGCCTGAGGAGGGGCCGCGCCGCCGCCACCAGGTCCGCTCCCAGGGCCAGGGCCTTGGCGGCGTCGGTACCCGTGTAGACCCCGCCGGAGGCCACCAGGGGAAGGTGGGGGAGGACCTCCCGCACCTCCAGGAGGGCCTGGGCGGTGGGGATCCCGATCTCGCAAAGCTCCGGGTGGCGCACCTCCCCGAAGCGCACCCACTCCTCCACCCGGGCCCAGCTCGTCCCCCCGGCCCCGGCCACGTCCACCGCCGCAAGGGGCAGGTCCCGCAGGGCCAGGGCCGCCTCCCGGGAGAGGCCGTGCCCCACCTCCTTCACCATCACCGGAAAGGGGAGGGGGAGGAGCGCGGCGAGCCGCTCCAGAAGCCCCCGGAAGTCCGTGTCCCCCCCCTGCACCGCCTCCTGCAGGGGGTTGATGTGCAAGGCGAGGGCGTCCGCCTCCAAAAGCTCCACCAGGCGCAGGAGGTCCTCCCGGCCGTAGCGCCTGAGCTGGGCGAGGCCCAGGTTGGCGATGAGGAGCGCCTTTGGGGCCACCTTGCGCACCCGGAAGCTCCTTAGGGTCTCGGGGCGCTCCAGGACGATCCGGCCCGAGCCCAGCATCATCCCCACCCCCAGGGCCTCGGCCGCCTCGGCCAGGGCCAGGTTGATCCGCTCCCCGTTTTCCTCCCCCCCGGTCATGGCCCCGACGAGGAAGGGGGCCTTCAGGGTCTTCCCCAGGAAGGGGGTGGTGAGGTCCACCTCGCCCAGGGCGAGGCCCGCCAGGGCCTGGTAGCGGAGGCGGAAGCCTTCAAACCCCGTGGTGGTCCTCTGGAAGGCCACCTCGCCCTCCAGGCAGGCCTCGAGGTGCCTCCGCTTCCTTTCCTTCAGGTTCACGCAAGGCCCTCCCGCATCCCCTTGGGGGCCCTTTCCAGGCCCAGGTCGCGGGCGATGAGCCGGGCGGTCATCTTGGCGGACATCATCACGCTGGGCAGGCCCGCCCCCGGCTGGTAGCTCTGGCCCACCAGGTAGAGGCCCCGCACGTCCTCGGAGCGGTTCTTCGGGCGGAAGGAGGCCGTCTGCCAGAGCACGGGCTCGGGGCCGAAGGCGTTGCCCAGGTGGCTGTTCAGGGTCCACTGGAAGTAGTCCGGGGTGATGAAGTGGGTGTAGACCAGGCGGTCCATGAGCCCGGGGAGGTAGCCCGCCTCGTCCAGGTAGCGGAGGGCCTTCTCCAGGTACTGGGGGCTGAGCCTTCCCCAGTCCAGGCCGCTCCCGTTGTGGGGCACGGGGATGAGGGTGTAGGCCGCGTGGTGCCCCGGGGGGGCCAGGGAGGGGTCGGTGAGGGTGGGGAGGTGGAGGTAGTGGGCGAAGTCCTCGGGGAGGACCTTGCGCCCGAAGATGTCCCGGAGGAGCTCCTCGTAGCGGGGAGCGAAGAGGACGTTGTGGTGGCGGAGCCTCTCCCCCTCGTCCCCCCGGGCCTTGAAGCCGAAGTAGGCCACGAAGAGGCTCATGGAAAGCCGGGTGCGCTTGAGGCGCCAGTCGCCGTTAAAAGTGCGGTCCTCGGGGGCGAGGAGCTCGCCGTAGGTGTGGACGTAGTCGGCGTTGGAGACCACCAGGTCGGCCTCAATCTTCTCCCCGTCCTGGAGCGCCACGCCCACGGCCCGGCGCCCCTTGGTGAGGATGCGGCGCACGGGGGCGTTGTAGCGGATTTTTCCCCCGAGCTCCTCGAGCTTCCGCACGAGCCCCGCCACCAAGGCCCCCGTCCCCCCCATGGCGAAGTGCACCCCCCAGCGGCGCTCCACGAAGTGGATCATGGCGTAGAGGGCGGGCACCTTTAGGGGGTTTCCCCCGATGAGGAGGGACTCAAAGGAGAAGATCTGCCGGGTCTTGGGGCTTTTGAAGTAGCGGGAGACCAGGGAGAAGAGGGGCCGCACCGCGTCCAGCCGGAGGAGGTCCGGGGCCACCTTGAGGAGGTCCAGGAGGCCGCCGAAGTGGGTGAAGCCGAGCTCCAAAAAGCCCTTCTGGAAGAGGGCCCGGGCGTGGGCCTCAAACTGGCGGTAGCCCTCGAGGTCCTCCGGGGCGATGCGGGCGATCTCGCCCTTCAGGTGCTCGGGGTCGTCCTTGTAGTCAAAGTGGGTGCCGTCTGGGAAGTGGAGGCGGTAGAAGGGGTCTAAGGGCACGAGCTTCACGTAGCGCTCGGTGTGCCTTAGCCCCTCCTCCTCGGGGAAGTCGGGGTAGAGCCTGGGGTTGCCTGGGGCGGTGGCGAAGAGGTCCTCCAGGAAGGGGGGGACGGTGATCACCGTGGGGCCCATGTCAAAGGTGAAGCCCTGGGCCCGGTGCACAAAAGCCCTTCCCCCGGGCCCCGGGAGCTTCTCCAGGACCAGGACCTCGAGGCCCATGGCGGCGAGCCGGATGGCCGCCGAGAGCCCCCCTACCCCGCTTCCGATGACCACGGCGCGCATGGGGAGGAGTTTACCAGGCCGCTCCGCTTGTAAAGTTGGGCGTGGCCCACAAAGGACCTACTCCCGGGCCTGGGAGGGTCAGGGGAGGTTTGCTGGCGAAGAGGGCGCCCATCCCCTTAGGAGGCGGAGGGGCTTCTTCCCATGAAGGTAAAGCCTTTCTGGCGCGGCTTGCCCTCACACTTCCCAGGGGTTCAGGAGGGGCACGGGGAGGTGGCGGAAGTCCTCGGCGTTTCGTGTGGCCAGGGTCAGGCCGTGCCGGAGGGCCGTGGCGGCCAGCATGGCGTCCAGAGGGGAAAGAGGCCTGCCCTCCACCAGGGCTTTCCCCGTGAGTTCCCCCCAGATCTCCATCACCTCGGCATCCAAGGGGAGAATCCGCCCAGAGAAGCTCTCCTTCAGCTCCGAAAGCCAGGCCGCGAGGGTAGGCCGCCGGGCTTCCGGGGCCCGGGCTACCCCCTGGGCGAGTTCCCCTAGGGTCAGGGCCGAGAGGTACGCCTCCCCCACCCTGAGCTGGCGCAAAAAGGCGAGCACCCTGGGATGGGGGCGCTTTTTGAGGGGCTCGGAGACCACGTTGGTGTCCAGGAGGTACTTCAGAGCTCCACCTCCCGGAAGCCCGCCTTTGGCCTTTGGAAGAGGGCTTCCACTTCCTCGTTGGGAAGGGCCTTAGGGGGCCTCAGGGCCTCGAGGACCGAGGTCTCCTCCCCGGCGAGCCGGGCATAGGTTTCCCAGTCCAGCACCACCACCGCCTTCTTGCCCCGGCGGAGGACGAGCTGGGGCTCGCCCTTTAGGGCCCGCTCCACCACCTCCGAGAAGCGGGCCTTGGCCTCCTGGAGTTGCCAAACGGCCTTCACGCTTTCAGGGTACCCGGAATAGACCGGTCTGTCTAGTTGAGACGGGAGCGGCCAGGTTCAACCCCATGGGTTCGCCGGGGCTCCACGCTGGCCCGGGTCGGCAGGGCGCCTACACCTTTCGCCCCTTCCAGCGCTTCCCCGGGAGGAGGGCCCGCAGGTACACGGGGAGGAGGAGAAGGGGGGCGAGGGGGGCGAGGAGGCCGGGCCAGAGGGGCTCCCCCAGGGCCCACTGCACCCAAAGGCGCTCCAGAAGCCCCATGAGCCCGAGCTCCCACCGCCCGAAGGCCCAGGGCAGGGTGTAGAGGGCGAGGTGGTAGAAGGCCGAGCCCAGGAGAAGGGCGGGGTTTTTGAGGTGAACCTCCAGGAAGTTCTTGGCGAAGCCCGCCACCGCCTCCCCGTAGCCCCGGTACATGCGCACCCGGAAGAGCCCCCCGCCCAGGAAAAGCCCGTAGGCCTCCACCCGCCTCGCCAGGGCCACGTCCTCCAAGACCTCCCCCTTTACGGCCCCGTGCCCGCCGGAGGCGAGGTAGGCCTCCTTCCGGAAGGCCAGGACCTGGCCGTTCGCCACCCGTAGGCCTTCCAGAAGGGGGTGGGGCAGGAAGGAGAAGAGCCCATTCATCACGAAGGCCACGGGGATTCCCTCCAAGGGGCCCACCTCCTGCTTGGGGAGGGCCGAGACCATCTCCTTCCCCTCCAGGGCCGCCAAAAGCCCCCCCAGGGCCCCCTCCTCCCAGAGGACGTCGGCGTCGGTGAAGACCAGGACCTCCCCCTGCGCCTCCTGGGCGAGCTGGAAGCAGGCCCAGTTCTTCCCCGTCCAGCCCGGGGGCGGGGGGGCGCCCCGGAGGAGGCGGAAGCCGGGGTGGTGCCCCGCCACCTCCAGGGCCGCTTGGGCGGTGCCGTCCTCCGAGAGGTCGTCCAGGACCAAGACCTCGAGGGCCCCCTGCCGGAGGAGGCCGGGGAGGGTCCTCCTTAGGTTTTCCGCCTCGTTCCGGGCCGGGACCAGGAGGGAGGCCCGGGGCCATGGGGGGGTGGGGCGGGGCCTTAGGCGGGGGAAGGCGAGGAGGTTAAAGAGGAGGGCGAGCCACCTCAGGAGGAGGAAGAGGAAGACCCCGAAGAAGAAGTCCCCCGTCATGGGAGAAGCCTCACCAGAGGGCGAATCCGTTCCTCCAGGCTCCGTCTTCCCCGGAGCACTTCCCGAAAGCCCTCCGGCACCTCCCGAGGGTGGGTCTTGGCGAGGAGGGCGTCTAGGTCCCCGAGAAGCCCGCCCAGGGCGCGCTCCAGGTCCTCCCCCGGAAGGAGGGGCTTTCCCATAAGGAGGAAGGCCTCGGGGTGCTCGTAACCCCGGAGGACCACCCTTAGGGCCACGGGGAGGAGGGGCGCCCCCGCCTTCCCCGCAAGCCAGCCCGCCCCCCGCCGCAAGGGGCGGAGGGCCCCGGGGTAGGCCATGGCCCCTTCGGGGAAGAGGGCCACCCACTCCCCCCGCCCAAGCCTCCTCAGGGCCTCCCGGACCCTTCCCGCCTCCAGGGCCCCCGCGAGCTTGAGCACGGGGAAGGCCTTGAGGTTCTCCTCG
The DNA here is from genome assembly GCF_039793865.1 of Thermus sp. Lineage (GTDB taxonomy): Bacteria > Deinococcota > Deinococci > Deinococcales > Thermaceae > Thermus. The sequence continues at coordinate 14,823 of NZ_JBAMMI010000007.1, forward strand.
GCCACGAGGAGGCTCACCGGCCTCCGGTAAAGCCTCCCCAGAAACCACACCAGGTGGCCGTCAAAGAAGCTGTGGTGGTTCAGGGCGAGGACCAGGGGGCCCCCCGGGGCCTCCCCCCGGAGGTAGACCCCCCGGAGGCTCCTCTTGAGGCTCAGAAAGAGGAGGGCCCCCACGAAAAAGCGCAAGGCCTTTCCCGTGGGGCGGTCCTGGAGCCGCTCAAAGAGGTCTCGCACAGGCCTATCTTAGGCGCCTCAGGGCCTCGGGGTGCCAGGCGAGGAGGAGGCCCTGGACCACGGCCAGGTTGGTGCCGAGGAAGAAGGCCATCTCCTCCAGGGGAAGCCCCAAAACCCCGAGGCCTAGGGTGTACCGGGGGGAGATCCACCAGATGCCCTCCCGGATGGCGAAGAGGTCCGCCCCCCAGAGGTAGAGGGTGGGAAGGCCCACCCCGAGGAGGAGGGCCCGCCGCCAGGCCCAAAGCAGGTCCCCCCCGAAGGCCCACTGGAGGACGAAGATGGGCGCGAAGTAGGCGAGGATGAGCCCGAGGTAGAGGTACCGCCCCTCGAGGGCGAGGAGGAGGACCCCAAGGGCGGCCACCAGGAGCCAAAGCCCCCCGCCCATCACCCGGGGAAGCCCCAAGGAAGGAGGGGGCGGAGCCCCCGCCACCCGGTGGAGGAAGGCCCCGGTGAGGAGGGGCTGGAGGAGGAAGAAGAGGTACTCCTCCAGGGGCACGTAGCCCAGGCGGAGGAGGACCCTGCCTTCGGGGTACCCCCAGACCCCCCGCCACACCAGGTAGTTGTCCCAGGGGGTGGTGTAGAGGAGGGCGATGAGGGGCATGAGGAGGTAGGCCCAAAGCCTAGGGGGCCTGGGCCTCGCCCAGAGGAGGAGGAGGAGAAGGGGGGGCAGGAGGAAGACCAGGTGGAACCCCAGGTAGGTCACGCCCGCGCCTCCTTTAGCCGGGGCCGGGCGGGAAGCCCGCCCTCGGGCCTCAGGGTCACCTGGGCGAGGACCCGGGGGAAGGGGAGGGGGTCAAGCCGGAAGCGGCGGAAGAAGGCCCCTAGGACGAGGGGGCCCTCGAGGAGGGCGAAGTCCCGCCCCAGGCAGAGCCTCTGGCCCAGGCCGAAGGGGAAGTAGCGCCCCGAGGGGGTGCCCTTTTCCCCCAGGAAGCGCTCAGGGGAAAAGGCCTCCCCTTGGGGGAAAAAGAGCCTCTGGGTCACGTAGGGGGAGAGGACCAGGGTGGTGCCCCGGGGGAGGACCGCCTCCCCAAGGGGGAAGGGCGCTTGCGCCTTGCGGGTGAGGATCCAGGCCGGGGGGTAGAGCCTCAGGGCCTCCTGGAAGGCGGCGAGGGCCGCCTCCTCGCTCTTGGCCACCTTTTCCTGCCAGTCCGGACGGCGGGAGAGGAGGAGGAAGGACCAGGTGAGGGCGCTCGCCACGGTCTCGTGGCCCGCCACCAGGAGGGTAACCGCCTCGCTCAAGGCCCGCTCCCGGGGGAGCCGGTTCAGGGGCGGGTGGGCGACCAGGCCCTCCGCCTCCCGGTAGAGCAGGGCCTTTGCCCTTTGGAAGCGGGCCTCCTCCTTGAGGTTGAGGAGGGCGAGGGGGCTTCGGGTGCGGGCCATGATCCGGTCCAGGGCCTTGAGGGCGTGCTCCGCCAGGGTAGGGGAGAGGGGCTTACCGAAGAAGGCCCGCCCCAAGAGCCTTAAGGAGAGGGCGAGCATCTCCCGGTCCAGGTCTCGCTCCTCCCCCCGCCAGGGGGCGAAGAAGGCCTCGGCTTCCTCCTTTAGGGCCTCCCGGTAGGTCCGCACCGCCCTCGGCAAAAAAGGGTCCTTGAGGGCCTTCCGGGCCTCCTTCCAGCTATCCCCCCAGTCGGTGAGAAGGCCCTTCCCCGTGAGGCGGGCGAGGGCCCGGTACTGGAAGGTGGCCTTGGTGGGCCCTTCGGCGAGGAGCACCCTTTCTACCCCCTCCGGGTCAAAGACCAGGGCCAGGGGGAGGCCGGGGAGGGGGAGGAAGAGCCTGGGGTGGGCCCGGCCCCACTCCAGGAGAACGCCCAAGGGGTCTTCCCGGAGGCGCCTGAGGTGGGGCAGGGCCTCCTTGGGGGAAAGGGTCTTCATGGGTCCAGTTTATCGGCGCACCAGGGGGCAGTACCCGGAGCGGGCCATGAGGAAGGCGAAGAGGGCGAGGCCCAGGAAGAGGAGCTTCTCCGGGCGGAAGAGGGCCAGGGCGAGAAAGAGGAGGGCCATGCCGTAGCGGAGGAGGGTGATCTGCCTGAGGACCTTTTGCGGGTCGCGTACCCGGAACATGGTTCAAGCTTATTCGGGACCCTCGAGGGGAAGGGTAGCCTGGCCCACTTCCTTGGCCAGGGCCAGGTAGCGCCGCCTCGCCTCCTCCAGGTCCACCACGGGGTTCTTGGGGGCGTAGGAAGGGTACTCCGGGGCCCAGCGCCTTAGCCACCTCCCCTCGGGATCGTGCCTTTCCCCTTGCAGGGTGGGGTTGAAGAGGCGGAAGTAGGGGGCGGCGTCCACCCCCAACCCCCCCGCCCACTGCCACCCCTGCAGGTTCACCGCCCGGTCCCCGTCCAGGAGGAGGTGGCGGAAGGCCTCCTCGCACCTTTTCCAAGGGAGAAGGAGGTACTTCACCGCCACCTGGGCTGCCACCATCCTGCCCCGGTTGGAGAGGAAGCCCGTGGCGTGGAGCTCCCGCATGGCCGCGTCCACCAGGGGGACGCCCGTCTGCCCCCGGTACCAGGCCCCAAAGAGCCCCTCGTCCTCCCGCCAGGGGAAGGCCTGGAACCTGGCGTCCAGGGGTCTTTCCGCCATCCAGGGGAAGTGGTAGAGGAGGTGGTAGGAGAAGTCCCGCCAGAGGAGCTCGGAGACCCACTTCCTCGCCCCCTCTCCCCCCTGGGCCAGGGCCAGGAAGGCGGCCTCCCTGGGGGAGAGGACCCCGAGGGCGAAGTAGGGGGAAAGCCTCGAGCCCCCCTCCCCGTCCAGCCGGTCCCGCTCCTCGGCGTAGCGGGCGAGCTTGGCCTCTAGGAAAGCCAGTAGCCTCTCCCTCGCCGCCTCCTCCCCGGGCTCGGGGAGGGGGACGTCGCTTTGGGCCTGGGGTACCTCCCCTTCCTCCTCTTCCCGGGGCAGGGCCAGGGGGGCGGGGAGGGGGGCTTCCACCCCCTGGAAGCGCCGGGCGAAGGGGGTGTAGACCCGATAGGCCTGGGGGAGGTCGGGGGGGACGAGGTGGGGGGCGGGGAGGAGGTGAAGGGGGACGGGAAGGGCCTCCCTCACCCGCCCGTCCCGGTAGCGGCCGTAAGGGGTGTAGCTCCTTAAGGCGTAGACGGCCTTGGCCCTAAGCCGCCTCGCCGCCTCCGGCACCTTTTCCCAGGGAAGGCCCTCCAGCACCCAAAGGGCCCCGCCCCGCTCCCGGTAGGCCTCCCGGAGGGCCCGGACGTTTTCCAGAAACCAGGCCCGCCGCCTCGGGGAGGTCCTCAGGTTGTTGGGGTCCAGGACCACGAGGCCCACCGGGGTCCCCTGGGAGAAGGCTTGAAGGAGGGCCGAGTGATCGGAAAGGCGCAGGTCCCCCCGGTGCCAGACCAGGACCCGGCCCATCAGAGGGCCTCCCCCGGGGGAAGGCGGGCGGCGAGGAGGGCCCGGGGCAGGAGGGGGGCCCGCTCCCAGGCCTTGAGGTGGGCCCGCCTTCCCAGGTTGTCGTAGCCCTGGAGGCGGAGCTTGTCCAGGATGCCCTGGTACTGGAAGGCGGCGAGGGCGATGGCCGCCCGGCCCACCCGGAGGTGCCTTAGCCCCTCTAGCCCCTCCCGGTAGAGGGCCCGGGCCTTCCCCTCCAAGGCCCGCATCAGGGCAGGGTAGCCCGGGGGGACGCGCCCCGCCCGGAGGTCCTCCACTTCCACCCCGTGGACCTTCAAGAGGTCCAGGGGCAGGTAGACCCGGTCCCTTTGGAGGTCCTCCCCCACGTCCCGGAGGATGTTGGTGAGCTGCATGGCCTGGCCCAAGCGAATGGCCTGCGCCTCCGCCTCCTTTCCCCCTCCGGTGATGGGGACCATCATCCGCCCCACGGTGCCCGCCACCCGGTAGCAGTAGGTGAGGAGCTCCGCCTCGCTCTGGAGCCGGACCGGGCCGAGGTCGGTCTGGAAGCCCTCCCGCATGTGGAGGAAAGCCTCCAGGGGGATGGGCCAGCGCTCCAGGGCCCAGGCCAGGCCCTGCTCCCACGTTTCCTTGGGCCTTCCCCCGTAGGCCCGCTCCACCCCCGCCCACCAGCGGGCGAGGGCCTCCTCCCCCCCTCCTTCCCCGTCCACCGCCTCGTCCCCCAGGCGGCAGGCGGCGTACACCGCCCAAGCCCCCTTCCTTTCCTCCTTGGGGAAGAGGAGGCTTCCCAGGTAGAAGGTGGCGGAGTGGGCGCGCACCAGCTGAGAAAGGGCCCGCCAGTCGGGTTCCATAACGCCTCCAGCTTCAGGATACCACGGGCTTAGGACTTTTGTCCCGGCCACATATGGACAAGAGCTTGACAAAACCTGTACGACGAGGTAAGCTTTGGGCATGACCCGCGCCGGGGTGTTCACCATCGCCGAGGTGGAGGCCATGACCGGCCTCTCCGCCGAGGTCCTGAGGCAGTGGGAGCGCCGCTACGGCTTTCCCCGGCCCGAGCGCACCCCGGGGGGGCACCGCCTCTACCGCCTCGAGGAGGTGGAGGCCCTGAAGACCATCCGCCGCTGGCTGGAGGAGGGGGCCACCCCGCAGGCGGCCATCCGCCGCTACCTCGCCCAGGAGGCCCCCGCCGAGGCCCTGGACGAGGCCCTCTACCGGGCCCTCCTCGAGGCCGACCTCTCGGGGGCCGAGGCCCTCTTCCGGAGGGGGGTGAGGCTCCTCGGTCCCGAGGGGGCCCTGGGCCGCCTCCTCGTGCCGGTTCTCCGGCGGGTCGGGGAGGCCTGGCACAAGGGGGAGGTGGGAGTGGCGGAGGAGCACCTCGCCACCACCTTCCTCCGGGCCCGGCTCCACGAGCTTCTGGACCTCTCGGGCTTCCCTCCGGGGCCTCCGGTCCTCGTGACCACGCCCCCCGGGGAGCGGCACGAGATCGGGGCCATGCTGGTGGCCTACGGCCTCAGGCGGCGGGGCCTGCCCGCCCTCTACCTGGGCCCCGACACCCCTCTTCCCGACCTCAAGCGCCTTGGGGAGCGGCTTGGCGCCAGGGCCGCGGTCCTCTCCGCCCTCCTCGCCGAGCCCTTAAGGGCCCTGCCCGACGGGGCGCTAGCGGGGCTTGCCCCCAGGGTCTACCTGGGGGGGCAGGGGGCGGGCCCCGAGGAGGCCAGGCGGCTTGGCGCGCGGTTCGTGGAGGGCCTCGAGGCCCTCGCCGAGGAGCTCCATGGCCCCGAAGAGGGAGAAAGGAAGGGAACATGAAGAGGTTCGGCCGCAAGGAGACCATCTACCTGAGGGGAGAGAACGCCCACACCCTCTACCGCCTGGAGGAGGGCCTGGTGCGCATCGTGGAGCTTCTCCCGGACGGGCGCCTCCTCACCCTCCGCCACGTCCTTCCCGGGGACTACTTCGGGGAAGAGGCCCTGGAGGGCAAGCGCTACCGCTACACCGCCGAGGCCATGACCGAGGCCGTGGTCCAGGGCCTGGACCCCAAGGCCATGGACCACGAGGCCCTCCACCAGGTGGCCAGAAACCTCGCCCGGCAGATGCGCCGGGTCCACGCTTATGAAGCCCACCTCCAAACCGGGGAGCTTAAGGCCCGCATCGCCCGCTACCTCCTCTTCCTGGCGGACACCCCGGCCTCCTTCCGGGACGAGAGGGGGCTTTACGTCACGGCCTCCCACGAGGAGATCGCCGACGCCACCGCCTCCACCCGGGAGTCCGTCTCCAAGATCCTCTCCGACCTCCGCCACCAGGGCCTCATCGCCACCGCCTACCGCCGGGTTTACCTCTTGGACCTGAGGGCCCTGGAGGAGGAGGCCCAAAGCGCCCTCGAGGCCGCCTAGGATGCGGGTCTTCGTGGTTGGGGGCACGGGGTTCGTGGGGCGGGCCCTGGTGGCCCTCCTCCTGAAGCGGGGCCACACCCCCGTGGTCCTGGCGCGGAGGCCTCGGGAGCTTCCCCCGGGGGCGGTTCTGGTCCTGGGGGACATTGCCCGGGAGGTGCCGGACCTAACGGGGATGGAGGCCGCCATCTACCTGGCGGGGATCATCCGGGAGGGGGAGGAGACCTTCCGGGCGGTGCACGTGGAGGGGGTGAGGAACCTCCTTCGGGCCATGGAAAGGGCCGGGGTGGGGCGGCTTATCCACATGTCGGCCCTGGGGGCGAGGCTCGAGGCCCCAAGCCGCTACCACCGCACCAAGGCGGAAGGGGAGGCCCTGGTGCGCCAAAGCGGCTTCTCTCACGCCATCTTCCGCCCAAGCCTCATCTTCGGGCCCGGGGACGAGTTTTTCGGGAAGATCCTCAAGGGGCTCGTCTGCGCCCCTCTGCCCTTCGTCCCCCTCATCGGGGACGGGGGCTTCCCCTTCCGGCCCGTGTACGTGGGGGACGTGGCGGAGGCCTTTTTGGGGGCCTTGGAGCGGGGCCTCGAGGGCACCTTTGACCTGGTGGGCCCCAAGGAGCACACCTTCCGCGAGCTTCTCCTTTTGGTGATGAAGGTCCTGGGGCGAAGGAAGCCTCTTCTTTCCCTTCCCCTTTGGCTCATGGACCGCCTCGTCCCCCTCCTTTCCCCTCTTCCCTTCAGCCCCCTCACCCGGGACCAGTACCTCATGCTTAAGGAGGGGAACACCGCCCCCTTCCCCGAGGCCCTAAGGGGCCTCCTCCCCGCCCCCAAGGCCCTGGAGGAGGTCCTCCCCGGGTACCTCCGTTGCTAAGGCCAAGGAGGTCCTTCCCCAAGCCTTCATGTCGGCGCAGGCCAGATGGGGTGGGTTTAGAGGGGCCTCGCCGCCCCCATCCGGGCGTAAAAAGCGTGGGTGAGGGCGATGGCCAGGGCATCGGCCAGGTGGCTTGGGCTAGGGGGCTCCTTCAGCCCAAGGATGCCCCGCACCATGAGGGCCACCTCCTCCTTGGGGGCGTGGCCGTGGCCCGCCAGGGCCTGCTTCACCTGCATGGGGCCGTAGGCGTAGACCCCCACCCCGGCCTCAAAGGCCGCCACCAGGACCGCCCCTAGGGCCCAGCCCACCTTGTAGGCGAGCTCATTTTGCCGGTAGAAGTACTGCTCCTCCACCGCCAAGGCCTCGGGGCGGAAGCGGAGGAGGGCTTCCTTGACCCGGGCGTGGATCCGCCCCGCCCTCTCCTGGGCGGGTTCCCGGTGGGAGGTCCGCACCACCTCCCCGTGGAGGAGCCGGGCCCTTAGCGCCCCCTTGCCCTCCACCTCCACCACCCCAAGGCCCAGGTGGGTGATGCCGGGGTCTATGCCGGCCACCACCATCCGAAAGGCCTAGTTGCCCCTTCTTGGAGGCAGGTCGGCGTCCCCGTAGCGGATGAAGGCGGGGATGTCAAAGTTGTAGGGGTCGGCGTGGGCGGGGAAGTCCAGGGGGCGGGCGGGCCTGGGCACCACGGTGCTCTCCCCGAAACCCGCGGCGATGAGGATGACCCGAAGCTCGTCCTGGGCCCTCTCGTCGTAGGTGACCCCGTAGAGGATGTCCACCTCCTCGTGGCCGGTGGCCTCGCGGATCCTCTCCACCACCTCCGCGGCCTCCATGAGGGAGAGGTCCTCCGAGCCCACCACGTTGAGGAGAAGCCGCCTCGCCCCCTCAATGGAGCGCTCCAGGAGGGGGCTCATGGTGGCCGACTTGGCGGCCTCCTCCACCCGGTTCTCTCCCCGCCCCGCCCCGATGCCCATGAGCACCTGGCCCGCCCCCTCCAGGAGGGCCTTCACGTCGGCGAAGTCCACGTTGATGAGGCCGGGGAGGTTGATGATGTCGGTGATGCCCTTCACCCCGTGGTACAGGACGCGGTCGGCGATGAGGAAGGCGTCCTTGAGGCTCATTTTCTTGTCCACCGCCGAGAGGAGGCGGTCGTTCTGGACCACCACCATGGCGTCCACCCGCTCCTTGAGGCGCTTGATCCCTTCTTCGGCCGCCTTGAGGCGCTTCGGGCCCTCAAAGCTGAAGGGGCGGGTGACCACGGCCACCGCCAAGGCCCCTAGGCGCTTGGCGATCTCGGCCACCACCGGGGCGCTTCCCGTGCCGGTTCCTCCCCCCATGCCGGCGGTGATGAAGACCAGGTCCGCCCCCTCCAGGGCCTCGGCGATGAGGTCTTCGGCCTCGAGGGCCGCCTTCTCCCCGATCTCGGGGTTGGCCCCGGCGCCGAGCCCCCGGGTGAGCCTTTCCCCGAGCTGGATGCGCACATCGGCGAGGCTTTTGGCCAGCACCTGGGCGTCGGTGTTGGCGGCGATGAACTCCACTCCGGAGAGGCCCGCCTCGATCATGCGGTTCACCGCGTTGTTGCCCGCTCCCCCGAGGCCGATGACCTTGATAACGGCTCCTTGCATCTTCCCCTCCTCAGAACAGGTTGCTGAGAATCTCCTTGATCCGCGCCCAAATCCCTTCGCCTTTGGCCCCTTCCTCCCGCTTCTCCTTTACCCGCCCCCGGCGGGCCTCGGGGGCGCGCACCGGTAGGGTGGCCCCGTAGCGCACCAGCCCCACGGCGGTGGCGTGGGCGGGGGTGGCCACCACGTCGGTGAGGCCGGAAACCCCGTGGGGCTTACCCAGGCGCACGGGAAGGCCGTACTGCTGGCGGGCCAGGAGGTCAAAGCCCCGAAGGAGGGCGGTTCCCCCGGTGAGGACCACCCGGTTGATCCGGACCTCCAAAGGCCCCAAGGCCTCGTCCACCGACTGGCGGGCGAGGTGGAGGATTTCCCTAAGCCGGGGCCGGATGATGCGGGCAAGTTCGGGGGCGGGCACCTCCCCCAGGGAGCCGCCTTCTTGGTTGATCTCCAGGACGAGCTCGGGGTCGGCGAGCTCGGGAAGGGCGGCCCCGTACTTCTTCTTGACCCGCTCGGCCTCTTCAAAGGGGATCTTCAAAAGCTGGGCGATGTCCTGGGTCACGTGGTCCCCGCCCAGGGGGAGGACCGAGGAGTGGGCGAGCCGCCCCTCCCGGAAGACGGCCACGTCCGTGGTGCCCCCGCCCACGTCCAGGACCAGAACGTTCATCTGCTCCTCTTCAGGGGTCAGGGCCCCGAGGCCCGAGGCCAGGGTCTGGGCCACGAGGGCTTCGATTCCCAGGCCGGCGTCCTCCACCGCCCGGCGGAGGTTGGCCAAGGGCCCCCTTCCCGCCGCCACCAGGTGGACCTCCACCTCGAGGCGCACCCCCGCCATGCCCACGGGGTCGCGGATGCCCTCCTGCCCGTCCACCTTGAACTCCAGGGGCAAGGCGTGGAGCAGCTCCAGCTCGGTGTCAAAGGGATAGGCCTTGGCCTGCTCAATGGCCCGCTCCACGTCGGCCTGGGCGATGCTCTGCCCCCGGCGGATGGCGGCCAGGCCGTGGCTGGTAACGCTCTTCAGATGGGGTCCCCCCACCCCCAGCACCACCCGCTCCACCCGAACCCCGGCCACCCGCTCGGCCTGGTGGAGGCTTTGGCGGATGGCCTCGGTGGTGCGCTCCAGGTTCACCACCACCCCCCGCCTGAGCCCCTGGGAGGGGACGGTGCCCTCCCCGATGATGTCCAAAACGCCATCGGGGGCCAGCTCCCCGATGACGGTGGTGACCTTGCTGGTGCCAACGTCCAATCCGGCGATAATCATGGGCCTACGCTCACCCCCCAAGAATACAGGTAAATCCGGCCTTCCCGCAAAGGAGCACCTGTTTGAGCATACTCTAACAGAAACCGGACCTCCGGGGCAAAGAGGGTCGCGCCTTCCCCCTCCACCCAGTAGCCCGCCGGGGTGTACCTGAGCCTCTTGGCCTTGGGGAAGGCCCGGGCCAGGGCCAGGAGGTCCGCTTTGGGCAGGGGGCCCGTTCCCTCCACCCTGGGGCCTGGGGCGTAGGGGGCTCCTCCGGGGAGCAGGGTGCCGTCCTCCGCCAGGGCGGAGCCGTCCGCCAAGGGCAAAAAGGGCTCCCGTTCCCGGAGGAGGAGGCGCACCGCTCCCGGCTGTGGTTTTTCCAGATGGGCCTCCGCCACCCAGGGGTCCTGCCGGAGGGGGGCGAGGCGGGAGGGGCCCACCCAGAGCCAGGCCTCCCCGGGGTAAAGGCCCGCGCGGGCGAGGACGTCTTCCCTTTGGAGGTGCTTTAAGCCCACCACCTCCACCTCCTCCACCGGGAAGAGGACCAGGCTGGCCACGTAGAGGGTGGCGAGGAGGAGGAAGACGAGGAGAAACCTCACGAGGCCCATTCTAGCCTCCGAGGGGGAAACTTCCCTAAACTCATGGCCACACCTCCCATTCCAGCTCCAAAGGGAGCTCCTCTTGAATGCGCCGTAGAAGCTCTAGCACGTCCTTGGCCGTGGCCTGGCCCAGGTTGACGATGAAGTTCCCGTGCTCCAGGGCCACCATGGCGTCCCCCACCCGGAGCCCCTTGAGGCCCCTTTCGTCGATGAGCCTGCCCGCCGACTGCCCCGGCGGGTTTTTGAAGGCGCATCCGGCGCTTTTCCGCTTGGGCTGGCCCTTGCGGGCGGCGTCCACCTCGGCCATCCTCCTTTGGATCTCCTCCCGGGGCCTCTCCTTGAGCTTTAGCTTCACCCGGGTCACGATCCCTCCTTTGGGAAGGCGGCTTTGGCGGTAGCCGAAGCCGAGCTCCGCCGGGGCGTAGACGTGAAAGCCCCCGTCGTGGAAGATCTCCACCGCCTCCAGGGCGTCCGCCATCTCCCCGAAGCGGGTGCCGGCGTTCATCTTCACCGCGCCCCCCACCTGGGCGGGGATGCCGAGGAGGCCCTCGAGGCCGGAAAGCCCCGCCCGGGCCGCCTCCTGCACCAAAAGGGGGAGCAGGACCCCCGCCCCCACCCACCCCTTCAGCTCGTAGGTTTGGAACTCCCCGGCGAGGCGGATCACCCGCTCGGGCACCCCTTCGTCCATGACCAGGAGGTTGGAGCCGTTGCCCAGCACCCGGTAGGGGGCCTCCGTGGCCTGCTTGAGCTCCTCCCGGGTCTCCACGGTCCAAAGCTCCGCCGGGCCCCCCACCCCGAGGGTGGTGTAGTCCTTGAGGAGCACCCGCTCAACCCTCATGGACGAGCCTCCAGGCGAGCTCGGTCACGTCCCCCGCTCCTAGGGTAAGCCAAAGGTCCCCCGGGGCGGCCGCGGCCCGGGCGTAGGCCAGGGCCTCTTCCTTGCCGAGAAGCCGGGCCTCCACCCCTTGGCGGCGAAGCTCCTCGGCGATCCTCGCGCTCAGCTCCTCCGGAGAAACCCCTCCCTTCTCCCCGGCGGTGTAGACCGGGAGGACCACCACCTCTTCCGCCAAGGATAGGGCCCCCACGAACTCCCGCCAGAGGCTTTCCGTGCGCAGGAGGCGGTGGGGCTGGAAGAGGACCCGGAGGCGCCGCCCGAGGTGGCCCGCCGCCTCGAGGGTGGCCCGCACCTCCGTGGGGTGGTGGGCGTAGTCGTCCACCACCAGGGCCCCCCGCACCTCCCCCACCCGCTGGAAGCGCCGCCCCACCCCGGGGAAGCGGGCGAGCCCCTCCAGAACGGCCTCGGGGGCCACGCCCAGGGCCAGGGCGGCCAGGGCGGCGGCCAGGGCGTTTTGGATGTTGTGCCTCCCCGGGACCTGGAGCCTGGCCTCTCCCAAGGCCCTTCCCCGGTGGACCAGGAGGAAGCGGCTCCCCGAGGGGCCAAGCTCCGCTTCCTCCGCGGAAAGCTCCCCCCCGGGGCCAAAGGTCCTCCGGGGTAGCCCCTGGGAGAGCTCTAGGAGCAGGGGATCGGAGGCGGGGACCACCACCACCTTTGCCCCTTCCAGAAAGCCCCGCAGGGCGGCCTTGAGCTCCTCCAGGCTCCCGTGGTAGTTGGGGGCTCGGTGCCCCGGGGGGGCCACGTGGTCGGCCTCGAGGTTGGTGGCCACGGCGATCTCCACCCTCACCTCCCGGAACAGGGGGTCGGACTCGTCCACCTCGGCCAGGCGGGGGCCCAGGCCGTGGCGGGCGTTCCCGGGCAGGAGGGAAAGCTCCCCTCCGAGGAGCACCCAGGGGTCCAGCCCCGCGGCGAGGAGGATGCTGGCCAGCATCCCCGTGGTGGTGGTCTTGCCGTGGGTTCCCGTGACCCCCAGGGAAGGCCCTTGGGCCAGGAGCTGGGCCAGAAGCTCCATGCGCCTCAAGACCCTAAGGCCCCGCTCCCTGGCGGCCACCACCTCGGGGTGGTCTTGGGGAATGGGCGTGGGGACCACCAGGGTGTCCTCCTCCTTTAGGTGCTCCGGGTCGTGCCCGGCGTGGACCGGCACCCCCAAGGCCGTGGCCCGCTTCCCCGGGGCGAGGTCGCACCCCGTCACCTCCACCCCTTCCGCCAGAAGAAGGCGGGCCAGGGCGCTCATCCCCACCCCTTCTATGCCCATGACGTGCACCCGTTTCATAGGAACTCCTCCAGCCAATCTGCGAGGCGGCCCGCCGCCCCCTCGGGGGAGAGGGAGCCCATGGCCTCCCGGTAGGGTTCGGGGTTGCGGAGCATCTCCTCCACCTGCTGGGCGAGCCTGGGGTAGTCCCCGAGCCGGGCGGCCCCGGCCTTCTGGTAGGCCAGGGCGTTGGCCCGTTGCGCCCCCCCGTCCAGGCGGGGAGAAAGGGGGAAGAGGAGGGCGGGGAGCCGGTGGAAGGCGGCCTCGGCCAAGGTGCCCGCCCCGGCCCGGGCCAGGAGGAGGTCGGCGGCGCTCATGGCCAGGGGTCCGTCCACGAAGCCCGCCACGCGGTAGCCTTCCCCCTCCAGGTGGCGGTACCGCTCCAGCCACCTCTCCCCCACCTGGTGGAGGACGGGAAGGCCCAGGGGCCTGAGGAGGGGGGGGAGCCGCTCGTTGAGCTCCAGGCTCCCCTGGCTTCCCCCAAGGACCAAAAGGAGGGGCTTTCCCGGGTCAAAGCCCAGGCGGGCCTTGGCCTCGGCCTTGGGGAAGCGCACCTCCCGCACCGGGTAGCCCACCACCCGGGCCTTGGTGGCAAGCCCAGGGGCGAGGGGAAGGGGCACGCTCAGGGCGAGCCCCCGGCTTAAAGGCGCGAGGAGCCTCACCGCCAGGCCCAGCTTGGCGTTTTGCTCGTGGAGGAGGACGGGAATCCCCATGAGCTCCGCCGCGAAGGCGGCGGGAAACCCCGCGTAGCCCCCGGTGGAGAGCACCGCCTTGGGCCGCTTGGCCCGAAGGACCCCCCGGGCGGCCAGGAGGCCCAGGAGGAGCCGCCAGGCTTCCTTCGGCCTCAGGGCGCTCCGGTCCAGCTTGCCCGCGGGGACGAGGGCGTGGGGGATGGGGGTCTTGGGGAGGAGGCGGGCCTCGAGGCCCCCCAGGGCCCCCAGGTAGAAGACCTCATGCCCCCGCCGCCCAAGCTCCTCGGCCACCGCCAGGGCGGGGAAGAGGTGCCCCCCGGTGCCCCCCCCGGTCAGGAGAACCATTCCCTCACCCCCTTGCCCATGGCCTTCCGGGCCAGGCTAAGGAGAAGGCCCAGGGCCAGGCCCGAGACCAAGAGGGAGCTTCCCCCGTAGGAAACCAGGGGCAAAGGCACCCCGGTGACGGGGAGGAAGCCCAAGGTTACCCCGATGTTGAGGGCGGCCTGCAGGACCAGGTACAGGGTGAGGCCCAGGGCCACCAGGCCCTCCGCCCCCCCTAGCTTCAGGGCCAGGGACAGCCCCCGGAGGAAGAGGAGGCCATAGAGGAAGAGGACCACGAGCCCCCCAAGCCACCCCGTGGCGAAGACCACGCTGGCGAAGACCATGTCGTTGTGGGCCTCGGGCAGGTGGGGAAGGCTTCCTCCGGGCCCCTGCCCGAAAGGACCTCCTAGGAGGATGGCCTTCTGCGCCTGGAGGACCTGGTAGGCGGTTTCCTCGGGCCGGGCCTCCCCCTTTAGGTAGCTGAGAAAGCCGCTGAAGCGCTCGGAGACGTAGCGGAAGCGGTTCAGGTAAGCCCCGGAAAAGGGGGTGAGGACCAGGAAGCCCGCAAGGCCTATGGCGATGAGCCGCCGCCAGGGCACCTCGGCCAGGACGAAGAGGGAGGTCCCCAGGAGGAAGAGGAAAAGGGCCGTGGCGAAGTCCGGCTCCACCAGCACCAGCCCCACCATGCTGCCCACCAGGAGGGCGGGGCCGAGAATGGGGTAGTCTTCCCCCTTGCGGTCCACGAAGGAGGCCAGGTACAGGACCAGGGCGATCTTGGCCAGCTCCGAGGGCTGGAAGGCGAAGGGCCCCAGGTCAAACCAACGCCGCACCCCCATGGGCCCGTCCCCCACCAGGAGGACCAGGACCAAGAGGAGGAGGTTCAGGAGAAGGAGGGCCAGGGCGTGCCGCAAGAGGAACCTCACGGAAAGGAGGCTTCCCCCAAGCATGGCCAGAAGGGCGAGCCCCACCCTGAGGAGGTGGTCTTCCAGGAGGCCAGGCTCGGCTACCCCCACCCCCAGGAGGCCAAAGGCCAGGAGGAGCAGGCCGCTTAAGAGGAGGGTGGGGTCCATGGTTCCCCTCCCAAGGCGAAGACCGCTTCCCGGAAGGCCCGGGCCCGGTCCTGGTAGTCCCGGAACTGGTCAAAGCTCGCCCCCAGCGGGGCCAGGAGCACGCTTCCCGCTTCCAAGCGCTTAAGGGCTTCCTCCACCGCCCGCTTCAGGGCCTTCCTGCCCTCCTTTTCCCCGATGACCACCACCTCCACCCCTTCCCCCAAGGCCTCGACCATCCGGGGGCCGTCCCGGCCGATGGCCAGGATCACCCGCACCCGGGGGAGGAGGGCCTTGAGGCTCAAAAGGTCCGCCCCCTTGTCCTCCCCGCCCAGGATCCAGGCGATGGGGGCGGGGGCGGCCCTTAGGGCGGCGGCCACGGCGGGGGTGCGGGTGGCGATGGAGTCGTCTATGAAGACCACCTGTCCCTTGCGGGCGAAGACCTGGAAGCGGTGGGGGGGCTCGGGGAGGGTCTTGAGGCTCTCCCTCAGGGCCTTTTCCTCCAGGGGCCGCCCGAGGAGGTCCAGGTAGGCCCGGGTGGCCTGGAGGGCGGCCTCGAGGTTCGTCTCCCGGGGGCTCGCTTGGGGTAGGAAAGGGTAAGGCCGGGCGGGGGTGGCCTCGGCCCCCTTCCTCACCTTGGGGTCCTCCAAATTGTAGACCACGGCGTCTTCCGGGGTCAGGTTCTTGAGGAGGTTGAGCTTGGCGGCGTGGTAGGTCTCGAGGCTCCCGTGCCGGTCCAGGTGGTCTACCCCCAGGTTCAGGAGGACGGCCACCCGGGGCCGGAAGGCGTGGACGCGTTCCAGCTGGAAGCTGGAGAGCTCGGCCACCGCCACCTCGGCCTGGTCTACCACTTCCACCAAAGGTGGGTCCACGTTGCCCCCAGGGAGGGCCTTAAGCCCTTGCCCCTGAAGGAGGTGGGCGGTGAAGAGGGTGGTGGAGGTCTTGCCCGCCGTGCCGGTGATCCCCACGATGGGGGTTTCCGAGAGCCGGTAGGCGAGCTCCGCCTCCCCCAGCACCCTTGCGCCCCTTGCCCTCAGCGCCTCCAGGTGGGGGTGGGTGAGGGGCACCCCGGGGGCGGCCACCACCTCGGCGTAGGTGCCCTCGAGGCCCCAGTCCGGGGAGAAGCCCAGGGCCAGGGCCTCCGCCACCTCCTCCTCCTTGGGCCGGTCGTCGTAGAAGCGGGCGGGCATCCCCCGCCGCTTAAGGAAGCGGAGCACCCCCAGGCCGCTTCGCCCAAGACCATAGACCAGGATCATGCCCCACCTCCAAAGGCCAAGGCGGTGGCCAGGGCGGTGAGGAGGGCGAAGCGGAAGACGATCTTGGCCTCCTCCCAGCCGGAAAGCTCCAGGTGGTGGTGCAGGGGGCTCATGCGGAAAAGCCTCTTCCCCGTGCGCCGGAAGTAAAGGACCTGGGCCACCACGGAAAGCACCTCCAACACCGGGACGATGGCCACAAGGGGCAGAAGCCAAAGCTTACCCGTGACCACGAAAAGCCCCGCCACCATGGCCCCCAGGGCCTGGCTCCCCGTGTCCCCCATGAAGACCTTGGCCCGGGGGGCGTTGTGCCAGAGGAACCCCAGGACCCCTCCCAGGAGGGTCTGGGCGAAGGGGTAGGGGTAGAAGGGAAGAAGGATCACCGCCGTTACCGAGGCCAGGAGCCCGTCCAGGCCATCGGTGAAGTTGAAGGCGTTGGCCGCCCCCACCACCGCGAGGAGGATGAGGAGGACGTCCAAGAGGGGCCAGGGAGTGTAGGCCACCTGTCGGACGGCCCACAGGGCGAAGACCAGGGCCATGAGCCCTTGGAAGGCGAGTTTCTCCCGGGCCCGTAAGGGGCGGGCGAGGCTCCCCGAGAGGTCGTCCACCAAGCCCAGGAGGGCGAAGCCGAGGCCGAGGAGCCAAAGCCCAAAGAAGGCGTCCTTTCCCGAGGCCAGGTAGGCCAGGAAGGCGGCCAGGAGGAAGGCCACCCCGCCCATGCTGGGGGTCCCCTCCTTGGCCAGGTGGCTTTGGGGGCCGTCCTGGCGCACCCTTTTCCCCAGGCCCAGGCCTTTCATCAAGGAGATCCAGACCGCCGTGAGAAGCCAGGACAGGACGAGGGCTAGGGCCATGCCACCTCCTTGCACGACCGTACCGCTCCCTGGGGGGCGAGGTAGAGGGCTTCTCCGAAGGCGGCGAAGTCCTGGGCCTCGGCCAAGGGCCTCGCCCCCTCGGGGCGCACCAGGTAGACCTGGTCCAGAAGGGCCACCGCCCCGCACGCCCCCCCTTGGGCCTTGCGGGCGGGGCGGGGAAGGGGGAGGAGGCGCCCTTCCGGGTAGAAGAGGGCCTCTTCTCCCAGGGCCACCACCTGGCCCTCCCAGGCCACCACCTGGCGGAAGTTTCCGCGGGCCAGGAGGGCGCCATCCCGGTAGAGGCCCTTCCCGTCCACGTGGTAGAGGCCTTCCTCCCCCAAGAGGGCATCGTAGGCGGGGTAGGGGTAAAGGCCTTTCTCCGTCCAGATGGCTCCTTCCAGCCCCACCACGAGCCTCGGGGTGGCCCGGAGGAAGCGGGGGACCCCGGGGAGGGGGAGGCTTTGTAGGGAACCCCCTTCGTAGATCCAAAGCTGGTAGGGGTAGGCGGCGTAGAGGGCGGTTTTGCTGGCGTCCAGGAAGAGGGGAGGGCCGGGGAGGACCACCTGGAAGCGGCCCGAGACCAAGCCCCCCTGGGCGAACCCGCCGGGGTAGGGGAGGAGGGGCGCTTGGGCCTGGAGGGGGGCGCAGGCCGCGAGGAGGAGAAGGGGGCTTAGGCGTCCCATAGCTCCAGGATCCTTTCCAGGCCGAGGACCCTCGAGGCCTTCAGGTACACCAGGTCCCCCGGGGCCACCCGGGCCTTGAGCCAGAGAAGGGCCTCCTCCAGGGTTTCCACCGCCTCGCCCCCCAGGGCGGCCTGGGCCCGGGCGTGGGTCCCCAGGTAGAGGGGCTTCAGACCCAGGCGGGCCGCCTCCTCCGCCACCTCCAGGTGGAGCTTTTCCGCCAACCCGCCGAGCTCTTTCATCTCCCCCAGCACCGCCCACTTGCGCCCGGGCTGGGCGGCAAGCCAGGCGAGGCCCGCCTTCACCGAGAGGGGATTGGCGTTGTAGGCGTCGTGGAGGAAGACCACGCCCCCCATCTCCCGCCTCTCCATCCGCCCGGGGGGCAGGACCAGGCGGGAAAGCCTCTCGGCCACCGCCTCCACCTCCTCCCCCAGGAGCTCGGCCACCGCCAAGGCGGCCAAGGCCCCCAAGGCCGGGCCCAAACCGGGGTAGGGGACCCGGATTCTCCGTCCCCGGTAGCGGAAGCGGCTTTCTTGGGGCAGGAGCTCCAAGGCCTCTCCCCGGAAGCTGGCTTCCCCGAAGCCGTAGGTAGGCCAGCTCCCCCGGTAGCCGAAGCCTTCCAGAACCCCCCGGGCCTGGAGGCTCACCAGGGCCAGGGGGGCTTCCAGAAGCCGGGCTTCCTCCCGTACCACGCCTCTTAGGTCCCCGAAGGCCAGGAGGTGTTCCTCCCCCAAGGCGGTGAGGACGGAAAGCTCGGGGCGGGAGAGCGCCATGAGCCCCTCCATCTCCCCCACCCGGTCCACCCCGAGCTCCAACACGGCCCCCGGGGCCTCCTTAGGCAGGGTGAGGAAGAAGCGGGCCAGGGGCGGGGCGGTGTTCAGGTTGCCGGAAGGGGCGGGGAAGCCCAGACCCTGGGCCAGGGCCTCCTTGGTGGTGGTCTTCCCCGTGCTCCCCCCCACGGCCACCACCTTCCCCGGGAAAAGCTCCCGCAGGGCCCGCCCCAGCCTGAGCAAGGCCAGGCCCGTGTCCGCCACCTCCACCGTGGCCTCCCCCGGGCGGTCGGAGAGGACCAGGTGGGCCCCTTTGGCCAAGGCCTCCTTGGCGTAAGCCCGCCCGTGGGTGCGGCTTCCAGGCAGGGCCACGAAGAGGAACCCCGGCCCCACGGCCCGGCTGTCCCAGTGGAGGTCAACCACGGGCTGGCCCCCGGGGTATAGCCTCCCCCCCGTGGCCTCGGCCACCCATTCCGGCGTCACTTCCCTAACGTGCGCATCTTGCACCACTGCCTCACCGCCCCTCAGCATAGGGGGGAAGACCCGCATAGGCAAAGAGGCCGGCGGCCACCTCCCGGAAGATGGGGGCGGCCACCAGGCTTCCGTGGATCTCGCCCTTGGGGTGGTGGACGGCCACCACCACGGTGTACCGGGGGGCGTCCCCGGGGACGAACCCGGCGAACCAGGCGGTGAAGACCTCCTGGGAGTAACGGCCCTGGACCACCACCTGAGCGGTGCCGGTCTTGCCCGCCAAGGGGTAGCCGGGAAGGGCGGCCCTGGGGGCCAGGGCCTCCTCCAGGGCTTGGCGGACGGCCTGCGCCGTTTCCGCGGAGAAGACCCGCTCTTCCCTGGCCTTTTGGCCCTGGAAGAGCTGGGGGGTGCGGTAGACCCCGTCCACCAGGGCGGCGAAGGCGGCCGCCAGGTGCAGAGGGGTGATGAGAAAGCCCTGGCCGAAGGCGTGGTTGGCGTAGTTGACCCGGCCCCACGCCTCCGGGGGCTTGATCAGGGGAGGGGCGGTGCGCACCCCGGGGAGGGGCCTAGGGTCGGTGAGGTGGAGTTTCTCCATATAGCGATAAAAGGTTTCCTTGGGGATGCCCTCGGCCAGAAGGCTGATCCCCACGTTTGAGGAATATTTCAGCACCTCGGCCAGGGTGAGCCTAGGGGGGTGGGGCACGGCGTCGCGGATAACCCACCCTTCCACCTTCCGCCGCATGGGGGCCTCCACCGGGGTGGAAAGGCGGGCCGCTCCCTCTTCCAGGAGCATGGCGGCGGTGAGGGCCTTCATGGTGGAACCCGGCTCCAAGGCCACCAGGAAGGCGTGGTTGCGCCAGGAGAGGTCCTGTTCCGGGTCCTTGCGCGGGCCCATGGGGTCAAAGGCCGGGGCGTTGGCCACGGCCAAAAGCCTTCCTTTCCGGTCCAGGACGAGGAGGGTGGCAAAGGCTCCCCGGCTTCGTTCCAGCCCCTTCCAGAGGGCGCGTTCCGCCAGGGCCTGGATCCACGGGTCCAGGGTAAGGGTGAAGGAGCGCCCTTCCGAGAGGGCGGCGTTCAGGTCCCGCTCCAGCCCTTCCAGGCCCCGGCCAGAGGCCCGCTCGCCGAAGCCCAAAAGCTGGCTTGCGCTCTTCCCCAGGGGGTAGTACCGCCCCCCCTCGAGGCTCACCGCCAGAGGGGTGCCGTCGGCGGCGTAGAGGTTGCCCCGCAAAGGGGGCGGGGACGGGGGCGGAGGGACTGGCCTCGGCCCCCGGCTCACTAGGGCGTAGACCCCCAGGGCCAAAAGGGCGAGGTAGAGGCCCATCCCCAGGAAGACCAAAGGCACCCGGTTGGCGCCCGCGGTCACCGCTCCCACCTCCCCCGGCTCATGGGTACAAACCCTTCCTTCTCCGCCCACTCCAGCACCCGGTGGGGCTGGCTTAGGCGCCAGGCTTCTTTAAGAAGGGACTCCTCTTGGGCTTTGAGGTGTTTCAAGCGCTCCTCCATCCGGGCCAGGCGGGCCTTTTCCATCTGGTTGCGGTGGCCTGCGGCGAAGAGGAGGAGGAGGGCCAAGAGGTACAGGAGGCCAAAGCGCAGGGCCGCCCTCATGCCGCCTCCTTCTCCGCCGCCCGCAGCTTGGCGCTCCGGGCGCGGGGGTTTCGCGCTACCTCCTCTGGGGAGGGGAGCACGGGCTTTTTGGTGATTACCTTGAGGCCGCTCGCCTTTAGGAACCGCTTCACCAATCGGTCCTCGAGGGAGTGGAAGGCGATGACCACAAGCCGCCCCTCTGGGGCCAGGACCTCGGCGGCCTGCGCGAGAAACTCCTCCAGGGCGCCAAGCTCGTCGTTCACGTACATGCGCAGGGCCTGGAAGGTCTTGCGGGCGGGGTGCCCGGCCTTGCGGAAGCCCACTGCCTGGCGGATGATTTCCGCCAGTTCCGTGGTGGTCTGGATGGGTTTCTTCCTCCTCGCTTCCACGATGGCCTTGGCGACGCGCCAGGCCT
This sequence comes from Thermus sp., assembly GCF_039793865.1. Classification (GTDB taxonomy): domain Bacteria; phylum Deinococcota; class Deinococci; order Deinococcales; family Thermaceae; genus Thermus. The sequence continues at coordinate 35,347 of NZ_JBAMMI010000007.1, forward strand.
GCTTTTCCTCTCCCAGGTCCCGGAGGATGCGGTAAAGCTCCTCCAGGGGCAGGGTGTTCACCACCTCCTCTGCTGTGGGGCCCTCCTCCCCCATGCGCATGTCCAGGGGGCCTTCCTTCTGGTAACTGAAGCCCCGCCTGGGGTCGTCCAAGTGGAAGCTGGAGACCCCGAGGTCCGCCAGGATTCCCGCCACCTCTTCCACCCCCGCTTGGTGGAGCACCGCCTTTAAGTGGCGGAAGTTGGCCCGGTACACCCCGAGGCCAGGGAGGTCCAAGGCCCGGGCCCGAGACACGGCTTCGGGGTCCTGGTCCAGTCCCAGGACCAGCCCTCCCCGCTCCAGGATGCCCCGGGCGTGGCCAGCGCCTCCCAGGGTGGCGTCCACGTACACCTTGCCGGGTTCTACCCTCAGGAAGTCCAGGGCTTCTTGGTACAGGACGGGAATGTGCTGGGCAACGGTCTTCATAAATACCTACCCAATGAGTCCCTTGAGCGCCTCGGGGGCCGGTGGGTGGCGCATAATTTCTTCGATGGTCTTCCACCAGCGTTCCTGGCTCCAGATCTCCAGCCTGCCCGGGGCTCCGGCCACCACCACCTCGCCCCCTTCCTGGAGCCCGGCGAACTGGCGCAAGGGAGGGGGGATCAGGACCCGGCTGGCGTTGTCCATTCGGGTCTTGTGGGCTCCCGAGTAGAAGAAGCGGACGAAGGCGCGGGCTTCGGCATCGGTGAGGGGAAGGTTGACCAGCTGCTCTTCGATCTTGCGCCAGCGGTCGGAGGGAAAGATGTAAAGGCACCCTTCCATCCCGCGGGTGAGCACCAGGCCGTCTTCCAGAAAGTCCCGGAAGGGGGCGGGGATGACCACCCGTCCCTTGTCGTCCAGGCTGTACTGGTACTCACCGAAGGGCATTTCCCACCCGCTCCCACCTTCGCTGGGGTCCGCCCCTTGGGTTTAGGGGGTAAGGACCTTACCCAGACGAGGCTTTACGCCGGGAGTATAGCACGTATTCCCCACAGATTTCCACTCTCTCCCACCTAAGTCCCACTTACACCCCACCCTGGCTGAGGAGGCTATTCCGGTGGCTTGAGCGGAGGGAACTTCGCCCACTTTGCGCCGCTTTGGTTTCTCCTGTCCGGCTTGCGGACGGCGCTGGGTGTGCTATGGTGGGAATAGCCCTCATTTCTGCCAGGGGGCTGGGGAACTTGAAAGCTTACCTGCCATAACTCCCAAAAAGACACATAAAGGGGGGTAGCAGAGTGTTTTTGCCGTCCTGGTCATGTGTAGTCCCCACGCACGTGGGGATGACCCGGGGCTGAAGCTATGCGGCGGCGCTGGCTGGTTGTAGTCCCCACGCACGTGGGGATGACCCGTATGCGCAAATCCAGGAACTCAAAGGACTGACGTAGTCCCCACGCACGTGGGGATGACCCGGACGCGGAATCGTTCTGCTAGCCCACGGCGAGGTAGTCCCCACGCACGTGGGGATGACCCGCGTTCTTCCGGAGCTTGGGTGTTGAGGATGGCGGTAGTCCCCACGCACGTGGGGATGACCCGGGCGACCGACCAATCGCGCACAGAGTACGCCATGTAGTCCCCACGCACGTGGGGATGACCCGATGAGGCCCATCATTATGTGGACTCGCGTTCGGTAGTCCCCACGCACGTGGGGATGACCCGTACCTACCAAAGTGACCATACAACCTCTTTATGTAGTCCCCACGCACGTGGGGATGACCCGGGGCAATAACCCATGCGCCCGGAAGGGCAGCAGTAGTCCCCACGCACGTGGGGATGACCCGGAAGGCTTTGTAGGAAGGCAAATCTATGTGAGCGTAGTCCCCACGCACGTGGGGATGACCCGGTGGGCGTGGACGTCTATCTGGCTACTCAGCGGTAGTCCCCACGCACGTGGGGATGACCCGGGTTCCGGTGGTCCCGAGCGCCGCACGGGGACGTAGTCCCCACGCACGTGGGGATGACCCGGGGATAGGTGTGTGGTAGTTGGTGCCTGTGGTGTAGTCCCCACGCACGTGGGGATGACCCGGCCAGAGGCTGCTTTCCTAGGGGCGGGGTTGCCGTAGTCCCCACGCACGTGGGGATGACCCGGGGGAGTTTATTCGGCTGGTGGCCGAGGAAAGGTAGTCCCCACGCACGTGGGGATGACCCGGAGGTACACGTCATCGGGGATATCCTCTTTTTGTAGTCCCCACGCACGTGGGGATGACCCTATGTGGAGCCTTTCTTTTTTCCTGAAACTCTTGTAGTCCCCACGCACGTGGGGATGACCCGGAGTACCAGGTGAGCGTCCACCTCCCCTACCTTCCGTAGTCCCCACGCACGTGGGGATGACCCGGCCCCCGCCACGGCCCCCAAGGAGGCCCCTTGGGTAGTCCCCACGCACGTGGGGATGACCCAGGAGGTGCTAGATGGCTAGGCTGAAAATCCGCGTAGTCCCCACGCACGTGGGGATGACCCGCTTGCTACTCGGGGCCACATCGTCAACATTGGAGTAGTCCCCACGCACGTGGGGATGACCCGGACCACCCCCCTCCCCCCGGAGGAACGGAAGGGTAGTCCCCACGCACGTGGGGATGACCCGATACGTCTCCAGAGCCCTGAGCGGGTCCACCGTAGTCCCCACGCACGTGGGGATGACCCGAATCCGAGCGAGGCGGTAGACGGTGATACCGGCGTAGTCCCCACGCACGTGGGGATGACCCGGCGCGCGAATCCACATAGTGGTGCGCCTCATCCGTAGTCCCCACGCACGTGGGGATGACCCGACCATTTGGGAGGGCATAAACCGCAACAGCGTGTAGTCCCCACGCACGTGGGGATGACCCTCTCCGCTTGGGGCCCCCTGGTTCGTGGTATACTCCTTCCACAGCGGGACGCTGGTGACCGGGTACAGCGTGGACGCCCTAAAGGAGCTGGACATCCCCTGGGAGGAAGTGACGTGGCTCAGGACGCCGCCCTGGCTTACCGCCCCCTCCAGCTGGCCCGCGCCTACGTGGACTGGGTGCGGGGGCTCTTGGAGGAGGAAACCGACCCGGACGAGCTCCTAGACGCCGTGGAGGAGTGGACCCCCTTCCGCCGCTACCTCCGGGACGCGGCCCGGGAGGACCGGGAGGCCGCTTTGGCCCTGGCCCGGGAGGTGTTTGCCGAGAGGGCGAGGCTTGCGGCCCAGGGGTTTCCCGTGCCCGAGACCTGGGAGGCCTTCCTCCAGCGGCTTGGCCTCTGAGGGCGGGGAAGGAGGGGGCCGGGGCCAGCCCGGCCCCCCTCGTTTTGCCGGTCCGGCCCTTCCCGGCGGATGGGCTTCTGCGCCCCTAGAAGGCCCCTGAAAGGCCCGGGGTGGGGGCGGCCCGGCTTTGGGTTTTGAACCGGAGCGTGAGCGATTTCCCCAATGCTTCCCCCAATGGTAGAATAGGGGTGCCCCGGGAACCCGGCTTACGCCCCGCCCTGGGGCCCCTGGAAGGGGGACTGGCTTATGGAGAGGCGTCTATACTTTGGTGACAACCTCGAGGTCCTTCGGGAGCACATCCCCGACGAGAGCGTGGACCTGGTTTACCTTGACCCTCCGTTCAACTCCAAGGCCGACTACAACGTTATCTTCCGGGAGCACTCGGGGAAGGGGCCAGGCGCCCAGATCAAGGCCTTTGAGGACACGTGGAGCTGGGGTGAGGAGAGCGAGCGGGCCTTGGGTGAGGTCCTGGAACGCCACAGAAAACGCCACGGAAGGCTGGGTGAGTTCTTGGAGTTCATGGTGCGCTCCCTGGGCAAGAACGACCTCTCGGCCTACCTGGTGATGATGGCGGTGCGCCTTCTGGAGCTTCACCGGGTCCTCAAGCCCACGGGGAGCCTTTACCTGCATTGCGACCCCACAGCGAGCCACTACCTTAAGGTCATCCTGGACCAGATCTTCGGACCCAGGAACTTCCGCAACGAGGTCATTTGGAAGCGAACCTTCGCTCACGGGGGAGCACAGCGTTGGGCGCGAGTACACGACACCATTCTTTTTTACACCAAGACCGACAAATACACGTGGAACCAAACCTTTGAGCCCCCCTCAGAAGATTATGTGAAAAAGTTTTATCGGCACAAAGATGAGCGGGGTATCTATCGTACAGTTACGCTTACTGGTCCAGGAGCTTCTGCTGGGCCTTCGGGTCAGCCTTGGCGTGGGATTAACCCAAGCCGTTCTAACCGGCACTGGGCTGTACCAGACCCAGATGCCCTACCCGAATGGTTCGTTCTGCCACCGAACTGGGAGGAGCTTTCACCTCAAGAGCGCCTTGATTTGCTTGATGCTGCAGGGCTTATTCATTGGCCGAAAAAGGAAGGTGGGATTCCCGAGTATAAGCGGTATCTGGAAGCCTACCGCGGAACTCCTATCCAAGATGTTATCACCGACATTCCCCCGCTAAGCCACCAATCCAAAGAGCGCTTGGGCTACCCCACCCAGAAGCCCGTGGCCCTGCTCAAGCGCATCCTCCAGGCCAGCTCCAACCCCGGGGACGTGGTCCTGGACCCTTTCTGCGGGTGCGGCACGGCCCTGGCCGCCGCCGAGGAGCTTGGGCGCGGCTGGATCGGGATTGACATCACCCACCTCGCCATCACCCTCATCCAAGCCCGGCTCAAGCGGGACTTTGGCCTGGAGCCGGGGAAGGACTACGAGGTCCTGGGGACGCCCAAGGACCTGGAAAGCGCCCGCTTTCTTTTCGGAAAGGACCCCCACCAGTTCCAGCTCTGGGCCCTGGGCCTAGTCGGGGCTCAGCCCTACGGGGACCCCAAGAGAGGCAAAAGGGGAGGGGACACCGGGATTGACGGCATGCTCTTCTTCCGGGACCCGGCGGGAAACAAGCTGGAGAAGGCCGTGGTCCAGGTGAAGGGCGGGGAGCGCCTCGCCCCTAGCATGGTGCGGGACCTTCGGGGCGTGATGGAGAGGGAGAAGGCGGCCTTCGGCCTCCTCATCACCCTCAGCGAGCCCACCAAGGGCATGCGGGAAGAAGCGGCCAAGGCGGGCCTGTACCGATGGGGAAGCCAGTCCTACCCCAGGCTCCAGATTCTCACCGTGGAGGACCTTCTTGCGGGAAAGCGCCCCCACCTTCCCGTAGGTAGCCTCAACGTGAGCTACGAGCGCAAAGAGGTGCGGACGGCGAAGCGGAATGGGGATATGGACCCCTTGTTCTAAGTACCCCGCCGCGGCGGGGGCCCCAAAAGGGCTTTCCTAAAGCCAAAGCTTGGGCATCCCATGTGGCAAAGCCAAGGTGCGGGCGCTTAGCGCTTTGCGGTGTTATCGCTCCTGCCTTGGGGGGTGCAAGAGGGGGGTAAGCCGGCATAAACCATCCCCCCGAGGCAGGCCTCGAGGGGAGCCAGGGCAGGGCGTAAGCCGGGTTCTGTTTTTGCGGTCATCTCTCTGGGACCGGTGTCGCCACCGGCCTCAAGCGGCCCATCCCGCAGGTTCTCACGGGCCGGGCAAGCCCTCCCTGCCTACCGGGCCTTGCACCGGGTGGGGTTTGCCGTGCCCCAGCCTGTTGCCAGGCCAGGCGGTGGGCTCTTACCCCACCGTTTCACCCTTGCCCGCGCCGGGGAAGCCCCGGCCGCTGGCGGTCTCTTCTCTGTGGCACTTTCCGTCGGGTTGCCCCGCCCAGCCGTTAGCTGGCACCCTGCCCTATGGTGCCCGGACTTTCCTCACCCGGAGGTTTCGGCCTCCAGGCGCGACCGCACCCCTGCCCTGGGGCGTTCATCATTTTAGCACAAACCTGGCCTAAGATGGGGAGGTGAGGGTTCCTTGGTACGCCCTTGGGCTTCTCCTCCTGGCCCTGTTGGGTCTTGCGGTGCTGGGCCTGGTCTGGCTTTTGGCGGCGGTGGCCCTGTTGGTCGGCCTGGGGTACGGAGCCTGGCAGGGGCTCAGGCGGCGGCTTTGGGGCCCCCCTTGGCGGCGCCTTCCCCCGCCCCGCTAAGTACCCCACCGCGGCTTTTGCCGCGGTGGGGGCCCCAAAAGGGCTTTCCTAAAGCAAAAGCTTGGGCATCCCGTGTTGCGAAGCCGAGGTGTGGGCACTTAGGCCTTGCTTCTTGGGCTTTCCGCCCTTAGACTGGGAGATGGTTTTCGCACGGCCAAGACCGTGCGGGAGGAGGCAAGCGTGAAAGAAGGCATCCACCCGAAGCTGGTTCCCGCCCGCATCGTCTGCGGTTGCGGCAACGTCATCCACACCTATTCGGTGAGGCCCGAGATCCACGTGGAGGTCTGCAGCAAGTGCCACCCCTTCTACACGGGCCAGCAGCGGTTCGTGGACACGGAGGGTAGGGTAGAGCGCTTCCAGCGCCGCTACGGGGACTCCTACCGCAAGGGGCGGTAGGGGCTCGCTGGACCTGGGGGCCTAAGGCCCCCAGGTTGCCTTTAAGCTTCTCCATGAGGAGGAGTCCATGCCCCCTATACTCCACCGCCAGGGTTGGATTGAGGTCATCGCCGGCCCCATGTTCTCCGGCAAGAGCGAGGAGCTCATCCGCCGGGTCAAGCGGGCCCTCATCGCCAGGCAGCGGGTGGTGGTCTTCAAGCCCCGGCTGGACGACCGCTACCACCAGGCCCATGTGGTAAGCCACGATGGAAAGAGGGTGGAGGCCATCCCCGTGGAACGCGCAAAGGAGATGGAAGCCCACCTAGACCCCCTTCCCGACGTGGTGGCGGTGGACGAGGCCCAGTTCTTAGACAGGGAACTCCTTCCCCTGGTGGAACGCCTGGCCCAAAGGGGGGTGCGGGTGATCCTGGCAGGGCTGGACCTGGACTTCCGGGGGGAGCCCTTCGGCATCATGCCCGAGCTCCTAGCCCGGGCGGAGTTCGTGGAGAAGCTCACCGCGATCTGCCCCCGGTGCGGCGCTCCCGCCACCCGAACCCAGCGCCTGGTGAACGGTCAACCGGCCCGGTACACGGATCCCGTGATCTTGGTGGGGGCTGAAGAGCACTACGAGCCCCGGTGCCGGGCCTGCCACCAGGTGGTCTATTGAGCCACGGGAAGGGGGGTGCCCGGGCGCTTCCGGAAGCGAACCTCCAGCACGCCCTGCCGTAGGGCGGCCTGGGCGGTGCCCTCCTCAATGGGCCCGGGCAGGTCCAGGGTGCGGCGGAAAGTGCCCATGGGCCGCTCCTCCAGGAGGTAGGTGCCGGGAAGGGGGTGGCGCACCCCGGCCAGGGTCACCCGGTTCCCTTCCTCGAGAAGCTCCAGGTCCTCGGGCCGCACCCCAGGGAGGTCTACCAGGAGGATGTAGTGGTCCTCGTCCTCCAGGAGGTCCACCCTGGGGACCCAGGCGGCGGGCTCCTCGCCGGTAAGCCGGTAGGCCAGCTCGGCGATGCGGTCTTGCAGTTCTTTTAGCTTCCGCAGGGTTTCCAGGCGGTCCAGGCGCTCCAACATGCCCTTAGCATAAGGGATGTGGAGGCCGTCCCCGTTCTCGCCGGGCCCACGGGTAGCGGCAAGACCCTCCTCGCCTTGAGGCTTGGGGAGGAGTTGCCCCTCGAGGTCATCTCCGCGGACGCCACCATGGTCTACCGGGGCCTGGACATCGGCACGGACAAACCCTCTCCTGGGGAAAGGGCGCGGGTGCCCCACCACCTAGTGGACGTCCTGGAGCCCTACGAGGCCATGAGCGTGGCCCGGTTTCTGGACCTGGCGGAAGAAGCCATCGCCGAGGTGAGGGCCAGGGGGCGCCTCCCCTTGGTGGTGGGGGGAACGGGGTACTACATCCGGGCCCTCTCCGAGGGGCTCCACGACCTCCCCCCACCCGACCCCGGGGTCCAGGAGGCCCTTTGGCGGGAGCTTAGGGAGCGGGGCTTTCAGGCTCTATGGGAGGAGCTTTCCCGGGAAAGCCCAGAGGACGCCTTCCGCGTGGGGAAGAACCCCCGGCGCCTGGTGCGGGCCCTGGAGGTTCTGAGGCGCACCGGCACCCCCCCGGCCCGCTTTCCCAAAAGGCCCCCCCGCTTCCCCTACAAGAAGCTCGTCCTCTGGCCCGAAAGGGCCTGGCTTTTCCAAAGATTGGAGGAGAGGGCCAGGGCCCAGTTCGCCCGGGGCTTGGTGGAGGAGGTCAAGGGCCTTCTCGCCCGCTACCCCGAGATGCCCACCGCCCTGCAGGCCATCGGCTACAAGGAGGTGGTGGGTTATCTCCGGGGAGAATACGGCCTGGAAGAGGCCCTTCTTAGGGACATCCGGGCGGTGAAGGCCTACGCCAAGAGGCAGTACACCTGGTTCCGGCATGAACCCGGGGACGTGGTCTACTTGCCCCGAGGGGGCGAGGAGGCGTACCTAGGCTTTCGGGACTGGCTTCGCCTCCACTTCCGGCTATAGTGGGGGCATGTTGGCCTACGAGATCCGCGCCCGGGTGGCCCGCGGGGAGGTTTCTCCCCTCGAGGTGGCCGAGGCCTACCATAGGCGGGTCCGGGAGCTGGACCCTGGGCTTGGGGCCTTCCTCACCCTCAACGAGGAGGTTTTGCAGGAGGCCCGGGAGCTGGACCCCCGCCTGCTCCTTGCGGGCTTGGTGGTGGCCGTGAAGGACAACATCGTAACCCGAGGCCTCCGCACCACCGCGGGAAGCCGCCTCCTGGAGAACTTCCTTCCTCCCTACGAGGCCACGGCGGTGGCGAGGCTTAAGGCCCTGGGCGCCCTGGTCCTGGGCAAGACCAACCTGGACGAGTTCGGCATGGGCTCCTCCACGGAGCACTCCGCCTTTTTCCCCACCCGAAACCCCTTTGATCCCGACCGGGTCCCTGGGGGCTCCAGCGGGGGAAGCGCCGCCGCGGTGGCGGCGGACCTCGCCCCCTTGGCCCTAGGCTCGGACACGGGGGGAAGCGTGCGCCAGCCCGCGGCCTTCTGCGGGGTCTACGGCCTCAAGCCCACCTACGGCCGGGTGAGCCGCTTTGGCCTCATCGCCTACGCCTCGAGCCTGGACCAGATCGGCCCCATGGCCCGCTCCGTGCGGGACCTCGCCCTCCTCATGGACGCCGTGGCCGGCCCCGACCCCCTGGACGCCACCAGCCTGGACCTTCCCCCCCGCTTCCAGGAAGCCCTGGAGGGGCCCCTTCCTCCCCTCCGCCTCGGGGTGGTGCGGGAGGGGCTTTCCGGCAACAGCCCAGGGGTGGAGCGGGCCCTGGAGGGGGCTTTGCAGGTGTTCCAAGACCTCGGTTTTGCCGTGCGGGAGGTTTCCTGGCCTTCCCTGCCTCTGGCCCTCGCCGCCTACTACGTCCTGGCTCCGGCGGAGGCGAGCTCCAACCTGGCCCGCTATGATGGCACCCTCTACGGGTTCCGCGGCGAGGGGGAGGAGGTGGAAGGGATGAGGATGGCCACCCGGGCCCGCTTTGGCCTCGAGGTCAAAAGGCGCGTCCTCGTGGGGACCTTCGTCCTCTCTAGCGGCTACTACGAGGCCTACTACGGCCGCGCCCAGGCCTTCCGCCGCCGCCTCAAGGCCGAGGCCAGGGCCCTCTTCGGGGAGGTGGACCTCCTCCTCCTGCCCACCACCCCCCACCCCGCCTTTCCCTTGGGGAGCCGCCCCGATCCTCTCGCCATGTACCGCGAGGACCTCTACACCGTGGGGGCGAACCTCGCGGGACTTCCCGCCCTCTCCTTCCCCGCGGGGTTTGAGGGGCACCTGCCCGTGGGCCTCCAGCTCCTCGCCCCTTGGGGGGAGGACGAGCGGCTTCTTCGGGCGGCCCTCGCCTTTGAGGAGGCCACGGACCGCGCGTTCCTTCGTACGCCCTTGGGAGAAGCCCTCTAGAGGGGGGCAGAAGGGATGGACCCCGCCTTCCGCGTTCGCCTCGCCACCCGCCTCGCCCGGCGCCTCAGGGCCGAGGGGAGGCCCCTTCCCCTTCCCCTCCTGGGGGAGGCCTTGGGGCTTCGGGGCCCCGTGGCCCCTGTCGTGGGCCCCTTATTGGACGGGCGGTTCATCCCCGGGGAGGAGGTGGGGCTTTGGGAGTGGCGCTACCCCTTTCCCCACCCGGGGGAACCGGTGGTCCTTCTGGACCTGGAAACCACCGGCCTGGCCCCGGGGGTGAGCGAGATCATTGAGCTCGCCCTGGTGCGGCTGGAGGGCAAGGAGCGGCGAGCTTTTCAAAGCCTGGTGCGCCCTTCCCGGCCGCCGAGCCTCTTCGTCCAGAACCTTACCGGGATTAAGGCCTCTGAGCTGGAGGAGGCCCCGCCTCTGGAGGAGGTCTTGGCCCAGGCTTATCCCCTTCTGCAAGGGGCTACCCTGGTGATTCACAACGCCTCCTTTGACCTCTCCTTTTTGCGCCCGGCCTTGGAGGGCATGGGGTTGGGGTTGGCGAACCCGGTGGTGGACTCCATCCGCCTGGCCAAAAGGGCCCTTCGGGGGCTTCGCCGCTACGGCCTGGACGCCCTTTCGGCGGTCCTGGAGCTTCCCCCCAGGAGGGAGCACCGGGCCTTGGCCGACGTGGAAAGGACCCTTGCCGTGGTCTACGAGGTGTACTATATGCTCACCGCAGGGAGTCCTCGTTCCCTAGTGGAGCTAGGGAGGTAGCATGACCGCTCGCTACGTTTTGACCAGCGCTTGCATTCAATCGGGTACCATGGCCCTCACCGCCTCCTTGCGCCAGCGCCTCCTGGGCCGGGAGCGCGTGCGCTTCGTGGACGAGGACGGGGAGGCCTACGAGGTGGAGGTGGACTGGAAGGAGGGGCTGGTGCGGGGCCTTGGGCCCTACTACCTCAAGAAGCGCCTCTCGGCCAACGAGGCCGTCCTCCTCCACTTCCGGGGCGAGGAGGTGGAGCTCAAGGCCCTGCCCCGCTCCCTCCCCCGCCTGGAGAGGCCCCGGGAAGACCCCAAGGAGGCGAAGGAAGAGGCCCCCAGGGGGGAGAAGCGCCGGGTCCGGGTGACCCCCTACCCCAAGGAAGTGCTCTTCCCCCATGAGCCCAAGGCCCTCGAGCCCCCGGGCGTCACCGAGGACCTGAGGCGGTTGGGCTTTTTCCTGGAGGGGGGCCCCCCTTGGCTCTACAAAGCTCCCCTGGGGCGGCGGCAGGTGGCGCTGGCCCTTCTCCGCCTCGGGGAGGGGAAGGTGGAGGACCTCAGGCCCTACCGGGCGCAAGGGGCGCACGTGGCCCTTCTCGCCCCGGAGTCCGAAAAGGAGGCGGTGCCCCCGGGGCTGGCTTACCTCTCCCCGGAGGCGGTGAACCGCCTGGTGCGCCTTAAAGGGCGCTTCCCCCTTTCGGCTTTGGACCTGGAGGACCTCTTGCGCCAGGGGCGGGTGGACCTGGAGGCGGTGAAGGCCCTGGAGGACCGCCTGGTGGCCGAGCTTTCCGAGCGGGGGGCTCTGGCCGCCCTCCTGCTCCTCCTCTCCCGCAAGCGCCCGGGGGAGGTGTTCTTGCTTCCGGACCTCGAGGCCGAAGCCCTGGAGGAGGGCCTTATCCCCGAGGTGGTGCGCCAGGGGGTGGAGCTTTTCGCCCAGCCCCCCTTCCTCCTCCTGAAAAGGCTTTCCCCGGGGGAGTTCCTCCTGAGGCAGGAGGTGGAGGAGGCCCTGCAGGACCTGAAGGCCTTCAGCGAGGGGATCCTCGCCCGCCTTAGCCGCGTCCGTGGGGGCGCTTGACGGGGGCGGCCTCCCCTAAAGCGAGGTCAAAGCTCCGCCTGGCCCGCTCCTTGAGGGCCTCTACCTTTTCCCAGTCGGGGAAGCGGCCGTACATGGCCGCCTTGGAGAGCTTGATGGGGTCCCCGGGGAGTTCCTGGTAGTAGGCCCCGGTCTCCTTGGCGAAGGCCGCCACCTTGGGGTCGTAGGACAGGGCGGCGAAGGGGGTGCCCGCGGCCGCCGCCAGGATGAGGCCGTGAAGGCGCATGGAGATCACGTACCCCGCCTGGGCCACCAGGTAGAGGACCCGCCTCGGGTCCGAGGTCTTCTCCACCCGGTGGTGCGGGAAGTTTTCCAGGACTTCCTCGTCGTACCCGGGCTGGAGGAGGAGGACGAGGACCTGCTTGCCCTCGTGGAACAGGTAGTTGGCGGTGACGTACAGGGTTTCTACCGCCGCCCGGCCCACCCCGGCCCGGGGGATGACCAGGACCAGGTCCTCTTCCCGCTTCACCGGGGGCGGGCTGAGGAGGAGGGCGGGGTCGGCCCCAAGCTCGGCGGGGATCCCCAGGCGCCGGGCGTACTCCAGGGAGTCCTGGTCCCTGAGGATCACCGGCACGCCCTTTAGGGCCCTTTGCACCCGCCTCTCCCCGGAGGGGGATAGGGGCCCCAGGGACTGGTTGAAGACCACCACCCGCTTCTTGAAGAGGCGGGCGAGGCGGAGGACCGAGAGGTAGTAGGTGAGGCTTAGGGCGCTGGTGGCGTCCTGCAGGAGCCCCCCGCCCCCCAAAAGCCAGAGGTCCGCCCGGAGGAGGGCGAGGGGGTTTAGGCGGTGGAAGGCCCGCACCCCGTGCTCCTCCCGCGTCCTTCGGGGCTCCCCCGAGAGGGCCACCACCTCGTGGCCCCGGGCCCGCACCTCCCGGGCGATGGCCTCGAGGATGGCCTCGTCCCCCGCGTTTTTGAACCCGTAGTACCCCGCTACCCCAACCACCATGTCCTCAGCCTCCTTACCAGGATAACCCCGATTAGCCCCAGGAGGAGGCCCAGGAGGGCGCCGTTCAGCACCCGGAAGAGGGAGATGAGGAGGGGCGTGTGGAAGTGGCTGAAGGTGTTCAGGATGGAGGCGACGCCTAGGCCTGCCAGGAAGAGGAGGGCGTTTTGCAGGTAGCGCGGCCAGGGGAGGAGGAAGGCCAGGGGAAAGAGGGCGTGCCCGAAGACCTCCTTGAACCGGGGGCGCACCATGAGGTCCTGGAGGAAGCTTCTTAGCTTCAGCTCCAGCTCCGGCACCAAGGGGGCGTCGTTGCCCCGGCGCAGGAGGGCGAAGGCCAGAAGGGCCAGGGCCAACCCTCCCAGGGCCACCTCTCCCAAGCGCAGGGGGTGGGCGTAGAGGCGGGCGAGGGCCTCTTTGAAGTCCTTTTCCAGGAAGCTTAAGGCCACCAGGAGGGGCGGGACGAGGAGGGTGAGGGAAACCCCTTTGAAGGGGGCGAGGCCCAGGACCGTGGCCGGGCTCGAGCCCAGGGCGCTGAGGAAGACCGCCCCCATGAGGGCGTATCCCAGGCTCCGCGCCCACAGCCAAAGCCCGTTTCTGGGCCCCAAAAAGCCCAGCACCGGGAAGACCAGGGCGGCAAGGAGGGCCCCCGCTTGGCTACCGGCGTACCCCAGGGCCAGCAGGAGGAGGAGGAAGGCCACCCAGGGCCCGTACACGGGAAGCCCCAAGGCCAAAAGCCCAAGGCCCGCCCCTACCCCCACCCAGGCGGCGTAGCGCAAGGGGCTTGGCGCGAAGTCCCGGGGCCTAGGGGTCCCCAGGGGGATGTGGCTGGCCCTTAGCCCTTCCTTTAGGCGGGCGAGGAGGCGGGCGGTCTCTTGGGGGTAAGGGTAGGGCCTGAGGTAGAGGAGCTGGTGCCCCCGCTCCCGGGCGGCGAGGGTGTATTTATCCGCCGCTTCCTCGGGGCTTAGGGTGAGCTGCCACTCGTAGCGGAGGCTGAAAAGCCTGAGCACCCCGGCCTCGCGGAAGGCCTGGAAGCCGGGCTGGGGCGTGCCCTCAATAAGGGCCACGGGCCGCCGCACCAGGGCCCGGGCCTCCTCCAGGCGGTAGGGGTACCCCAGGGCCTCGAGGCCGGCGAAGACCACGGCGTCGGCCTCCTTCGGCACCAGGGGCAACTCTGGGTCCAGGCGGCGAAGGCGCTGGTTGATGGGCCGCACCGCCACGTAAAACCCCTGGGCCTTGGCCGCCGCGATCTCCTTCAGGTCGTAGAAGGCGGGGAAACCCTGGACGTCCACCGGGAAGCCGAGCCAGGGCCCGAGCTTTTCCGAGGGTAGGGCGTAGGCCCGCTCCAGGAGGGCGAGAAACTTGGGGTCCCCCTTCAGGTAGAACCAGCCCGGCCTGGCGGGAAGCCCCTCTTCCTGAAGCTCCCTCCCTTGGCGGTAAAGGAGGACCCCATTCGCGACCCAGTCCTTGACGAACCGCTCGGGGAAGGCCACCCCGTTCACCCCCAGGGCCCGGTAGGCGGCGAGGGCCTCCAGGAGGCTCTTCCCCTGGGTCTTGGCCTCTTCCCTCACCGCCTCGGCGTCCAGGAGGAGGACCACGGGTCCCGGGCGCTCCGCCTGGAGCCTGGGGAAAAGGGCCAGGAGGGAGGGGACGAGGGCGAGGAAAAGAAGAAGGTGCAGAAGCCGCTTCATGCTGTTCTCCCCTCCCCCAGGCGGTTCGGGGTAGCCTCGCCGCCCGTGCTACCCCCAGCGATGAAAGGCTTGGCGGTGCTCACCCCTCCATGATAAGGGGCGGCCTCAGCGGGCCACGGCCGCAGGCTCCTGGGAGTGGCCGATGGCCTTTTCGCTTTCCGGGTCAAAGGCGTGGAGGCGGCCCGTGTCCGCCAAGAGCTCCACCCGGTCCCCAGGCCGCACGGGGGCGTGGCCGTCCACCTTGGCCACCAGAACGGTGCTGTCTACGCTCACGTGGAGCTCCGTCTCCGCCCCCAGGGGCTCCACCACCTCCACCTCGCCTCGGAGGACGTTTTCCTCCTCGGGGATCACCGTGTAGCCCTTGAGGCCCAGGTGCTCGGGACGGACGCCCATCCAGACCTCCTTCCCGGCGTAGGGCCGGAGGCTTTGCGCCAGGATGGGGTTGGTGCGGATGCGGAAGCCCGGGGCCACCAGGTAGACCCGCTCTCCCTGGGCCTCCACCGAGGCCTTGACGAAGTTCATGGAGGGGCTACCGATGAAGCCCGCCACGAAGCGGTTGGCGGGGAAGTCGTAGAGGCGGAGGGGGGTGTCCACCTGCTGGACCTCCCCGTCCCGCATCACCACGATGCGGTGGCCCAGGGTCATGGCCTCCACCTGGTCGTGGGTCACGTAGATGGTGGTGACCCCGAGGCGCCGCTGGAGCTTGGCGATCTCGGCCCGCATCTCCACCCGGAGCTTGGCGTCCAGGTTGGAGAGGGGCTCGTCCATGAGGAAGACCTTGGGCTCCCGCACGATGGCCCTTCCCATGGCCACCCGCTGGCGCTGGCCGCCCGAGAGCTCCCGGGGCTTGCGGTTGAGGAGGTGCTCAATCTTCAGGATGCGGGCGGCCTCCTTCACCCGCCGGTCAATCTCGTCCTTGGGGTAGCGCCGCAGGCGGAGCCCGAAGGCCATGTTCTCGTAGACGTTCATGTGGGGGTAGAGGGCGTAGTTCTGGAAGACCATGGCGATGTCCCGGTCCTTGGGGGGGACGTCGTTCACCAGGCGGTCGCCGATGTAGATCTTGCCCTCGGAGATCTCCTCCAGCCCGGCGATCATGCGCAAGGTGGTGGTCTTGCCGCAACCCGAGGGGCCCACGAAGACCACGAACTCCCCGTCCTCGGTTTCCAGGTTGAAGTCCTTGACCGCCACCACCTTGCCGAAGCGCTTCCACACGTGCTCCAGCCTTACCTTGGCCATCTCTACCTCCTCGCCCCGCGCTCTGAGCCGCTTCGGACCCATCGGGGGCTTGGGGACATTGTACCCCTGGCGGCGGTGGGGGTGGTATCCTCAGGGCCGGGCCTGCGGGCCTTCCCATGCTGAGGTTGGAGAACATCACCAAGCGCTTTGGTCCCGTGGTGGCCAACCGCGGGGTGAGCCTCGAGGTGAAGAGGGGAGAGGTCCTGGCCCTCCTCGGGGAGAACGGGGCGGGGAAAACCACCCTGGTGAGCCTCCTCTACGGCCTTTACGCCCCCGATGAGGGGCGCATCCTCCTGGAGGGCCAGGAGGTGGTCATCCCCTCCCCCAGGGTGGCCCAAAGGCTTGGCATCGCCCTGGTGCCCCAGCACCCCGAGCTCGTGGAGGCCCACTCGGTGGCGGAGAACCTGGCCTTGGGCCTGGAGCTCCCCCCCTTTTTCTCCCGCCGGGCGCTTCTGAAGCGGCTCCAGGCCCTCCTCCAAGACCACCCCCTGGGGGTGGACCTACGGGCCCCCGTCCACCGCCTCTCCGCCGGGGAGAAGCAACGGGTGGAGCTCCTAAGGGCCCTCCTCTCCCGGCCCAAGGTGCTCATCCTGGACGAGCCCACCAGCGTCCTCACCCCCAAGGAGGCCGAGGACCTTTTCCAGGAGGTGCGGAGGCTTAAGGAGAGGGGCCTCGCCATCCTCTTCATCAGCCACAAGCTGGACGAGGTCCTGGACATCGCTGACCGCATCGTCGTTCTCCGGGCCGGGGAAAAGGTGGGGGAGGTGTGGCGGGCGGAGGCGGACAAGGGGCTCCTGGTGCGCCTCATGGTGGGCCGGGGGGTGGCCCCGCCCCCCAAGGCCCCGCCCCCCCGGGAGGAGGTGCTCTTGGAGGTGGAGAACCTCCTGGTTCCCCGGCACGGCTTTCCCCTGCAGGGGGTTTCCTTCGCCTTGCGGGCGGGGGAGATCCTGGGCATCGCCGGGGTGGCGGGAAGCGGGCAGAAGGAGCTCCTCGAGGCCCTGGCCGGCCTTCGCCCCTACCGGGGCCGGGTGCGCCTTCTGGGTAGCCCCATTCCCCAGGACCCGGCCCGGCTCTTCGCCCTGGGGGTGGCCCACATCCCCGAGGAACGGAGCACGGGCGTGGTGGCGGGGATGAGCGTGGCGGAGAACCTGGCCCTGCGCACCTATCCCCGCTACGCCCGGCGGGGGCTTCTGGACTACGGCCGCATGGAGCGGGACGCCGAAGCCTTGATGCGCCGCTACGGGATCCAGGCCCCCTCCCCCCGCGCTCCCGTGCGGTTCCTCTCCGGCGGGAACGTGCAGAAGGTCATCCTGGCCCGGGAGCTCAAGGAGGGTCCTAGGCTGGTTTTGGCCATGCATCCCACCTACGGGGTGGACGTGGGGGCGGCGGAGGAGGTCCACGGGAGGCTTGTGGACCTTGTCCGGGAAGGGGGAGCGGTGCTTTTGGTGAGCGAGGATCTAGACGAGATACTCTCCCTTTCCCACCGGGTGGCGGCCCTGTACCGCGGCCGCCTGGTGGGGCCCATTCCCCGGGAGGAGGCGAGCCGGGAGCGCTTGGGCCGGATGATGACGGAGGGGCGGGCATGAGGCTGGAGCTGGACCCAGCGCCTTCCTTGCGCAAGGTGGCCTTGACCTACGCCGCCTTTCTGCTCCTCGCCCTTTCCGCTTTGGCCCTCCTCTTCCTCGCCTACGGGGTTTCCCCCTTGCGGGCCTTGGGGATCCTCCTTTCCCCCCTGGCCGATCCCCTGGGGCTTTCCGAGATCGCCCGGCGGGCCATACCCCTGCTTCTCATCGGCTCCGGTCTGGCCTTCGCCTTCCGCGTGGGCTTCTTCAACATCGGGGCCGAGGGGCAGCTTCTTTTGGGAGCCGTGGGGGGGGCTTACGTGGCCCTCTTCCTTCCCCCGGGGCCCTGGACCCTGCCCCTCATGTTCCTCCTGGGGGGGATCTTGGGCGCCTCGTGGGCGGGCCTGGCGGCCTGGCTCAGGGTGCGCTTCGGGGCCAGCGAGATCCTCACCACGCTCATGCAGAACTACCTGGCCTACTACCTGGTGGTCTACCTGGTGGCGGGACCCTGGAAGGGGCGGATGGTCTTCGGCTTTCTCTACACCGACCGCTTCCCTGAGGCGGCGGACCTGCCCCGCCTTGGGGACACCTTGGTCCACTGGCCCACCCTCCTTCTGGGGGTAGGCGCGGCCTTGGCCTTGCAGGGGCTTCTTTTCCGCACCCCCCTGGGCTTTGCCCTGAGGGTCTTGGGGGAAAACCCTTCCGCGGCCCGCTACCTGGGCCTGCCCGCCGGGCGGCTTCTCCTCGTTGTGGGAGGGGTTTCCGGCTTCCTTTCAGGTCTCGCGGGGGTGGGGGAGGTGGCGGGGGTCCACCACCGTCTGCTGGAGCCCGCCCAGATCTCCTTGGGCTACGGCTTCACCGCCATCCTCGCCGCCTGGCTGGCCCGGGGACGCCCCCTTTGGGTCCTCCTCACCGCCTTCCTCCTGGGCCTCATCCTGGCGGGGGGGGACGCCTTGAAGCTGGCCCTCTCCATGCCCTTCCGGGTGGTGGACGTGGTCTCGGGGCTTTTCCTCCTGGCCCTGATCGGGGCCGAGGCCCTTAGCCGGCACCGGGTAGTTTGGAGGCGTTGATGGAAGAGGCCCTTTTGCGCGCGGTTTTCTTCGGCACCCCCATCCTCTTGGCCTCCCTGGGGGCCCTCCTCGCCGAGAGGAGCGGGGTGGTGAACCTGGGGGTGGAAGGGATCATGGCCTTAAGCGCCCTTTCGGCCTTCGCCTTGGGCCTCGAGGCCTCCCCCCTCCTGGGCCTCCTGGCGGGGGTGGGGGTGGGGGTACTGGGCGGGGTGTTTTTGGGGGTCTTCGCCGTCTCCTTGAGGGCCAACCAGTTCGTGGCGGGGCTCGCCGTGGCCGCTTTGGGCCTCGGGGCCTCGGGGCTTTTGGGGAAGCGCTACGAGGGGGTTCCCCTGGAAAACCCCCTATCCGAGGGAGGCTTGGCCCTCCTCGCCCTGGCCCTCGCCCTTCTCGTCCACCTCCTCCTTTACCGCACCCGCTTTGGCCTTTACCTGAGGAGCGTGGGGGAGAACCCCAAGGCGGCGGACCTCTTCGGCGTGGACGTGGACCGGGTGCGGTACGGGGCCCTGGCTTTGGGAGGCGGGCTCATCGGGATGGCGGGGGCCTACCTCTCCCTGGCCTACCGCCCCTCCTGGACGGACGGCATGACGGGGGGACTCGGCTTCGTGGCCATCGCCCTGGTGATCCTCGCCGCCTGGGAGCCCCTCCGGGCGGTCCTCGGGGCCTACCTCTTCGGCCTCCTCTTCTTCCTCCAGTTCCGCCTGCAGGGCAGTGTACCTATACCGAGCGAGGCCTTCGCCGCCATGCCTTACCTGCTGGTTATCCTTGTTCTGGCCCTCTCGGGGCGCACCCGGGCCCCCAAGGCCCTGGGGGTGCCCTTTGAGCGGGGGAGGTGAGGAGGATGCGGAGACTCTTGGCGCTTCTTTTGGTCCTGGGCCTAGGGCTGGCCCAGGGGGACAAGCTCAAGGCCTGCTTCATCTACGTGGGCCCCGTGGGGGACGCGGGCTGGACCTACGCCCACGACGTGGGCCGCAAGAAGGCGGAGGCGGCCCTGCCCTGGCTTGAGACCCGCTACGTGGAAAGCGTGCCCGAGGCCCAGGCCTTGCCGGTCATAGACCGCTTGGTGCGGGAGGGGTGCCGGGTGATCTTCGCCACCAGCTTCGGGTACGGGGAGGCGGTCCTCGAGGCCGCCAAGAAGTACCCGGACGTCCTCTTCGCCCACGCCACCGGCATCAAGCGGGCCCCTAACGTGGCCACCTACATGGCCGACTTCTACCAGGTCTACTACCTGAATGGCCTCGCCGCCGGGGCCCTCACCAAGACGGGCAAGGTGGGGTACGTGGCGGCCTTCCCCATCCCGGAGGTGAAGCGGCACATCAACGCCTTCGCCCTGGGGGTGCGGGCGGTGAACCCCAAGGCCCAGGTCCTGGTGCGCTGGATCAACGCCTGGTACGACCCGGCCAAGGCCCGGGAGGCCACGGAGGCCCTGCTTTCCCAGGGGGCGGACGTCTTCGCCTTCACCGAGGACACCCCCACGGTGATCCAGACGGCGGCCCGGAAGGGGGCCTACTCCTTCGGCCACTACACCCCCATGCTCAAGTTCGCCCCCGACCACGTGGTCTCGGGGCAGATCGTCCACTGGGAGGTCATTTACGTTGACTTCCTCAAGAAGGTGAAGGAGGGGATTTACACCCCGAAGAACCTACAGAACGTGGACTACTTCTGGCTCCTGCAGCACGGGGCGGTGGAGATGGGGGCGGACTACGGGGTGCCCATCAACCCCAAGCATGTGCCCCTCCTGAAGCAGGCCCAGATGAGCGTGGGGGGGAAGAAGGTGGCGGTCTACGACCGGATTATGGCCCTTCTGAAGGACATGTCCAGCCCCAAACCCACCTTTGACCCCTTCACCGGGCCCCTCCGGGACCGCAAGGGGGTGGAGCGGATCCCCGCAGGCCGGAAGGCGAGCCTCGAGGAGCTCCTTACCCTGGAGTGGGCGGCCCCCGGGGTGGTGGGGGACTGGCCAGGGGAGCCCAAGTAGGGTTACGAATCCCCCGCCCTGGGGGTACCAGGGCGGGGCGTTCTTGGTGAATCCTTCGCCTAAGTCCTGTGGGCTTTTTTTTACCGGGGCCCCCACGCTGGCGTACGCCAGCGTGGGGTGGGACTACAGGCTCCGGAAGACCTCCTCCAGGATCTCCAGCCCCATGGCCGCCTCCTCCCGGGTGAGGACGAGGGGCGGGGCGAGGCGGAGGGCGGAGGGCCCCGCGGCCAGGGTGAGGAGGCCCTTTTCAAAAGCGAGCCTTTGGGCCTTGTCCCGGAGGTCGGGCCGCTCCTCCTTTGGGCTTCCGAAGTCCAGGCCGATCATGAGCCCCCGGCCCCGCACGTCCCCCAGGAAGGGGAAGCGCTCCTGCATGCCCTTGAGCTCCTTTAGGAGGAAATCCCCTACCCGCGCGGCGTTTTCCATGAGGCCCCCCTCCAGGAGGTCCAGGGTGGCGTGGGCCGCCGCCGCCGCCACCGCCTGGCCGCCGAAGGTGGTGCCGTGGGCTCCGGGCCGCCAGCTCGCCAGCTCCTCCCGGAAGAGGAGGGCGCTGAGGGGGTACCCCGAGGCCAGCCCCTTGGCCAGCACGTAGACGTCGGCCTCCACCCCCTCGTGCTCCAGGGCGAAGAAGCGCCCGGTGCGCCCCGCTCCCGTCTGCACCTCGTCCGCCACCAGGAGGATGCCGTGGCGCTCCAGGAGGGCCTTGAGCCTTGGGAGGAAGCCCGCCGGGGGCACCACGTACCCCCCCTCGCCTTGGATGGGCTCCAGAAAGAAGGCCGCCACCTCCTCCGGCGGGACCACGGTGCGGAAGAGGTGCTCCAGGTGCTCCAGGACCGCATCCCCCACGTCCTTTGGGGAGGCCCCCAGGGGCGGGCGGAAGGGGTTGGGGAAGGGGAGGTGGACCACCCCGGGGAGGAGGGGGGCGAACCCCTTGCGGTAGGCGCTCTTGCTGGCGGTGAGGGAAAGCGCCCCTAGGCTTCTTCCGTGGAAGGCCCCGGTGAAGGCGATGAGGTAGGGTCTTCCCGTGTGGTGGCGCACGAGCTTGATGGCGGCCTCAATGCCCTCCGTGCCCGAGTTCCCGAAGAAGACCCGGTATTTCCCCCCGAGCTTGGCCGAGAGCCGCTCCGCCAGGGAAAGGGTAGGCTCGTGGGTGAAGTCGGAGAAGCAGACGTGGGCGAACCGCTCCGCCTGGGCCCGCACCGCCTCCACCACCTTGGGGTGGGCGTAGCCCGTGGTGTTCACGGCGATGCCCGCCATGAAGTCCAAAAACACGTTCCCGTCCACGTCCTCCAGGAAGACCCCCTGGCCCCGGGCGGGGACGAAGGGGTAGGGCCTGCCGTAGGAGGGGGAGAGGACCCTCTCCCCCCGCGCGAGGAGTTCCTTGGCCTTGGGCCCCGGGAGGGGCGTGCGCACCATGGGCTTCATACGCCGCCAGTCTACCAGGGCCTCCCTCGCCTTCCCAGGCCAACTTTATGCACTCTTCTGCGGGTTTTTACCTGAGGAGGCCGAGCCTTTCCAGGTGGGGCCGGGCGTAGAAGAGGGTGAGGGCGGTGGAGGCGTCCTGGATCTCTCCCGCCTCCAAGAGGGCGTAGACCTCGGCCAGGGGAAGCTCCAGGGGCTCCAGGAGTTCTCCGTCCTCGAGGCGGGGCTCGGCCACCACCTCGGCCCCCAGGGCTAAAAAGGGGTGGAAGACCACGGCGGTGAAGGAGGGCTGGGGGTGGAAGGGGGGAAGGGGCAGGACCTCCGCCGCCACCGCCCCCACCTCCTCCAATAGCTCCCTCCTGGCCGCCTCCTCGGGGGCTTCCCCGGCGTCCACCTTGCCCGCGGGGATCTCCAGGAGGAACTTCCCCGTGGGGTGGCGGTACTGGCGGATGAGGAGGGCGGTGCGCTCTTTGGTGACCGGCAGAACGAAGCTCGCCGCCACCGGTCCCGGGCGGTAGACGTAGGTGAGCTCCTTCCCGGTGTGGGTCCTGAGCCTTTCCCGCACCAGGCGCACGGGCTCGGAGAGGATCTCCTCGAGGGCCAGCCGCTCCCAGGGGCTCATCGCGTCATCCGCTCGATCACCCGCCGCACCTTTTCCCCGGGGGCTTTGGGGCCTAAGGCCTTGGTCACCGCCCCGATGGCCGCCAGGGGGGTCTTGAACTGGGAGAAGTCAACGTGCTCCCGGATCCAGGCCTCCAGCTCCTCCTCGCTCATCTCCTTTGGAAGGAAGCGGTCCAGAAAGGCCACCTCAAAGGCGTTGCCCTGCTCCAAGGCGATCTCCTTGAGGGCCTTGAGCACCTTCACCGCCTCCTCGTCGGGAAGGGGCTTGCCATCTCCCTTGCGGTCCAGCTCGGCCTTCACCACCCGGGCGAAGTCCAGGGTCTTCTGGTCCCGGGCCTTCATGGCCTCCTTGATGGTCTCCTTGAGGGCTTCGTAGATGGTCATCCCCCTTCAGTTTAGCGGGTACAATCCCCTCCATGTGGGCGCTCCTTTCCGTTTGGGACAAAAGGGGCCTTTTGGACTTCGCCCGGGGGCTCTTGGGCCTTGGTTATAAGCTCCTCGCCACCGGGGGGACCTACCGGGCCCTGAGGGAGGCCGGGCTTCCCGCCACCTACATCTCCGAGTTCACGGGCTTCCCCGAGGTGCTCTCGGGCCGGGTCAAGACCCTCCACCCCAAGGTCCACGCCGCCCTCCTCGCCCGGCCCGACCAGGAGGAGGAGCTTAGGGCCTTGGGCCTGGAAAGGATCGGGGTGTTGGCGGTGAACCTCTACCCTTTCCGCGAGACCGTGGCCCAGGGAGCCTCCTTCCTCGAGGCCCTGGAGCAGATAGACATCGGGGGGCCCGCCATGCTTCGGGCGGCGGCCAAGAACCACGAGGCGGTCCTCCCCGTGTGCGACCCCGAGGACTACCCCAGGGTCCTGGAGGCCTTGAGGACGGGGCCTTCCTCGGAGTTCCGCCGGGAGCTTGCCCGCAAGGCCTTCGCCCACACGGCGGCCTACGACGCCGCCATCGCCGAGTGGCTCTCCGGGGAGAGGTTCCCCGAGGAGAAGTTCCTGGTCCTCAAGCGGGAGGCCCCCTTGCGCTACGGGGAAAACCCCCACCAGGAGGCGGCCCTTTACCGGGTGGTGGGGGAGGGGGGGCCCCTCCTCGAGGCCCGCGTCCTCCAGGGCAAGGCCATGAGCTTCAACAACTACCTGGACGCCGAGGCCGCCTGGAACCTGGTCTCGGAGTTCGCCGAGCCCGCCTGCGTGGCCGTGAAGCACCAGAACCCCTGCGGGGTGGCCCTGGGGAAGACCCCCTTGGAGGCCTACCTTAGGGCCCACGAGGCCGACCCCGTCTCTATCTTTGGAGGGATCGTGGCCTTTAACCGCCCCGTGGACGGCCCCACCGCAAAGGCCCTGGGGGAGGTCTTTTTGGAGGTGGTCCTCGCCCCGGGCTTCACCCCGGAGGCCCTGGAAGCCCTTTCCCGCAAGCGGAACCTGAGGCTCCTCGAGGTCCCCTTCCCCGCGAAGGGCCCCTACCTGGACCTGAAGCGCATCCGGGGCGGGGTGCTCCTCCAGGACGCCGACACCGAGGACCCCGCAAGCCCCAAGGTGGTCACCCGGCGGGCCCCCACCGAGGCCGAGTGGCAAGACCTCCACTTCGCCTGGAGGGTGGTGAAGCACGTGCGCTCCAACGCCATCGTGGTGGCCAAGGAGGGGAAGACCCTGGGCATCGGGGTGGGGCAGACGAGCCGCCTCCTTGCCGCGGAGCACGCCCTAAAGGCCGCGGGGGAAGGGGCGAGGGGGGCCGTCTTGGCCTCCGACGCCTTCTTCCCCTTTGACGACGTGGTGCGCCTCGCCGCCTCCTACGGCATCGCCGCCGTCATCCAGCCTGGGGGGAGCGTGCGGGACGAGGACTCCATAAAGGCGGCGGACGAGGCGGGGGTGGCCATGGTCTTCACGGGCGTGCGCCACTTCCGTCACTAGCGAGCTTGGCCCCTTCCCTGAGGCGCCTGTGGGCCTCCTTGAAGCCCACGAGCTTCCGGCTTTCCTCGTCGTGGAGGTGCATGTCGGCGAAGGCGATTTGGAAGGCGTCCTTGAGGGTCACGGTGGGGGCCACCTTCACCAGGTCCACCTCCTCCTGCACCTTGGGCAGGAGGTAGTTGGGGATCTTGGGGGCCAGGTGGTGGATGTGGTGGAAGCCGATGTTCCCGGTGAGCCACTGCAGGACCTTGGGGAGCTTCAGGTAGGTGCTCCCCTCCATGGCGGCCTTGAGGTGCTCCCAGCGGGGGTCGTGCTCCCAGTAGGCGTCCTCAAACTGGTGCTGCACGTAGAAGAGGAAGATGCCCACCATCCCGGCGAGGTACTGGATGGGGAGGTAGACGAGGAGGAGGGTCTTGAGGCCGAAGCCCAGGTAGATGCCCACCCAGAGGAGCACCAGGAAGAGGTTGGTGAGGGCCACGGAGTTCCGCACCGAGGGCCTGTCGGCCCCGTAACCCAGGGGGAGCCGGTAGGAGAGCATGAAGACGTAGACCGGCCCGATGAAGAACATCACGAAGGGGTTGCGGTAGACCCGGTACTTGAACCTTTCCCAAGGAGTGGCCTTCAGGTACTCCTCCAGGGTCATGGTGTAGATGTCCCCCACGCCCCGCTTGTCCAGGTTGCCGCTCGTGGCGTGGTGGCGGGCGTGGGAAAGTTGCCAGTAATGGTAGGGGACCAAGGTAAGGACCCCGGCGAAGAAGCCCAGGAGGTCGTTCATCCACTTCTTGGGGAAGAAGGAGCCGTGTCCGGCGTCGTGCTGGAGGATGAAGAGGCGCACCAGGAAGAGGGCCGCCACCAGGTCCAGGGCCAGGGCGAGGAGGAGGGAGTAGGCCAGGGCCTTGTGGGCCAGGTAGAAGAGGGCGAGGAGGGGGAGGAGGGTGTTCGCCACCTGGCGGAGGCTTCGGGCCGTGTGGGGCTTGGTGTAGGGCTTGATGAGGGGGATCCAGTCCTTGGGCTCTACTTTTTTCATCGCCATCCCGCGCTTTTAGAGCGCACCCTATGGTAGGGCCTCGTCCCATGAGGCGGGTGAGAAGGGTGGCGCGCTCTGGCCAAAGCTGGGCGCCCGCACCTTGAGATGCCCAAGCTTGGGATGTGGGAAAGCGCTTTTGGGGCCCCCACCGCGGCAAAAGCCGCGGTGGGGTACCTAGCGGGGCTTGAGGCGCTCCTCCGAGTCCAAGAGGAGGGTCACGGGGCCCTCATTTACCAGGTGGACCCGCATGTGGGCCCCGTAAACCCCGGTTTCCACGTGGACCCCTTGGGCCAGGAAGGCCTCAATGGCCGCCTCGTAAAGCCTTTTGCCCTGGTCGGGGGGGGCGGCCTGCAGGAAGGAGGGGCGGTTCCCCTTGCGGGTGTCGGCGTAGAGGGTGAACTGGCTCACCAGAAGCACCTCGCCTCCCACGTCCAGGAGGGAGAGGTTCATCTTGCCCTGGGGGTCGGGGAAGACCCTCAGGTTCACGATCTTGCGGGCGAGGTAAAGGGCGTCCTCCGGGGTGTCCCTCTGCCCCACCCCCAGGAGGACGAGGAGCCCGAGGCCGATCCTCCCCACTACCTCGCCCTCCACCTCCACAAAGGCCTCGGAGACCCGCTGCACCACGGCCCGCATCCCTCACCCCCTGGGCCCGGCGAAGAGGGCCACGGTGCCGGGCCCCGTGTGCACGCTCACCGCCGCCCCCGCCTGGAGGGTGGCGAGGACCTCCACCCCTTCGGCCTGCACCCGCCCTTTCAGGGCCTCCGCCCCTTGGGGGTTTCCGGCGTGGGCCACGTAGACCAGCCCGCCCTCGGGGAACTCCTGGCGGAAGAGCTCGGCCACCTTGCGCAGGCCTTCCGTGAAGCCCCGCGCTCGAGGCCCCGCCTCCACCGCCCCTTCCTTGACCAAGAGGACGGGAAGGATGCGGAGAAGGCTGCCCATAAAGTGTTGCAGGCCCCCGATGCGCCCCGAGCGGTGGAGGTAGGTGAGGGTCCGGGGGAGCACGTACCCCCGCACCTTTTGACGGTAAGGGGCGAGGGCCTCTTCCAGCCTCTCCCAGACCACCCCTTTCCGAAGGAGCCGCCGGGCCTCCTCCGGGGAGAGGCCCAGGGTGGAGTTGGCGGCGAAGGCCACGCTAGAGGCTGTAGGCATAGAACCCGTAGGTGCCGGGGCCGGTGTGGCTGGCGATCACCGCTCCCAGCTCGCTCACCAGGGCTTCCTCCACGGGAAGCCCGGAGGAGAGGACCCTTTCCTTGAGCTCCTTGACCGCCCCCTCCTCGGCGCTGTAGAGGAAAAAGGCCCGGATGCCCCCCTTGTCCTTCGCCCAGGCGCGAAAGTCCTCGAGGATCGCCTCCCGGGCCTTTCTTTCCCCCCGGGCCCGGCCTGCGGTCTCCACCCGGCCCTCCTTGAGGGTGAGGATGGGCTTGATCTGGAGGAGGGTGCCCAGGAGGGCCTGGGCCCCGCCGATGCGCCCGCCCCGCCTGAGGAACTCCAGGGTGGCCACGGTGAAGCGGACGAAGTGGTCCTGCCGGATCCTATCGAGCTCCGCCACCACCTCTTTGAGGTCCCGGCCCCCGTCCAAGAGCTCCTTGGCCCTCAAGACCATCATCCCGATACCCAAGGAGGCGGCCTGGCTATCAAAGAGGGTGATCCTGCCGGGGAACTGGCTTGCCGCGAGCTCCGCCGACTGCAAGGTGCCCGAAAGCTTGCTGGAGATGTGGATGGAAAGGACGTGGTCCGCTTCCTGAAGGGCCTCGGCGTACGCCTTGGCGAAGTCCTCGGGGGAGGGCTGGCTGGTGCTGGGGAAGCCTTCGCCGGAGCGCACCCTCCGGAAGATCTCCTCGGGGGTTATTTCCTCCCAGTCCCGGTACACCCGGCCGCCCAGGTTCACGTAAAGGGGAACCGCCCGGATGCCCAGGCGCTCCCGAAGGGGCTTGGGCAGGTCGGCGGTGGAGTCGGTTACCAGGGCTACCTTCATGGACCTCCTTTTGCTCCGGCCTAGGATACCACAGGGGTCCGGTGTAGTGTACCGGGAGCCTTGCCCCAAGGGCTTTCCCCGTGCTAGGGTCAAGGGTATATGTGGCGGGTGCTGGTTTCCGACGAGATGCGGCTTGGGGACCTGAAGTACCCCGGGGTGCTCCTAGACTACCGGCCAGGGATCGGCCGGGAGGAGCTTCTTGAGGTCATTCCCGCCTACGACGCCCTCATCACCCGAAGCCGCACCCAGGTGGACGCCGAGCTCCTCAGGCGGGGGAAGCGGCTTAAGGTGGTGGGCCGGGGCGGGGTGGGGGTGGACAACGTGGACCTCGAGGCGGCGAGCCGCCTGGGCATCCTGGTGGTGAACGTCCCCGAGGCCAACACCCGTTCCGCCGCCGAGCTCGCCTTCGGCCTCCTCCTCGCCGCGGCCCGGGGCATCGCCCTCTCCGACCGGAAGATGCGAGGGGGGGAGTGGGACCGGAAGTTTTTGGGGGTGGAGCTAAAGGGGAAGACCCTGGGGATCGTGGGCTTGGGCCGCATCGGGGGGCAGGTGGCCCGCTTCGGCAAGGCCTTTGAGATGCGGGTCCTGGCCTACGATCCCTACATCCCCAAGGCCCGGGCGGAAAGCCTCGGGGTGGACCTTCTGGAGAGCCTCGAGGACCTCCTCCGGCAGAGCCACTTCCTCACCCTGCACACCCCCCTCACCGAGGAGACCCGGGGGATGATCGGCCGGAGGGAGCTCTACCTCCTTCCCCGGGGGGCGGTGGTGGTGAACGCCGCAAGGGGCGGCATCGTGGACGAGAAGGCCCTCCTGGAGGTCCTGGAGGAAGGCCACCTCTTCGCCGCGGGCCTGGACGTCTTCGCCGAGGAGCCGCCCCCCAAGGACCACTCCCTCATCCACCACCCCAGGGTGGTCCACACCGCCCACCTGGGGGCGAACACGGTGGAGGCCCAGGAAAGGGTGGGGGAGGCCATCCTGGAAAGGGTGGTGCGCACCCTGGAGGGGGACCTCTCCTACGCCCTGAACACCGGCTTTGACCCCGAGGCCCTCGAGGCCCTGCGGGGCTTCCTGCCCCTGGGGGAGGCCTTGGGGAAGCTCCTCGCCCAGATCACCCGGGGAAGGCCCCAGGCCCTAGAGGTGCGTTTCCTGGGCCAGTTTGAGAAGGACCCCGAGCCCGTGGCCAGCGCCGTGGCCAAGGGGCTTCTCTCCCGGGTTCTGGGGGAGGGGGCGGTGAACTTGGTCTCGGCCAGGCCCCTCCTCAAGGATCGGGGCATCCACCTCACCACCCTGCGCTCCGAGGAGGCGGGGGAGTACACGAGGCTTTTGGAGGCCAGGCTCACCACGGACCAGGAGGAGCGCCGGGCCCGGGGGGTGGTGATCGGGGGGAAGCCCCGCCTGGTGGGCATTGACGACTACGCCCTGGAGGTGGTGCCCGAGGGGTACATGCTGGTCTGCGTCAACTACGACCGCCCGGGGGTGGTGGGCCAGGTGGGGACCCTCCTCGGCGAGGCGGGGGTGAACATCGCGGGGATGCAGCTCGGGCGGGACGTGCCGGGCGGCCGGGCCCTTTTCGTGCTCACCGTGGACCAGAGGCCTACCCTCGAGGTCCTGGAGGCCCTGAGGGCCCTGCCGGTCCTGGAGCGGGTGGACGTGGCGGAACTCTAGGGGCGGGGGTTGAAAAGCCCGCTCCCTTTAGAGGAGAATAGCGGCACGAGCGCAGAAAATCGTGAAGTATATCACTTGCGCTTCCCGAAGGCGTACACCAGCTCGTCCGCCTTGCGCACCACGAGGAGCAAAGCCGTCCGTCCCATCCCGTCCTTCAGCAGGTACTTGGTGCGGGTTTCCCCGTCCACCACCTTCTCCTCCTGGCTTTCCAGGAAGTAAGAGGCTGTCGTAAAAGGGTGGTATCCTTAAGGGGTGACTCTCAGACGATCTTACCCCAGCGACCTCAGCGATGCGGAGTGGGCCCTCCTGGAACCCC
>NZ_JBAMMI010000008.1:0-11023 GCF_039793865.1 Thermus sp.
GGGTTCCAGGAGGGCCCACTCCGCATCGCTGAGGTCGCTGGGGTAAGATCGTCTGTGAGGCCGCCTCCTTGCCGTTTTCACGCTCAAGGGTATGTTGGGAGCGGAGGTGTTCTATGAGGTACGCCCATCCCGAGGTCCTGGTGAGCACCGAGTGGGTAGAGGGGCACCTGAAAGACCCGAGGGTCCGGGTTCTGGAGGTGGACGAGGACATCCTCCTCTACGAGACGGGCCACATCCCCGGGGCCCAGAAGATTGACTGGCAGCGGGACTTCTGGGACCCGGTGGTGCGGGACTTCATCGGCGAGGAGGAGTTCGCCAAGCTCATGGAGAGGCTCGGCATCTCCAACGACACCACCGTGGTGCTCTACGGGGACAAGAGCAACTGGTGGGCCGCCCACGCCTTCTGGTTCTTCAAGTACAACGGGCACGAGGACGTGCGCCTCATGAACGGCGGGCGGCAGAAGTGGGTGGAGGAGGGCCGCCCCCTCACCACGGAGGTGCCCTCCTATCCCCCGGGCCGCTACGAGGTTCCCTACCGGGACGAGTCCATCCGGGCCTACCGGGACGACGTCCTGGAGCAGATCATCAAGGTGAAGGAGGGCAAGGGTGCCCTGGTGGACGTGCGTAGCCCCGAGGAGTACCGCGGGGAGCTCACCCACATGCCCGACTACCCCCAGGAGGGGGCCCTAAGGGCGGGGCACATCCCCGGGGCCAAGAACATCCCCTGGGACAAGGCGGTGAACCCCGACGGCACCTTCAAAAGCGCCGAGGAGCTTCAGGCCCTCTACGAGCCCTTGGGGGTCACCAAGGACAAGGACGTGGTGGTCTACTGCCGCATTGCCGAGCGGTCCAGCCACTCCTGGTTCGTCCTCAAGTACCTCCTGGGCTACCCCCGGGTGAAAAACTACGACGGCTCCTGGACGGAGTGGGGCAACCTGGTGGGGGTGCCCATCGCCAAGGGCGAGGAGTAGCGCCGCCCCATGCGGGCTCGCGCCCCGGAAGCGCTACGTTTTCTTCAGGGCTTCTTCCGCAAGCCTCCGGCCCGTGGGGGTGTCGGCCAGGCCCCCGAGGCCCGTTTCCTTGAGCTCCAGGGGAAGGAGGCGGCCGATGCCCGCCATGGCCAGGACCACCTCGTCCGGGGGGATGACGCTCCTTATCCCCGCGAGGGCCATGGAGGCGGCGCTCACCGCGTGGACGGCGTAGAAGCCGTTGCGCATCACGCAGGGCACCTCCACGAACCCCCCCACGGGGTCGCAGACCAGGCCCAGGGTGTTCTGCAGGGCCAGGGCGGCGGCGTGGGCCGAGGCCTCGGGGCTTCCGCCCAAAAGCTCGGTCACGGCGGCCGCGGCCATGGCGGCGCTAGAGCCGATCTCCGCCTGGCATCCCCCGCTCGCTCCGGAGATGTGGATGACCCGGCTGATCATCTTGGCCACCCCGGCGGCCAGGACCAAGGGCATGAGGAGCTTCTCGTCGGGAATCCCCA
This sequence comes from Thermus sp., assembly GCF_039793865.1. GTDB lineage: Bacteria > Deinococcota > Deinococci > Deinococcales > Thermaceae > Thermus. The sequence continues at coordinate 1,484 of NZ_JBAMMI010000008.1, forward strand.
GGTGGTCCGCCACCCCCAAAAGGGCCCCGGGAAGCGTTCCGGCGCTTCCCGCCGTGGGGGCGGCCACGATGCGCCCCATGCGGGCGTTTTCCTCGTTCACCGCCATGGCGTAGGCCTGCACCCGCTTGAGAAGGGGGTCCCGCAGGGGGTCCGGGGCCTCCCAGAGGGTCTTGGCGTTTTTGCCCACCAGGCCCGCCACACTGGGGGCGTCGGAGGCGAGGCCCCTTCGGATGGAGTCCCGCATCACCTCAAGCCTTTCGGCCATCTTGGAGAGGATGACCTCAGGGGGGATGCCCGTTTCCTCCACCTCCTCCCGGAGGACGTGCTCCGAGGCCAGGCCCGAAAGCTCGGCCAGGGCGCTTAAGGTCAGAGGCATGCCCTGAGTATAGCCCCTTGGAGTAGCCTGAGGGGGATGCGGCTTCTCATCGCTGACGACCACCCCCTCTTCCGCCTCGGCCTTAGAGCGGGCCTCGAGGCCGAGGGCCTAAAGGTGGTGGCCGAGGCGGCCACCGGGCAAGAGGCCCTGGAGAAGGCCCTCTCCTTGAGGCCGGAGGCCGTCCTCCTGGACCTCCGCATGCCGGGGTTGGACGGCATCGCCTGCGCCCGGAAGCTCAGGGAGGCGGGGTACGGGGGCGTCATCGCCCTCCTCACCACCTACCTCGAGCCCGCCCTCCTCCGGGAGGCCGCCCGGGCGGGGGCCGACGCCTACTTCTCCAAGGAGCTCTCCGCCCCCGAGCTGAAGCGGCGCCTCCTCCGGGTGCTCGCCGGGGAGGAGCGCCTCACCCCCCCGGACCTCCCCCGCCTCACCCCCCGGGAGGAGGCGGTGCTCAGGCTCCTGGCCCAAGGGCTTTCCGGCAAGGAGATGGCGAGGACCCTCGGCCTCTCCCCGGACACGGTGAAGGATCACCTGGAAAGCCTCTACGGGAAGCTGGGGGCCCGCAACCGGGTGGAGGCCCTGGAGAGGGCCCGCGCCCTGGGGTTTATCTAAGGCCCTCTCCTATCCCTCCTGGGCGGCTCCCTTGGCCTTGTCCATGTCCTGCCCGGTGCGCTTGCGGTCCACCCGGAGCTTGCGGCGGATCTCCCGCTCGGAAAGCTCGCGGATAAAGTAAAGCTTGGCCCGGCGGGCCCGGCCCCGCTGGACGATCTCCACCTTCTCGATGAGGGGGGAGTTCAGGGGAAAGATGCGCTCCACCCCCACCCCGTAGCTCACCTTGCGCACGGTGAAGCTGGAGTTGTAGCCGTTGCGCTTAACCTTGATGACGATGCCCTCAAAGTTCTGGATGCGGCTCCGGTTGCCTTCCTTCACCCGGTAGGCCACCCGCACGGTGTCCCCGGGGCGGAACTCGGGCAGGTCGGTGCGGGCGTAGCGGGATTCCACCACCTTCAAAAGCGCGCCTCGGTTCATGCCAAGCCTCCCGTCCCAGAGGAACCCTTAGGGGTTCATGGGCAACAGCCTCCAGTTTAGCCCTCCCGGTCCAGTTCCGCAAGCCAGGCCGCCTCCAGGGCCCCGATGCGGGCCTCCCGGAGAAGCTCGGGCCTAAAGGCCAGGGTGCGCCTCAGGGCCTCCTTCCTTCGGAAGCGGAGCACCTCCTGGTGGTTCCCGGAGAGGAGGACCTCGGGCACCCTAAGCCCCCGGAACTCGGGGGGGCGGGTGTAGTGGGGGAAGTCCAGAAGCCCCCGCACGAAGGAGTCCTCCCGGTGGCTCTCCGGGTCGCCGATGACCCCGGGGACGAGGCGGGCGGTGGCCTCGAGGACCGCCAGGGCGGCCACCTCCCCCCCCATGAGCACGTAGTCGCCGATGGAAAGCACCCGGGTGACGAAGGCCTCCACCCGGGCATCAAACCCCTCGTAGCGGCCGCAGAGGAGGACCAGATGCCCCTTCTTCGCCAGGTCCTCCGCCACCCCCTGGGTAAAGGGCTCCCCCGCCGGGGAGAGGAGGATGACCTCGTCCGCCGGGCCCGCGGCCTCCAGGGCGGCCACGGCCACGTCGGCCCGGATCACCATCCCCGCCCCCCCGCCATAGGGGGTGTCGTCCACCGCACGGTGCCGCCCCAGGCCATAGGCCCGGAGGTCCACCACCTCCACCTCAAGAAGCCCCCTCTCCCGGGCCTTGGCGATGAGGGACTCCTCCAGCCAGGGCCGGACGAGGCCGGGGAAGAGGGTGAGGAGGGTGTAGCGCATCAGTCAAAGAGGCCGGGGATGGGCTCCACGTGGATGGCCCCTTCCTCCACCCGCACGTAGGGGGCCTGGAGGGGCACCAGGCGCTCGGCCCGGTCCCGTAGCCTCTCCCTCACCCCCCGGATCACCAGGACGTCCTGGGCCCCGGCGTCCAGGATGTCCACCACCTCCCCCACCTGCTCGCCCTCCACGTAGACGGGCAGGCCCATGAGGGCGAAGTAGTAGTACCGCCCCTCCTCCAGGGGGGGGAGGTCCGCCACCTCGGCGTAAACCCTGAGGCCCACCAGGGCTTCGGCCAGCTCCCGGCTTTCCACCCCGGCCAGGTGGACCACCAGCTCCTCCCCCACCCGGTAAAGGTCCTCCACCGCCCGCCAGCCGTGGCCTTCCACGTAGACCCGCTCCAGGTGGAGGAGGACCGGTTCCCCCCGGAACTTGAGCCCGCCCTTCAGGGCGAAGGGGGCTCCGAAGCGGCCGATCTCCACCAGGCGCATACCCTCATTCTAGGGCCTCAGCGCACCTCCACCCCCACCTTGCGCTTGGCGTAGGCCCGCACCAGGGTGCGGATGGCCTCGATCACCCGCCCCCCCTTCCCGATGAGGCGGCCCTTGTCCTCCTGGGCCACCTCCACCACGTAAAGGGGCCCCTCCGGGCCCCGCCGCTCCTGGACCCGCACCGCCTCGGGGCGGTCCACCACGCTCTTGGCCAGGTACTCCACCAGGTCCTTCATCTCTCCATCCTAACCCACCCCCGGCGTTGACGCCCCGGCCCGCACCCCCTACCCTGGGAGGTAATGAAACGGGTTCTCTCCGGCATCCAGCCCTCGGGGGAGATCCACATCGGCAACTACCTGGGGGCCATCAAGCAGTGGGTGGAGATCGGGGAAAAGCTGGGGCGGGACGCCTTCTTCTGCATCGTGGACTACCACGCCCTCACCAACCCCCTGGCCTACGACCCCAAGACCCTCGCCCAGCGCACCTTTGAGGCCGCCCTGGTGAACATGGCGGCGGGGCTTGACCCCGAGCGGGTCACCCTCTTCGTCCAGTCCCACGTGCCCGAGCACACCGAGCTCGCCTGGGTCTTCACCACCCTAAGCCCCTTGGGGGACCTCACCCGCATGACCCAGTTCAAGGACAAGGCCAGCAAGCAGGAGACCATTTGGGCGGGCCTCCTCATGTACCCCGTGCTCCAGGCGGCGGACATCCTCGTCTACAAGGCGGACACCGTCCCCGTGGGGGAGGACCAGGTGCAGCACATTGAGCTCACCCGGGAGATCGCCCGCCGCTTCAACCACCTCTTCGGGGAAACCTTCCCCGAACCCCAGGCTCTCCTGAACCCCGAGGCCCCGAGGGTTCCCGGGATTGACGGCAAGGCCAAGATGAGCAAGTCCTTAGGGAACACCATCGGCCTCCTGGAGCCCGAGGAGAGCATCTGGCAGAAGATCCAGCACCTCCCCGACGACCCCCAGAGGATCCGGCTTTCCGACCCCGGGGACCCGGAGAGGACCATCGTCTTCACCTACCTCTCCTACTTCGCCCCCAAGGAGCTGGTGGAGGCCCTGAAGGAAGAGTACCGGAAGGCGGGGGTGGGGACCCTTACGGTGAAGCGGGTCCTCTTTGAACACCTCATGCGGACCCTGAGGCCCATAAGGGAAAGGGCCGAGGCCCTGAAGCGGGACCCGGACTACGTCATGGACGCCCTGCTGGAGGGGGCCCGGCGGGCCAGGGAGGTGGCCAGGGCCACCATGGAGGAGGTGCGGGAGAAGGTGGGGCTTCTCCTGCCCAAGAAGCGCCCGGTCCTGCGGTGATCCACCTCAGCTTCCCCGGCTTCACGGGCTCCCTCGAGGCCCTGCGGAAGGCCCTAAGGCGGGGCCGCCTCTCCCCCAAGGAGGTCCCCGTCCTCCTGGTGGTGGACCAGGCCCTCTCCCAGGTCCCCGAGGACCTGAAGGCCAGGAGCGAACTCCTTCCCGTGCTGGCCGAGCTCCTCCTCCTCAAGCTCGCCCCGGAAAAGGCCCTCATCCCCAAGGAGGAGGGAGAAGAGGCCCCCCTGGTCCGGGTCCTCCTGGACCTCTCCGAGACCGTGGCCTTCCTCGAGGCCCGCCTCAAGCGGAGGGCCCGCCTCCTCCCCGTGCCCCCCCCTCCCCTGCCCAAGCCCGCCCTCCGCCTCCCCCCCAAGGCCCTCCTCCAGGCGGCCCGGGGCTTTCAGAAGGCGGTGCTCCACCTGCCCCAAGGAGGCTTCGGCCTAAAGGAGGCTTGGGCGAGGCTAAGGCCCCTCCTCAAGGGGCGGGTGGTCTTCCAGAGCCTCCCCTTCCCCGCCTGGGCCGAGCGGGCGGTGGCCTTCGCCGCCCTCCTCGAGGCCCACCGCCTGGGCCAGGTGCGCCTTTACCAGGAGGCCCCCTTCGCCCCCCTCCACGTGGAGGCCTTGGGCGAACTTCAGGACCTTGACGAGGGGAGGGGCGTGGCCTAGAATGATCCTTGCGTCTGCCGGGGTGGCGGAATTGGTAGACGCGCACGATTCAGGGTCGTGTGCCCGCGAGGGCGTGCGGGTTCAAGTCCCGCCCCCGGCACCAAGGGGCCCCGCGAAGGCGGGGCCTTTGCCACTTGCCCCTCGGGCCCCAAGGGAGCAAACTGGGCGGGGAGGAAGGGGATGAAGGCCTACCTCGGCCTCTACGCCGCCAGGCTGGAGACCCCGGCCCGGAGCCTCAAGGAGAAGCGGGCCCTCATCAAGCCCGCCCTGGAGAGGCTCAAGGCCCGCTTCCCCGTCTCCGCCGCGAGGCTTTACGGCCTGGACGCCTGGGGCTACGAGGTGGTGGGCTTTAGCCTCCTCGGCAACGACCCCGCCTGGGTGGAGGCCACCTTGAGGGAGGCCGCCCGCTTCCTGGCGCAAAACGGGAGCTTCCGCGTGGCCCTGGAGGAGTTCCGCCTCGAGGCCTTTGAGCTGGACGGCCTCCTCTAGACCCGCTCCACCGCCACCGCCACCGACCCCCCGGTCCCGTGGCAGATGGCGGCGAGGCCCCTTTCCTCCCCCTTCACCCGGAGGGCGTTGAGGAGGGTCACCAGGATCCTCGCCCCGCTCGCCCCGATGGGGTGGCCCAAGGCCACGGCCCCTCCGAAGACGTTGAGCCTCTCGTAGGGCACCCCCAGGAGGCGGCTGAAGAGGACGTTGTTCAGGGCGAAGGCCTCGTTGTTCTCAAAGAGGCCGAAGTCCGAAACCCTTAGGCCTAGCCGGTCCAAAAGCCTTTTGGCCGCGGGGATGGGTGCCTCGGGAAAGCGCCAAGGCTCCCCGGCGGCCCAGGCCCCGCCCAACACCTTGGCGATGGGCCTAAGCCCGTGGGCCTTTACCGCCTCCTCCGAGGCGAGGAGAAGGGCCGCCGCCCCGTCGGAGATCTGGCTGGAGTTCCCCGCGGTGAGGACCCCGTCCTTCCTGAAAGCGGGCCTAAGGGCGGCCAGGGACTCCGGGGTGGTCTCGGGCCGGATGCCCTCGTCCCGCTCCAGCACAAGGGGGCCCTTCTTGCCGGGAAGCTCCAAGGGAGAGATCTCCCAGGCGAACTGGCCCCCCTCCGTGGCCTCCCAGGCCCGCCGGTGGGAGAGGTAGGCGGCCTCGTCAATCTCCCGCCGCGTCACCCCGTGGTCCTGGGCCAGGCGCTCCGCCTGCTCCCCCATGGCCTCGCCGGTGAAGGGGTCGGAAAGCCCGTCCCGGAGGAGGATGTCCTGGAGGCCCTCCGGCGCCCCCATGAGGAACTTGTACCCCCACCGCGCCCGGTGGGAGAGGTAAAAGCCCGCCTGGCTCATGGACTCCATCCCCCCGGCGAGGACCAGGTGGGCCTCCCCCGTGCGCAGGAACTGGAAGGCGTTTAAGACCGCCATCATCCCCGAGGCGCAGACCATGTCCACCTGGTACCCGTCCACCTCCTTGGGGATGCCCGCCCTTAGAGCGGCCTGCCTGGGCAGAAGCTGCCCGTGCCCGGCCCGGAGCACGTTCCCGAAGACGTAGAGGTCCAAGGCCTTCCCCTCCACCCCGGCCCGCTTTAGGGCCTCCCGCATGGCGTGGGCCCCGAGCTCCACCGGGCTCACGTCCTTCAGGGCCCCCCCGAACTTGCCGATGGGGGTCCTGGCCGCGGAAACGATGTAGACCTCCTGCATGGGCCCATCATACCCCCCATTTGGGGGATGCGCACCCCGGGGGGAAGCCCCTAACCTGAGTCAGGGAGGTGGGCCCTTTGGTAAAGCGCGGCCTCAGCTTGCTGGAACTTCTCGTGGTCCTCGCCGTCCTGGGCATCCTGGGCGCTCTTGCCTACACCAACTACAGCGCCGCCTACCGCCTCAGGGCGGCGGGAACCGAGCTCAGGACCTTCCTCCTCGCCGCCCGCACCGAGGCCATCCGCCGGGGAACGGGGGTGGCGGTGGTACCGGAGGACCGGGGGCTCCTGAGCTGCGTGGACGAAAACCGAAACCGAGCGTGCGACCCGGGGGAAGCCCCCCTGCGCCGGTTTGACCCAGGAGGGTACGGCGCGGCCCTAGACCTCAGGAGCGGCTTCTCCCCGGGCCTCCGCTTCAACGCCCTGGGAAGGCCCAACACGGGGGCGAGCTTGGTCCTGCGCTTGGGCGGGCGGAGCCTCACCCTGTGCGTGGGCATGGGAGGAAGGGTGCGGGAGGTGAGCGGCGATGCGTGCTCGTAAGGGCCTCACCTTGCTGGAAGTGCTCCTGGCCATGGGGCTCCTCGCCGTGGTGGTGCTGGCCTTCGCTTCCCTGCAGATGACAAGCCTCCGCGGCGGGCGGCAGGGCCGGGAGCTCCAGGCCGTGGTCCGGGAGATGGAGAACTTCATGGAAAGGCTGAGGCAGGACCCCCAAGGCCTCCTCAGCCTTTGCAACGGTCCCCTAACCCTGGGGGGAAAGGAAGGCACCTGCACCGCCACCCCTTGCGCCGTGGCCCAGGACGGCGGCCTCACCTGCCCCACCTCGGGGGAGGCGCGGGCCTACCAGGTGGTTCTGGAGGTGGAGGGCAAACGGCTGGAAACGGTGGTGTATCGGCCATGAGAAGGCAAGGGTTTTCCCTCCTCGAGCTCTTGCTGGCCTCCGTTCTCATGGGAAGCCTCTTCCTGGTGGTGCTGGCCCTGGGAAACTCCAGCATCACCCTAAGGGAGCGGGAAAGGGCGAGGGGGCGGCTCGCCGACGAGCTGAGCCTCACCGCCACCGTGCTGGCCCGGGAGCTCTACACGGTGGGCTACCGCCTCACGGGCCAGGCCCTGGCGCTGAGCCCAGACTCCCAAGGGGACAGCCTCCAGGGGTGGTTCCTCTGCGAAGCGGGCATGGAGGAGCTTTGCGGGGAAAGCCTGGGGCAGATAAGGGGCACGGGCTACGCGGTGGACCAGGGAGCGCTCCGCTGGGGCGCTTGCACGGGAGCGGGCTGCGCCCCTTCACCCGACAACCCCGTTCTGGGAGGGGACGAGGTGCGGGTGGAGGCCTTCCGGGTCGCCTACCTGGAAGGGGACGCCTGGAAGCGGCAGGCCCAGGCGGTGAACCTGGGGCAAGAAGGCGCAAGCCCCAAGGTGAGCGCCTTGGCCCTCTACCTGCTGGCCTCCGCTCCCGTGCGGGGTGGGGCCCCCGCCTTCACCCCCGGGAGCACGCTCATCTACCCTCCCGGGCTTTCCCCTAGCCTTCTTGAGCTTCCTGCGGTGGCCAACGACGGGCGCCTTCGGGCGGAAAAGCTCTGGATTGTCCAGACGCCGAACCTGGCGCGCTGAAGGGAGGAAGGCATGAACCAAAAAGGCATAGCGGTTGTGGTGGCCCTCATCGGGATGACGGTGGTCCTCATGCTCTCCCTGGCCATGGTGCAAAGTGCCCTGGGCAACCTGAAGACGGGGGGCGACCTCCTGAACCGGGCCCAGGCCCGCCAGCGGGCCGAGGCGGGCGTGGACCACGCCCTGGCCTACCTGGACGGCAAACCATCCCTGAGCGCCGCCCAAACCGTCTCGGGCCAGGGCTATACCGCCACCCTCACCCCCCAGAATCCTGAGGGGAACGAGGTCCGCATAGAAAGCCAGGGCCAGGCCGGCCTCGCCCGGCACACCGCCGTGGCCGTGGTGCGCCTCCAGCCCGTTCCTGCCCAGGCGCAAAACCCCCTGTTCGGCCAGGGATGGATTAGCGGCGGGCGCATCACCATCAACGGCGGGGTGGACCTCTGGGGAAGCCGCCTCCACGCCGACCTGGGCTACGGTAACCTGCCGGGTCAAATCCAGGTCTGCGATAGCTCAGGCCAAGGGTGCCGAAACCTCAACCAGGTCAACCCGCCGCCCATCACGGGAGGGGCGGGGGTCGCGGACACGCAGTGCAACGCGAGCGGGAACAACCGCGTAGTCTGCGATGGCTCCGCGCCCAGGTACCAGGTCTGCCCGGTGTACCAAACCCCCTCCAACCCCAACCTCACCTGCCTGGACGCCGTCACGGGTAGAGTCGTGCGGTGGGACCAGGCCACCCGCATTACCAGGCCCGACGTGGACGCCATCAGTAGGAATAGCCTCGGGGTGAGGGCCACAAGCCCCTACGCCGATGCCACAACGAATGGTCTCTGCGACGTCCGCTTCACCAGCCTGGACCCCGGAAACGCCAGCGAGCTCACCCAGTTCCTCCTAAGTAGGGGCTTCTCCGGGAGCCTCCCCACGGACGTCAACCAGCTCCTTCCGCTCGTCCTAAGCGCCCTAAACGGGAGCGGGCTCAAGGTGTGCGTTCAGAACAACGTCACTCTCCCGGGTGGCACCGCCTTGAGCAACGTAACCTTCTACGTGGGCAGCACCTTCCAGGTCAACGGGTCCGCCACCCTCAACGGGGTGAACGTAGCCGCCGGGTCGGGCATCAACCTGGGGGACGTCCAGGCCACGGACAGCCGCTTCTACACCGGAGGATACTTCAACCTGAACAACGGCGCCACCTTCCGGGGCAACTCCACCCTCGCCTCCCGGCAGTCCCTCACCTTCAACGGCGGGGCCGACCTGCTGAATAACCGCGCCCTCCTAGTGGTGAGCGAGGGGGACATCACCTTCAACGGCAGGGCCAACACCCACGCCTTCATGTGGGCAGGAGGAACCATCCACTTCAACGGCACCGGGGCCTTCATCGGCGGGGCGGTGAGCCTCGGGGGCACCATCCGAAACGGCGGGGGGCAGTTCTACATCCAAAACTCCAACGCCCTCAACAGCGACCTGCCCAACACGAACACCGACAGCCAGCTTCGGCCCGTGGTCCTGAGCCGGAGGTAGGCCCAAGCCCGCCCCGCTCTAGGGCGGGGCGGGCCTAAGAGGCTGTCGTAAAAGGCTGGCCAGCCGCTTCACCAACAAGCGTAGCATGCCCAGATACACCCAGGCCTCAA
>NZ_JBAMMI010000009.1:0-1364 GCF_039793865.1 Thermus sp.
CACTCCGCCACGCTCACCCTGGACGCCCAGGGAAGGGTGCTCCTTCCCCGCCCCTTGCGGCAGGCCCTGGGCCTGGGACCGGGGACCCGGCTGTTGGCCCTGGTGGAAGACGGGCGCCTGCTCCTCATCCCCTGGGAGCGGGCGGAGGAGGAGCTTTGGGCGGAGCTCGCGGACCTCAAGGAGAGCCTCGCCGAGGAGCTCCTGAGGGAGAGGCGGCTTGAGGCCGAGCGGGATGGCTGAGAAGCTGCCCGCGTTTCTTCTGGACGCCTCCGCCCTCCTCCCCTACCTGCAGAGGGAGCCGGGCTTTCAGGCAGTGCGGGTGGCCCGTGAGGTGGAGGAGGCGGTGGGGGAGCTCAAGAACCTGGTCTCCCGGCTCTACGCCCTCGAGGCCAGGCTCAAGGCCCCCCACGGTCAGCGAAGCTACCTTGCGGACAGGTCGGCGGCGCTTCTGAGGGAGCTCTTCGGGGGTTTCTAAGAACGGTTCTCCTGGCGAGGGTAAGGGGGCGCCGTCTGGGGAGGCCCCCCAAGAGGGAGCAGCTCACCCGCTTTCCCTAGCCCTGGACGTGAGGCCTGCGGGGCAAGCCCTAAAAAGTTGACCAACTCAGGTCCAAACGATTATCCTTGAACTGGGAGGCGCCCATGCCCAAGGCACCCGAAGCCGCCGCAAAGGCCTTCAACCTGGCCGAGGCCAAGGCCCGACTTTCCCGCCTGATCCGGCAGGTGGAGCAGGGGGAGGTCATCCTCATCAAGCGCTACGGCCGGGTCGTGGCCAAGCTGGTTCCCGCCGAGGCCCCGTCCCGCCCGAAGCGGACCCCCGGGGTCTGGAAGGGTAAAGTCCGGATGGCCCCGGATTTTGACCGGGTAAACGTAGAGATCGCAAAGCTCATGGAGGAGGGGCCGGTTGAACCTTCTTCTGGATAGCCACATTCTCCTCTGGTGGCTGGCAGACGATCCCAGGCTCTCCCGGAAAGCCCGAAGGTTTATCGTGCGGGCGGATATGGTCTACGTGAGCGCGGCCACCACCTGGGAGCTTGCCCTCAAGGCCTCCCTTGGGAAGCTGGAGATGCCGGAAGGCTTCGTGGAAACCGTGGAGGAAGAAGGGTTCGCGCACCTTCCCGTAACGCCGGTCCACGCCATGGCCGTGCGGGCGCTTCCCTGGCACCACCGGGATCCCTTTGACCGCCTCCTGGTCGCCCAAGCCGTGGTGGAGGACTTGCGTTTGCTCACCGCCGAGCCCCTGCTGGCCCGTTACGGGAAGCACGTGTGGGTGGTGTGAGGGGAGCTGGGGGGTCCCCCCACCTCAAATACGCCTTCCGCTACCTCGCCGCCCTTGTAAAAGCCATTGCTAGAGGCTGTCGTAAAAG
>NZ_JBAMMI010000010.1:0-1840 GCF_039793865.1 Thermus sp.
AACCCTTGCCCGGCGGCGCAGCGCTTCGGGTACTTCTGGAAGCATGATCCAGAGCCAAACGCACCGGAGCGCGACTATCCCCGGGCAACTTTAAAGAGCAATCTTCGGTTGAGGCGGCTTTCCCTCTACAATTCGCGGCACAACGGGTGAGGTCAGAGGCTTAGGACGCTGGGCTAGGTATGGGGGCGTTCGCCCCCCGGAAGGAGGGATCGTGTCCTTCAACGCGCCAAAGCAGACCAAGGGCGTGGCCTGGACCTATGAGGGCGGCGTGGGGTACTTGGCGAGCCCGGAGACGGAGCTCTTGCTCCTGGTGGCGGGAAGCCTCTTCTCCGGGGACACCTTTTACGAGGGGGAGCCCCTACGCCAGCGAAGGTTTCATGAGCTCGCCCGCAAGCTGAGCCGAAGAGACCCCCGGTACGTGGCCGCCCTGGCCCGGTACGCCCGCCAGGTGCTGGGGCTTCGTTCGGGCCCGAGCGCCCTGGTGGCCCACCTCTTCTGGTGGGGCCCCAAGGAGGTGGCGGAGGAGGCCGCGCGGGGGGTCTGGCTTCGGGGGGACGAGCACCTGGAGACCCTGGCCTACACCCGCCTCCAGGGGTGGAAGCTCACCAAGGGGCTGAAGCGGGCGGTAGCCTGGAGGCTGAACGCCATGAGCCCGCAGGCCCTCCTCAAGTACCGGAAGGAGGGGCACGCCTTCTCCCAGCGGGACGCCCTGATCCTCGCCCACCCCAAGCCCCAGGACCCGGCCCATGCCCTGGTCTACGAGTGGCTGGTGCGGGGGAAAAGGGCCCTGCCGGAGGCCCAGGCCTTCGTGGCCCGGCTTCTGGAGGAGCGGCCCACCTGGGAGCGGATCCTCTCCACCAAGGGGGCGAGCCGGGAGTCCTGGTGGGAAGCCCTGCCCCACCTCCAGGGCCTCTCCCTGGTGCGCAACCTGAGCAACCTGCACCGCTTCGGCCTTCTTGAGGAGACCGGGGTACAGGAGGCCCTGGCCCGGAAGCTCCTCTCCCCCCAGGTGGCGGGGTGGCGGGTCTACCCCTACCAGTGGCTCCAGGCCATCCTCCGGGGGCGGGAGGAGGGGTGGCCCGGGAAGGTCCTCACCCTCCTGGAGACCGCCCTGGAGGCTTCCCTCCCGCCCCTACCCCTGGAGGGGGAGACCCTGGTGCTGGTGGACGTCTCGGGCTCCATGTACGCCCCCCTCTCCCGGTGGAGCGAGGCCACCTACGCCCTGGCCGCGGCGAGCCTGGGGGCCCTCCTCTACCGGAGAACCGGGGGGTGGCTCGTGGGCTTTGACCACGCCCTCCACCCCGTGCCCCTTCCCCCGGAGGCCCCCCTCCCCGAGCTCGTGGCCCACCTCCTCGCCGCGGGCAGGGGCGGGACCCGCCTGGGCCTGGCCCTGGAGAAGACCCTCCCCCGCTTCCCGGGGCGGCGCGCGGTGGTCTTCACCGACGAGCAGGTGCACGACGACGCCTATCGGCCCCTGAGGAGGTGGCTTAGAGAGGACCCCGGGCGCAGCGCCTACGTGGTCAACGTGGCGGGCTACCACCCCCTGGCCTTCCCCGAGCGGGGGGTGGTCCGGGTGGGAGGGTGGAGCGAGCGGCTACTGGAGCTCCTTTTCCTCCTGGAGGTGGACGACCCCGTGGCCTGGATCCGGAGCGGGGGCTGGGAGGCGACCGTACCTTTCGCCCCCTCCCCCGAGGATGAAGAGGAAGGGAGGTAGACCATGACCGAGACCCAGATCCGCCCCTTGACCCAGGGGTACGTGCGCGAGACCCTGAAGGGCTTCGGCTTCAAGGTGCTCACCGACCCCGACGGGGACTCCCTGGTCATCCTTGGCGACGAGCGC
>NZ_JBAMMI010000010.1:1940-10728 GCF_039793865.1 Thermus sp.
CGACGAGCGCAGGTGGCCCCGGGCCTTCGTGCGGAAGGGGAAGCTCCACCTGGACTACCACTGGGACCTGGAGCAGGGGATTCACCCCGGGCTTCTCAGGGACCTTCTCCTAGGGGTGATCATGGGAACAGGGATGTTTCTGCTCTGGCTAGAGGGGATGGAGGCTTGAAGGAGGTGAAGGATGCCGCTCAAGTACAACCCGTTCACCGGAAGGTACGAGTACGCCGAGGAAGACCAGGAACCCACCTACAACGAGTTTGAGGGCAAGTACGAGGTGGGCCGGCCCGAGGACACGAGCCACTCCCCCTTCACGGGCCGGTACAGCAAGAAGGGGAAGCGCCTCGTGGACAAGTTCAACCCCTACACGGGCCGGTACGAGCAGGTGCCCGAGGACTGGGAGATCCGGCAGAACCCCTTCACCGGGGAGTACGAGTTCGGGCCTGAAGACTAGGGACGGGTCCCCCCATCGGCTTTTTCCTGAGTCCTAGGGGCCAGCGACCCGGGAGGGACCCTTTAGGTGCGGCACCCGGGAGGTTCAAAGTTGGCCACCACTTTCCTCACTCAAAACTTGCACTTATGGAAGAAGACCTGCGGGCCGCCCAGGCTGGGGAGGAAGCCCTCTTCGCCCTGGAGGCCCCCACGCCCTACGCCCCGGGACGCCAAGCCCTCCCCGTGGAGCTTCCCGCCCTTCCCGAGGCCCTCGCCCGCCTGGAAGCGGCGGCCCCAAGGCGGGGGGCGGGCCCGAGGCCGTGGAGAAGGTGCGCCGGCTTTTGGAGGAGCGGTACATCGGCCCCGGGCACCAGGAATGGCTCAAGGACCAGCTCCTGCGCAAGGGGCGCCTGGTGCTCATTGACCGCCTCGAGGTCAAGGTGGACCTGGCCACGGCCACCTACCAGGCCCGGCTCCCAAGCCTCGGGGAGTACACCGCGGACGTGGAGCCAAGCCTTCCCGAGCGCCACCCGGGCGTGCTCTACGGCCTTTGGGGCACCCTGGAGCTCTCCTACGAGGCGGGGACGGGGAGGGTCCGCGTCCGGCAGTTCATCCCCTTCCAGGCCAGCCTCACCTCCCTGGACCCCTTTCTTCGGGGAAGGGCGGCCTTCAGCGAGGAGGAGTGGACCGACTTCCTGCTGGCCAGCGTGGGGCTGAACCCGGAACCCCTCACCTCGAGGCAGAAGCTCCTCTACCTGGCCCGCATGGCCCCCCTGGTGGAGCCCAACCTGCACCTCATGGAGCTCGGCCCCCGGCAGACCGGGAAGACCTACCTCCTCCGCAACCTCTCCCCCGAGGCCCACGTCATCTCCGGGGGGAAGGTCTCCCCGGCCGTCCTCTACTACGACCTGCGCACCCGCAAGCCCGGGCTCATCCCCACCTACCAGGTCCTGGTCTTTGACGAGGTGGCCCACACCGCCTGGGAGGACCCCTCCATCCTCTCCATCCTCAAGGACTACATGGAGTCGGGCCAGTTCAGCCGGGGCGGGCGGACCCTTGTGGCGGAGGCCTCTTTGGTCTTCCTGGGCAACGCCGACCGGCCGGAGCCTCCCCTGACCCGGGTGCTCCCGCTAGGGCTCAAGGGGGACACCGCCTTTCTGGACCGCATCCACGGCCTGCTTCCCGGCCACGAGTTCCCCAAGATCTCCCCCGAGCTCCTCTACCAGGGGCCCGGGCTCGTGGTGGACTACCTGAGCGCCGCCCTGAAGAAGCTCCGCCCCCTAGGCTTTGACCCGGACCTGGCCCTTCCCCCTGGGCTCACCCAGCGGGACGTGCGGGCGGTGCGGAAGTGGGTCTCCGCCCTCCTCAAGCTCCTCTACCCGAACCGCGACTGGCCGGAGGGCCGACCGCAAGCCCTGGCCGCGCTGGCCCTCGAGCTTAGGGAGCGGGTCTACTGCGAGATGAGCCACTACAACCGCGAGGAGTTTCCCCCAAAAGGCCCCTGCCCGCCGAGGCCCAGCGCGGCGCCCCCGGAGGAGGGCATCCCTTGGGAGGAACTTTTCACCCTTCTAGACGAGGCCTACGTTCCCCTCTTCCGGGCCCTGCAGGAGGCCGGCCTACCCCCGCCCACGGAAGGGCCGGAGGACGTCCGCACCGACGCGAGCACCATGATCCAAAGCCTCGCCCGATGGGGGAAAAAGCGCCTCTTCCCCAAGGGAAGCGGGGGGGACGGCCTGGAGGTGGAACCGGACACGCCCGTGGACCGGATCCGGGCCTTCCTGGGGTTATGATCCCCCTATGGACGTGCTGGACCTCCTGAGGCCAGGGGCCCTCTTCCGGGCCCGGGGGCGGGACTACCGCCTGGAGCACCGCCAGAAAGACGTGCTTCTCGCCCGGGCCGTGGACACCGAGGAGGAGGCCCTCTTCTACCTCCCCCTCGAGGGCCCGGGGATCCGGCTCACCGCCCTGGGCCTTCCCCCCGCCACCCCCGGGGACCCGGCGCTCCACGACCTCCTCCTCAGGGCCCTGGACCTCTCCACCCTCCACGCCGACGCCCCCTTCCTCGCCCTCCAGCGCTCCCGGGTGGTGCCCGCCAACTACCAGCTCGTCCCCCTCCTCATGGCCTTGCGCCAGCCCGAGGTGCGCCTCCTCCTCGCCGACGACGTGGGCCTGGGGAAGACGGTGGAGGCGGGCCTCATCCTAAAGGAGCTCCTCCTCCGCTCCAAGGCCCGCCGGGTCCTGGTCCTGGCCCCGGCCCACCTCCTCGGCCAGTGGCGGGAGGCCTTGAGGCGCTTCTTCCACCTGGAGTTTGAGGTCCTCTCCGGGCCCAACCTCAAGCGCCTGGCCCGGCGCCTCCCCCCGGGGGCGGACCCCTGGGCCCACTTTGACCGGGTCATCGCCAGCCTGGACTACGCCAAGCAGGACGGGGTGCGCCACCTGGTCCTGCGGCAGGACTGGGACCTCCTCCTGGTGGACGAGGCCCACCTCGCCGCCCGCCCCCCCACGGAGCGGGGCAAGCAGATGGAGCGCTACCGCCTGGTGCGGGAGCTCTCCTCCAGGGTGCCCCACCTCCTCCTCCTCACCGCCACCCCCCACAACGGCTACACCGAGAGCTTCCATAGCCTCCTGGAGCACCTGGACGCGGGCCGCCTGGGCCTCTTTAAGGGCGGCGCCCTGGACCGGGAGGCCGCCAAGAAGCACGTGGTGCAGAGGCGGCGGCGGGACGTGGAGGAGTGGTTCCGCAAGGAGGGGAAAAAGAGCCCCTTCCCCGAGCGGGACGCCAGGGAGGTGCCGGTGGAGCCCAACCGGGCCGAGCTGGAGCTCTTTGAGGCGGTGCGCCGCTACCAGGAGGAGGTCTTTGACCCCGACCCCGCCAAGGTGCCCGTCCTCGGGCGGTGGCTCGCCATGCACCTCATGCGCCGGGCCACGAGCTCCCCCAAGGCCCTCGAGGAAAGCCTGAAGCGGCGCAAGGCCCTCCTGGAAAACCTCCTCGCCGGGGGGGAGGGGCCCACGGGGGAGGAGGAGGCCGCCCTCCTGGACACCGCCCCCGAAAGGCTCTCCCCCGAGGAGGCGGAGCTCAGCCTCGAGCTCAGCCTCGCCGACCAGGCCCGGGCCCAGGCGGAGAGGGCCTACCTCGAGGTCCTCCTCCGCCACCTCAAGGCCTGGCGCAAGGACAGCAAACTCCAAGCCCTCCTGGAGATGCTCCAGGACCCCTTGAGGCTTGGCCGGGGGCGGACCCTGGTCTTCACCCGCTACAAGGACACCCTGGACTACCTGGTGGAAAGGCTCTCCCAGGCCCTCCCCTACCCCGTCTTCGCCGTGCACGGGGAGATGGCCGAGGAGGAGCGGGAAGAGGTCCTCGCCGCCTTCGCCCAAAAGAACCCCGCCCTGCTGGTGGCCACGGACGTCTTCTCCGAAGGGCTCAACCTCCAGCACTACGCCGCCCAGCTCGTCCACTACGACCTCCCCTGGAACCCCAACCGCCTGGAGCAGCGGAACGGGCGCATAGACCGCTTCGGCCAGCCCGAAGCCCAGGTGCGCATCCGCACCCTCTACTACGAGCGCTCCTTTGACGTGGCCGTCTTCCGGGTGCTCCTGGAGAAGGCCGAGCGCATCCGCAGGGAGCTCGGGGTGGTGCCCGCCTTCTTCGGGGACGAGGGCTACCTCCGGGCCCGCCTCGAGGCCCTCTGGAGCCGGGACTGGCGGGGAGAGCGCCGCCTCCAGGCCTCCCTTTTTGACGAGGCCGAGCCCGAGGTGGAGGCCGCGCGCAAGGCCGTGGCCGAGGGCTTCTACGGCCACAGCGAGTTCAGCCTCCCCGACGTGGAGCGCCGCCTCCAGGAGGCCCTTAGGCGGGCGGGAAGCCCCGAAACCCTCAAGGGGTTCGTCCTGGACGGGCTCCGCTACCTGGGCTGGCAGGTGGAAGGGGAAGACCCCTACACCGCCAGGCGGGGCGCCGGAGAGGCGGTGCCGGGGCTTCCCCCCACCTTCGGCCCCTTCAGCTTTGACCCCGGGGCCCCCCTGGGCGTGGAGGTCCTGGACCTCGCCCACCCCCTGGTGGAGCACCTGGTGGCCCACCTGCGCTTTAGGGCCTACCGGGACCTGGACGGGGCGAGGACCGCCCTCTTAAGCTTCCCCGCCCCGCCCGGGACGCCGCCCGTGGCCTTCTACCACTTCCGGGCCCGCTTCGCGGCAAGCCGGGGAGAGGTCCTGGAAAGCCTCTTCCGCAAGGCGGTGCGGCTTCTGGACGGGGCCGAGCTTCCCGAGGAGGAGGCCGAGGCCCTCTGGGCCAAGCGCATGAAGGCGCCCCCCGCCCTGAGCCGGGAGCAGGCCCGCTACCTGGCCGAGGAGGCCCTAAGGTCCCCCCTCGAGGCCCTGGGGGAAGCGGGGGCAAAGGAGGTGCTGGAGCGCCTGCGGGCGGAGAGGGCCGCCCTCAAGCGGGACCTGGCCCGGGCCTACGGCGCCCTCCCCGAGGCCTTCCACGACCTGGACCGCCTGGAGCTTTTGGGCCAGGAGCTTCTCGCCATCACCCTCCTGGCCCCGGCACGCCCATAAGAGGGAGGAAGCCCCATGAACTTCCACGCCATCCGCGTATCCGGCGGTATCCTCACCGAGGAGTTTCTCAAGACCCTCACCGAGCCCGAGGCCCTGAAGGAGCTCGGCCTCTCCCCCGAGGAGGTGCGGGACCGCTTCTACGCCCTCCTCGGCCTCTACGAGCGGGTGGGCTCCCTCTTCGCCCTCACCGACACTTCCAAGGCCCGGGAGGCCTGGCTCCTCCCCTTCTTCCGGGCCCTGGGGTGGAACCCCGCCTACAACCGCGGCCACCTCCAGGTGGCGGACCAGGCCTTTCCCATAAGCCACCGGGGCTTCCCCGAGGAAAACGCCCCGCCCCTCCACCTGGTGGCCGCCGAGCCCGACCTCCGCCCAAGCCGCCGCGAGAAGAGCCCCCAGGCCCTCCTCCAGGCCTACCTGAACCTGCACCCCGAGCACGACTGGGGCATCCTGGCCGCCCCCTGGGAGGTGCGGCTTCTCCGCAAGTACTACCACGTCTCCGTCCCGGGCTACGTGGCCTTCAACCTGGTGGAGCTCTTTGAGGCCCCCCGGGACCAGGGGCTCAAGGAGTTCCAGGCCCTCCTTCTCCTCCTCTCCCCGAGCCGCTTCCAGAAGGGCAAGGACGGCAAGACCCCCCTGGACCGCTACTACGAGAGGGCCCGGGAAACCGGGATCCGCGCCCGGGACGCCCTGAGAAAGGGGGTGGTGGAGGCCCTCGAGGCCCTGGGGAACGCCTTCCTCACGGAAAGCCTCCGGGAGGAGCTCAAGGACCCCGAGAAGCTTGGGGCCTACCACCGGGAGCTTCTCCTCTTGGTCTACCGCCTCCTCTTCCTCCTCTACGCCGAAAGCCGGGGCCTCCTCCCCCACGGGGGGGAGCTTTCCTGGGTCTACGAGCGGGAGTACAGCGCAAGCGCCCTCAGGGAACGGGCCGCCCGCCAGGACCCCTTTGGCGGTCAAGGAGCGTACGAGGACCGCCACACCGACCTCTGGGAAAAGCTCCTCCTCACCTTCGGGCTCGTCTACCGGGGGGACGCGCGCCTGGGCGTGCCCGCCCTGAACGGCGAGCTCTTCGCCCCGGAGGGGCTTCCCCTCCTCACGGGCAGGGTTTTGGACCCCGGGGAGAGGGCCCGCCACCCTGACCTCCCCCGGCCCAAGAACAGCGAGCTCCTCCGGGCCGTGCGCCTCCTCACCCACGTGGAGCGGGAAGGGGCCTTGGAGCGCATCAACTACAAGGACCTCGAGGTGGAGGAGATCGGCCACGTCTACGAGGGCATCCTGGCCCTGGCCCCCCGCCTGGCGGAGGGGCGGTACACCCTGGAAAGCCACCTCCTGGAGCGCAAGTCCTCGGGGAGCTACTACACCCCGCGCGAGCTTGTCCAGCTCGTGCTCCAAGAAAGCCTCGTCCCCGTGGTGGAGGCCCGCCTGCGGGAGGCCGGGGAGGACCCCAAGAAGCAGGAGGAAGCCCTCCTCTCCCTCAAGGTGGTGGACCCGGCCATGGGAAGCGGGGCCTTCCTCATCTCGGCCCTGGAGTACCTGGCGGAAAAGCTTCTGGAGATCCGGGGCCAGGGGAAGGACGACCCGGAGGCCCTCTACGAGGCCCGCCACCTGGTGGCCTCCCGGTGCCTCTACGGGGTGGACCTGAACCCCATGGCGGTGGAGCTCGCCAAGCTTTCCCTCTGGATCGCCTCCGCCGCCAAGGGCAAGCCCCTCTCCTTCCTGGACCACCACCTGAAGGTGGGAAACTCCCTGGTGGGGGCCCCGGAGGACTTCCTGGAGCGGGGCATCCCCAAGGAGGCCTACGACCGAGAGGGGGTGCCCAAGGAGGTGCGCAAGGGGCTCTCCTTCGGCCCCGGGGCGGGAAGCCTCCTCTTCCCCCTGCCCGCGCCCCCTTTCCTGGACTTTGAGGAGAAAACCGCCGCCGAGGTGGAGGAGAAGCGCAGTCGCTACCGGGCGTGGCGGGAAAGCGAGGAGGTGCGGAAGTGGGAGCTCCTGGCCGACTACTGGACCGCCGCCTTCTTCCTCCGGCCCGCCCCGGGGGTGCGCCTGCCGGACGCCCAGGGCCTCAACTGGCTCGTCCAGCAGAGCCAAGCCCCCCTGGCCCAGTGGGAGGGAAGCTCCTACCTCTCCCCGCCCACCCGCCACGCCCTCGAGGCCGCCAAGGGCCGCCACCGCTTCTTCCACTGGTGGCTGGAGTTCCCGGAGGTCTTCCAGAAGGGCGGGTTTGACGTGGTGCTGGGGAACCCGCCGTGGGAGAAGGTGAAGCTGGAGGACAAGCAGTTCTTCGCCGACAAGGCCCCCGAGATCGCCGAAGCGGAGAACGCCGCCAAGCGCAAGCGCCTGATCGCCGCCCTGGAGAAGGAAAACCCCGCCCTCTTCCGGGCCTACCAGGAGGCCCTGGCGGAGGCCGAGGCGGTTTCCGGGTTCCTGCGGCACTCGGGCCGCTTCCCCCTCACCGCCCGGGGGGACGTGAACACCTACCCCCTCTTCGCCGAGCTCGCCCGCACTCTTCTCTCTCCTGGGGGCCGGGCGGGGCTCATCGTGCCCACGGGCATCGCCACCGACGACTCCAACAAGGAGTTCTTCGCCGACGTGGTGGCGAAGGGGGAGCTTTCCGCCCTTTACGACTTTGAGAACCGGGAGGGGATTTTCCCCGGGGTGCACCGCTCCTACAAGTTCGCCATCCTCGCCCTCAAAAAGGAGAGGGACCAGGCCCCCGCCCGACTCGCCTTCTTCCTCACCCGCCCCGAGGGGCTCGAGGACCCCACCCGGGTCTTTACCCTTTCCCCCGAGGACTTCGCCCTCCTCAACCCCAACACCAAGACCTGCCCCGTCTTCCGCACCCGGCAGGACGCCGAGCTCACCCGGGCCATCTACCAGAGGGTGCCCGTCCTGTGGAGGGAGGAGCCAGAGAAGAACGCCTGGGGGGTGCGGTTCCTCCGGCTCTTTGATATGGCTAACGACGCCCACCTCTTCCGCACCCGGGAGGACCTTCTGGCCCAGGGCTTCCACCTGGTGGGAAACCGCTTCATAAAGGGAGAGGAGGTCTACCTCCCCCTCTACGAGGCCAAGCTCTTCTGGCACTACGACCACCGCTTCGCCACTTTTGAAAGCAAGGACACCCGGGACGTGGAGCCCGGGGAAAAGCAAGACCCCGCCTTCCTCCCCCTGCCCCGCTACTGGGTGCCCCGGGAGGAAACCGAGGCCCGCCTGCGGAAGGCCGGGTGGGAGCGGGGGTGGTTGGTGGGGTTCCGGGACATTGCCAACGCCACTAATGAGCGCACGGCCATCTTCGCGGCCCTGCCGAGGGTGGGGGTGGGGAATAAGGGGCCGCTACTACTACCAAGGCAACGGTCCTATGCGATTTTGCTAATACTTGCCAACTTCAATACCCTCCCCATGGATTACGTTACCCGCCAAAAGGTAGCTGGAACAACGCTCAACTTCCACTACGTCAAGCAGTTCCCCATCCTCCCCCCCTCCGCCTACGGGCCCCAGGACCTCCACTTCATCGTCCCCCGGGTCCTGGAGCTCGCCTACACCGCCTGGGACCTGGCCCCCCTGGCCCAGGACGTGTGGGAGGAGGCGGACCCCGACCTGCGCCGGGCCATCGCCCTCTGGCGGGAGGCCGCCCCCACCCACCCCGACGAGCCCCCTCCCTGGGTGGAAGGCCCCTACCCCTTCCCGCCCTTCCTGTGGGACGAGGAGCGGCGGGCCCGGATCCGGGCGGAGCTTGACGCCTACTACGCCAGGCTTTATGGCCTCTCCCGCAAGCAACTCCGCTACATCCTGGACCCCCAGGACCTCACCGAGC
>NZ_JBAMMI010000011.1:0-1265 GCF_039793865.1 Thermus sp.
TTTCGGGGAGGAGGAGGGCGAACTCCTCCCCACCCCAGCGGCCCGCCAGATCCCCTTTGCGCACGTGGGTCTTTAGGTAGCGGGCCACTTCCTGAAGGACCCTATCCCCTTCCTTGTGCCCCCTCTCGTCGTTGATGCGCTTGAAGTCGTCCAGGTCCAAGAGGACAAGGCTGAAGGGCCTTGCCCCCCGCTCCACCCGGGCCGCCTCCCGCTCCAGGGCCATCTCCAAGGCCCTCCGGTTGGGCAGGCCCGTTAGGGGGTCGGTGAGGGCCTGCTCCTTCCAGAAGCGGGCCTGGCCGTGGAGCTCCCGGAAGCGGGCGAGGAGAAGGGTGAGGGCGAGGAGCACGAGCTGGCTCAGGGCGAAGTGGGCGTAGAGGAAGCCCCTCTCCCTCCCCAGGGCCCAGGGGGCGAGGACCAGGGCCAAAGCCCAAAGCCCCCCCACCCGGAGGGCCCAGGCCGGGGGGTAGGCGAAGGCGGCGAGGGGGTAGAGGGCCGGGGACCAAAAGCCCACCGCCCACCACCCCTCCCCGGAGCGCCAGAGCTCAAAGAGGAGGTAGGCCCCCAGGGCGTGGACCAGCACCCTGGGCGCCCCCTTGGGCCCCCGCCAGAGGGCCAGGAGGAAGGCCAGGGCGAAGAGGGCGTAGGCCGGAAGGAGGGGCCCCACGGGAGGCAGGTACCGGAGCTGGAGGCCCATGGCGAGGAGCGCACCCAGCCAGGAGGCTCCGTAGAGGAGCCGGGCCAGCCGGTCCATTGGAGAGCAGGGTAGCCCGGCCCCTTGAAAGCCGTGTGAAAAGCCTCCTAGGGCAGGACCTTGCCCGGGTTCAGGAGGCCTTCGGGGTCCAGCGCCTCCTTGAGGGCCCTTAGGGCGGTGAGGGTCCCCGGGTCCAGGGCCTCCTCCAGGAAGGGGCGCTTCATGAGGCCGATGCCGTGCTCCCCGGAAAGTACCCCCCCGTGCCTTAGGGCCACCCGGGCGATCTCGTGGGCCAACTCCCAGGCCCGCTCCTCGCTTTCCCGCAAAGGATCAAAGAGGATGTTGGGATGGAGGTTCCCGTCCCCGATGTGGCCAAACTGGACCACGAGAAGCCCGTAGGCCCGCCCCAGGGCCTCAATCTCCCTCACCACCCGGGGAAGGGCGGAGCGGGGCACGGCGATGTCCTCGTTCAGGCGCTTGGGGCGGAGGCGGCCCAAAGCGGGGCTCACCGCCCGCCGCGCCCGCCAGAGGGCCTCGGCCTCCGCCTCGCTTTTCGCGCGGACCACCTCGGCCC
>NZ_JBAMMI010000012.1:0-9930 GCF_039793865.1 Thermus sp.
GCGGGCGCTTTTGGAGCTCATCGCCTATGGCCTTAGGGTTCTTCTCACCCTTCTCCCGCCCCCTCCGGGGTACAAGGCGATTTACTAGGCAAGCCCGCTTAGGCTTGACACCCCTCCTTCCCTCCGGCTATCATCCTAGTTGCCCGGTCGGACGCCCCCGACCCGGCTTAAACCCAAGGCCCCGTGGTGTAGTTGGTTAACACACCCGCCTGTCACGTGGGAGATCGCGGGTTCGAGTCCCGTCGGGGCCGCCATGCCGAGGTAGCTCAGTTGGTAGAGCATGCGACTGAAAATCGCAGTGTCGGCGGTTCGATTCCGCCCCTCGGCACCAAAAACCCCCGCCCTAGGGCGGGGGCTCGGCTTTGGTCGGCCAAAGCAGTTCCCCCACGCTACCGTGGGGGGAAGCTTTGTGTCCTGGACTTGGTGGGCGGCGTAGGACTTGAACCTACGACCTCTCGCGTGTGAGGCGAGCGCTCTTCCGCTGAGCTAGCCGCCCCAGCCTCTAGAAGGGTAGCACGCCGCGGCGAAGCCTGTCAAGCAAAATCCTTGACAAAACGCTGACAGGAAAGGGGCTAGACTGGAGGCGTGGCTACGGTGCTCCTGGTAGAGGACGAACCCGCCGTGCGCCTGGGGGTGCGCCTCGCCCTGGAGCGAGCGGGCTACCGGGTCCTCGAGGCCGCCCTAGCCCAGGAAGCCTGGAGCTTTCTCAAGGAGGCCGAGGTGGTGATCCTAGACTGGATGCTCCCCGACGAGCCGGGAACCCGCCTCCTGGAGAGGATGCGCCAGGGGCCCTACCCCCACCTCCCCGTCCTCATGCTCACCGCCCGGGCCGAGGTGCGGGACCGGGTGGAGGGGCTTTCCCGGGGGGCGGACGACTACCTGGTGAAGCCCTTCGCCACCGAGGAGCTCCTGGCCCGCCTCGAGGCCCTCCTGCGCCGGGCGGGCAAGCGCAAGATCCTCAAAAGGGGGCCCCTTCTCTTGGACCTGGAGCGCATGGAGGCGAGCCTGGAGGGGCGGCCCCTTCCCCTGACCCGGCGGGAGTTTGAGCTTCTGGCTTTCCTGGCAAGCCGCCCGGGCCGGGTCTACACCCGGGAAGAGCTTCTGGAGGCGGTGTGGAGCCAAGACTTTATGGGCACCCCCAGGACCGTGGACCAGCACGTCCTCCAGTTAAGGGAAAAGCTCGGAGAAGACCCCAAGGCCCCCCGCTTCCTGGAAACGGTGCGGGGGGTGGGGTACCGGTTCAAGGAAGCGGGGGAAGGGTGAGGGACGAGGAGGCGCGGGCCCAGGCCTGGGAAGAGGCCCTGGAGGGCCTTGTCCTTCACGAGAACCGCCAGGTGGTCTACCTCAACCCCAAGGCCGCGGAGCTCCTCGGGGTGAACCGGGAAAAGGTGATGGGACGCCCTCTCCTCCTGGCCCTTAGGGACCACCGCCTCGAGGCCCTGGCCCTCCACGGCGGGGAGAGGCTTTTGGAGGTGCGGGACCGCCTGCTTTGGGCCAGGGCCCTCCCGGGAAGGCTTTACCTCCTGGACGAAACCGAGGGGCAGAGGCGCCTCCAGGCCCTGGAGGAGGCCACCCAGACCCTAGCCCACGAGCTCCGCACTCCCCTTTCCGGCATGGGCCCCCTCCTGGAAGCGCTCACCCCCAAGACCCCCCAGGAAAGGGAGGTCCTGGCCCTCCTCAAGGCCGAGGTGGCCCGTCTCGCCCGCCTGGTGGAAGCCCTCTCCCCCATCCGGCCCGGCCCCAAGCGGCCCGTGGCCCTGGCCGAGCTTTGGCCAAGGCTGGAAGGCCTCCTCCAGGAAAGGCTTAAGGGAAGGGTGGTGGAGGTCTCCCTTCCCCACGCCCTCACCACCGACCCGGAAAGCCTCCTGCAGATCCTCCTCAACCTCCTGGACAACGCCCTCAAGTACGGCCAAGACCCTATCCGCCTCCTCTCTCGGGAAGAAGCGGGCGGGGACCCCCTGGGCCCTTTCCGATGGGTCTATGTTGAGGTGCGCGACGCGGGTCCTCCCCTCTCCGAGTACGAGGCCCTCTTCCTCCCCGGAAGGCGGGGAAAGGTGGAGGTGGGAGGGCAGGGCCTCGGCCTCTACCTGGTGCGCCGCCTGGCCCGGGCCCTGGGCGGTGAGGCCTACGCCGGGCGGGAAGGGGAGGCCAACGTTTTCGGGGTGCGCCTTCCCCTAGACTGAAGGAAGGAGGTAGCATGCGCGAAGCCTTAGACAAAGCCCTAAACGAGCTTCTAGAAGAAAGCCTCCGGATGCTCTCCTTGGTGCGCCAGATGACCCAGGAGGCCACGGAGGCCCTGGTGGAGGCGGACCGGGCCAAGGCCGAAGGGGTGATCGCCCGGGACAAGGAGGTGGACGCCCTGGAGCTCAAGGTGGAGAACCAGGCCATCGCCGTCATCGCCCGGCACCAGCCCGTGGCCTCGGATCTGCGCCTCATCTTCACCGTCATCAAGGCCCTCACCGACCTGGAGCGGGCCGGGGACTACGCCATGCACGTGGCCGAAGACGCCTTCCTCCTCTCCCAGGAGCCTCCCTTGAAGCGCTACGTCATCCTCCCCGAGATGGGCCGCAGGCTCCTGGAGATGATGGACGCCCTGAGCAAGGCCGTGGCCGAGCGGGACGCGGGGCTCGCCCGCATGGTCCTCAGCATGGACGACCAGGTGGACGCCCTCTACGAGGAGGTGAGCCGGGAACTCATCACCTACATGATGGAAGACCCCCGCACCCTCACCAAGGCCCTGACCCTCATGCGGGTGGCCCGGAGCTACGAAAGGCTCGGGGACCACCTGGAGAACATCGCCGAAAGGGTCATCTACTGGCTCACCGGGGAGGTGTACAAGGCCCCGGAGGACGTCTATTGATGGGACTCACCCCCGAGGAGAAGGCGGCCCTGAAGCCGCGCCTTCAAGCAAGCGGCCCCAAGGAGAGAAAGCGGTCCTGGCTGTAGCCCGAGCCCGATCGCTCCCTCTTCCTGAGGCTCCACGCCCTCGTCCGGCAAGAAGCCCCCAGGCTTCAGCCGCGGCTTCGGTACGGGATGCCCGCCTATGCCCGGAAGGGCCGGGTTCTTTGCTTCTTCCAACCCGCCCACGAGTTCAAGGCCCGTTACGCCACCTTAGGGTTCACCGACCTGGCCCAGCTGGACGAAGGGCCCATGTGGCCCGTGGCCTACGCTGGGTCCCGCCGAGGAAGCCCGCATCGCGGCGCTCTTGAAGAAAGCCCTCGCCCGGAATCAAGAAGGGCCTCCCTAAGCGTCTCCCAAGCCCTTGGCCCAAGGGCAAGCGGGCATGGGGTGGCATTACTCCGCCTCGACTTCCTCCGCCGCCTGACGGCGGCCCGCCTTCCACTCCAACCCGGCCCAGATGAAGTCCAAAAGGTCCCCGTCCAGGACGTTCTGGGGGTCAAAGCGCATGAGGCCCGTGCGGTGGTCCTTCACGTACTGCTTGTCCAGGACGTAGCTACGGATCTGGCTCCCCCACTCGATGGGCCGAGCCTCGCCCCGGAGCCTCTGAAGCTCCTCCTGCTTCTTCTTCCATTCCAGCTCAAAAAGCCTCGAGCGGAGGACCTTCATGGCGAGCTCCTTGTTCTTGATCTGGCTCCTTGTAGCCTGGCAGGTGACGGTGATGCCCGTGGGCAGGTGGACGATGCGCACCGCCGAGTCCGTGGTGTTCACCCCTTGGCCCCCGTGGCCCTGGGAGCGGAAGACGTCGATGCGCAGGTCCTCGGGCCGGATCACCACCTCCACGGTGTCGTCCACCTCGGGCATGACCTCCACCCCGGCGAAGGAGGTGTGGCGGCGGCCCGAGGCGTCAAAGGGCGAGGGGCGCACCAGGCGGTGGACCCCCGCCTCCGGGGAGAGGAGGCCGTAGGCGTTCTCCCCCTTGACCAGGATCTGGGCGTAGTCAATGCCCGCCTCGGGCCCAGGGGTGAGGTCCACCACCTCCACCTGGAAGCCCTGGCGCTCGGCGAAGCGGGTGTACATCCTAAGGAGCATCTCCGCCCAGTCGCAGGCCTCCGTTCCCCCGGCCCCGGGCTGGATGGTGAGGATGGCGTTTTTCTCGGCGTGGGGGAAGGAAAGGAGGGTCTGGTGGTAAAGCTCGTCCAGCTTCCTTGTGGCCTCCTCCAGCTCGGGCCTGAGCGCCTCCCGCTCCTCGGCGGGGAGCTCCTCCCAAAGCTCCAAAAGCCCCTGGAGGTCGCTTTCCAAGGAACGGAAGTTCTCCACGGTGCGCCGGAGGCGGGCCGCTTCCTGGCTCACCTTTCGGGCCTCCTCCGGGTTTTGCCAGAGGCCGGGATCCTCCAGGCGGGGTTCCAGTTCCTTTAGGCGGGCCTCTTTTCCGGGGATGTCAAAGATACCCCCGAAGGCCCTCGAGGCGCTTGGCGAGAAGGTCCAGGTCCATACCGCCCTTTAGTGTACCCCACTTTCCCCGAGGCCGCACGTCTGGCCCAGGCCCTGGAGGCCAAGGGCTACGCCCACTTCTTTCCCGGGGAAAAGGGCCGCTGGTACTTCACCGCCAAGCCCCGGGACCTCAAGGCCCTCATGCGGGCTTTGGATCAGGAGTACCGGGAGTTCGTGGGCGAAGGGGACGAGGCCATCAGTCGGCCGCCACGGCCAGGGGGGTTTCCTCGAGGCGCACCTGGGCCCCTAGGGCACCCAGCCGTTCCACCAGGTCCTCGTACCCCCGCTCCAGGAAGTAAACCCCCTCGATCTCCGAAACCCCCTCGGCGCTCAAGGCGGCCACCACCAACCCGCCCCCAGCCCGGATGTCCAGGGCCTTGACCTGGGCCCCGTGGAGGCGCTTGCCGTGGATGAGGAGGGTGCGGTCCTTCAAGTAGAGCTCCGCCCCCATCCTCGCCAGCTCCCCCACGTGGGTGAAGCGGTCGGGGTAGACCCGGTCGGTCACGGTGCTCTGCCCGGGCACCGTGGCCAGGTAGGCGGTGACGATGGGCTGCAAGTCCGTGGGAAAGCCCGGGTACTCCCGGGCCTCCACCTGAAGGGGAAGGGGGTCGGGGGTGGCGGTGAAGCGCACCCAGTCCGCCCCTACCTCGAGGCGGTGCCCAGAACCTTGCAACTTATCCAATAAAGCGTCCAGGTGGTCGGGGCGAACCCCGGTGAGGGTGAGGCTTCCTCGGGTGGCCGCCGCCGCCAAGAGGTAGGTGCCGGCTTCTATGCGGTCGGGGATGATGCGGTAAGTGCCCCCCCCTAGGCGCTTGGCCCCCCGCACGTGGAGCACCGCCCCGCCCAGACCCCGCACCTCCACCCCCAGCATCTCCAGGAAGCGGCCCAGGTCCTCCACCTCCGGCTCCATGGCCGCCTGAACCAAGGTGGCCTCCCCCCCCAGGGCCACGGCCAGCATGGCCTGCTCCGTGCCCCCCACGGTGGGCAGGTCAAAAACCACTCGGCCCGAGAGGGGACGGGTCCTGCGGGCGTAGAACTGGCCCTCCTCCTCCACCACCTCGGCCCCCAGGGCCCTTAGGGCCTTAACGTGCTGGTCCACAGGCCGGGCCCCGAAGGCGCACCCCCCGGGGAGGGAGATCCTGGCCTCCCCCACCCGGGCAAGAAGCGCTCCCCAGACGATGAAGCTGGCCCGCATCTGCCCCACCAGCTCGTAGGGCGCATGGGTGGAGCGGATCTCCGGGGTGTGGAGGTGGAGGGTGCGCCCTTCCCAAAGGTAGCGGGTGCCAAGGTGGGCCAGAAGCTCCAGCATCACCTCCACGTCACGGAGCCTGGGGACCTCCAGGAGGGTGACGGGCTCTTCAGTGAGGAGGCTTGCCGCCAGGATAGGGAGGGCGGCGTTCTTGGCGGGATAGATGCGCACTTCTCCGGAAAGGGGCGCCCCCCCTTCCACGCGCAGGACCCTGCGGCCCCCTTTTCCCGGATCTGGGTGCGTCATACACACCTTACTCACGGTAAGCATAAAGCGCAAGAAACGCATTGTCAAGCCAATGGGCCTTCTGCTACACTAAACCCCAAGGGGCGGTATGCCGAAGAGGGAAAAGAAGCGGCTGCAGGTGGTCATCTCCGAGGAGCAGGACGCCCTCCTCACCCGGGCCGCCTACGCCCTTTCCAGTCCTGAGCGCTTGGTTTCCAAATCAGAGGTGGTGCGCCTGGCCATCGCCAAAATCGTCCAGGAACTGGAGGGGAACAAAGAGGAGCTGGCCGAACTCCTGAAGCGCCTAGAGCCGGAAGAATAGAATGGCCCACATGGTCCTGGGCGGGCGGTACCGCCTCGAGGCTCCCCTGGGCTCCGGGGGCATGGCCGAGGTCTGGCGGGCGGTGGACGAGCGTCTGGGGCGCAAGGTGGCGGTGAAGCTCCTCCACCCCCGGGCCCTTCCCCCCGAGAGGGAGCGCTTTTTGCTGGAGGTCCGGGCCCTCTCCCGCCTCTTTCACCCCGGCATCGTCCAGGTGTTGGACCTGGGGGAGGAGGACGGCAGGCCCTACTTCGTCATGGAGCTGGTGGAGGGGGGCACCTTTGACCGCCTGGGCCCCTTTGAGGAGGGTCCCGAGGGGGAGCGCATCCTGGAGGCGGCCCAGGAGGTGATGGAAGCCCTGGCCCACCTCCACGCCCAGGGCATCCTCCACCGGGACCTCACCCCCAAAAACATCCTTCTCACTAAGGAAGGCCATCCCAAGGTGATGGACTTCGGCCTGGCCTACCTTCTGCAGGAAAGCCGCCACCTCACCCGCACCGGCTACACCCTGGGCACCCCCACCTACATGGCCCCCGAGCAGGCCAAGGGCCTTCCCCTCACCCCCAAAGCCGATCTCTACAGCTTCGGGGCCGTGCTCTACCGCACCCTTACCGGCAGACCTCCCTTTGAGGGGGAAAACGACCAGGCGGTCCTGTTCCAGCACGTCTACGAACCTCCCAAGCCCCCCGAAACCTTCAACCCCACCCTGCCCAAGGGAGTCAGCGAAGCCGTCCTCGCCCTCCTGGCCAAACACCCCGAGGAACGCCCCTCCCACCCCACCCTCTTCCAAGGGGTCCTAGAGGACTTCCGGGCCCTTCGCCTGGCCACCCCCCGGGCCGGGGCCAGCCGCTCGGGCCACTATCCCCTGGCCCCCGAGCCCCGGCGCCTTGCCCTCAAGGGCAGGCTGGACCTGGGGGGAGAGGCGGCCTGGCCGGGAGAGATGGTCCACGCCGGGGGGCGGGTGTACCTGGGAGTGGGGAAAAGCCTGGCCGAGGTGGACCTCCTCACGGGGGAAGTGCGCTACCAGAGCCTTCCCGAGGAGGCCTCGTCCCCCCCGGTGGTGCGGGGCGGGGTCTACGTGGGGTGCTGGGACGGCAAGGTGCGCCGCTTCCGGGGCCGCGGGCTGGAGTGGACGGCGGAGACCGGGGCCGAGGTCACCGCGGGCCCCCTGGTCCTGGGGGGCCGGGTCTACGTGGCCAGCCGGGACGGCACCCTCTACGCCTACGAGAAGGACCAGCTCCTCTTCCGCTTCCACGCCGGGGGACACCTTTCCGCCAGCCCCACTTTTTACCGCGGCCTCCTCTTTGCGGGTTCCGAGGACGGGTGGCTTTACGCCCTGGACCCCACCACGGGCGCCCTGCGCTACAAGGTGCGGACCGGGCCCATCCACACCCCGGTGGCCGCCCACGGGGGCCTCCTCTTCATCCCCACCTGGCCCGGGGAGGTCTACGCCTTTGACCCCCTGACCCGGGAGACCCTTTGGAACGTGGAGCTGGAAGAGGCGCTCTGGGGGGGGCTCGCCCTGGACGAGGGCCGGGTCTACGTGGCCGCCTGGGACGGGGTTCTTAGGGCCCTGGACCAGGCCACGGGAGAGGAGGTGTGGAGCCTCGAGGTAGGCAAGGTCACCGCCGGGTTGAGCTACGCGGCCGGGCACCTCTTCCTGGCCACGGAGGAGGGGCGCTTTCTGGCCGTGGACCGGAGGGGCCAGGTGGTCTTCGAGGCCACGGGCCTGGGCCCAGTCCAGGTGCCTCCCTTGCCCCTTTCCCAGGAGGTGCTGGTGGTGAACCTCTTTGGGCAGCTTTACCGCTTTGGCGTAGGATGAGGCCATGGAAGCCCTCCACACCCCCCACGCTCCCCAGGCCATCGGCCCCTATTCCCAGGCGGTGCGGGCCGGGGGGTTTCTTTTCGTCTCCGGCCAGATCCCCCTCAGCCCGGAGGGAAACCTGGTGGAAGGGGACATCCGTGCCCAGACCGAAAGGGTGATGGAAAACCTCAAGGCCATCCTGGAGGCGGCGGGCTCCGGCCTCCACCGGGTGGTGCAGACCACCTGCTTCCTCGCCGACATGGAGGACTTTCCCGCCTTCAACGAGGTCTACGCCCGGTACTTCTCTCCTCCTTACCCCGCCCGGGCCACGGTGGCCGTGAAGGCCCTTCCCCGGGGAGTGCGGGTGGAGGTGGCCTGCGTGGCCCTTGCGGAATAAAACGCCCCTGCCGAAAAGCGTAGAATGGCGGCATGGCGGAGGTGTGGACCAGCCAGGCCGAGGACCTGGAGCGCCGTTTTCGGCAAGGGGATATCCGGGCCCTGGCCCGGTCCCTGACCTTGGTGGAGTCGGGCCACCCGTTGGGCCAGGCTCTCCTTAAGCGGGTGCGAGGCCAGGGCCGGACCAAGGTGGTGGGGGTGACGGGAAGCCCGGGAGCTGGAAAGAGCACCCTCACGGACCGCCTAATCCTGGAGGCCAGAAAGCGGGGGGAACGGGTGGGGGTGCTGGCCGTGGACCCCTCTAGCCCCTTCACGGGAGGGGCTATCCTGGGGGACCGGATCCGCATGATGCGCCATCACCAGGACCCCGGGGTCTACATCCGCTCCATGGCCTCCCGGGGGGCCCTAGGCGGCCTGGCGGGGGCCACGGTGGCCGCCCTCACCCTCCTCGAGGCCTTCGGCTTTGACTGGGTCTTCGTGGAAACCGTGGGGGTGGGCCAGAGCGAGGTGGACATCGCCCGGGTGGCCGACACCACCCTCCTCGTCCTCACCCCGGCGGCAGGGGACGCCGTGCAGGCCTTTAAGGCCGGGGTCATGGAGATCGCCGACCTCTTCGCCGTGAACAAGTTTGACCTGCCCGGCGGGGAAAGGCTCATTCAAGAGTTAAAGAGCGCCCTGGAGCTCTCCCCGCCCCGCCCCGGGGGCTGGCGGCCTCCCATCTACCCCACGGTGGCCGCCACGGGCCAGGGGGTAGAGGAGCTTTTTGCAGGCCTGGAGGCCCACCACCGCCACCTCCTGGAGCACGGGCTCCTCGAGGCCCACCGCCTAGAGCGGGCCAGGTTTGAGGTAGAAAGCGTGATCCAGGAGTGGGGCCGCCGCAAAACCCGAAACGCCGGGGACCTGGTGGCCGCCGTGGCCCGGGGGGAAGTCTCCCCCGAGGAAGCCGCCCTAAGCCTTCTTCGCCCGGAAGCGGAGGAGGGCCCTTTTTAGCATCTCCCGCTCGTTGGGATAGGAAAGGCGCTCTAAGGCCTCGGAAACCGGTAGGAAGTAGGCGGCCTCCACCTCGGAAAGCTGGGGCTTAGGTTCACCCCCGCGGTAGGCCATGAGGAAGTAGCGGACCTCCTTGCTCACGGTTACGGGCTCCTCCCCTTCCCGGACGGTGAAGTAGTAGCGCACCTTGCCCAAGGGGGAAAGGACCTCCGCCTCCACCCCCGTCTCCTCCCGCACTTCTCGGACGGCGGTCTCGGGGTAGCGCTCCCCGGGCTCCACCTGCCCTTTGGGAAGGGTCACCACCCGACCCCCCTTCAAGGAGACCACTAGCACCTCGGGCAGCTCCCCCCGGAGGACCACGCCTCCTGAGGAGATCACCCGCTTCCTAGCCCCTTGCACCTTCCGCTTCCTGCGCACGTTTCCCCCGTCTTCAGGCAAAAAAAAGGGGCGCCCGAAGGCGCCCCCAAGGGATCTGGGAAAGGGGAGAACGCAAAGATCTGAGCTCCTTAGAAAGGAGGTGATCCAGCCGCACCTTCCGGTACAGCTACCTTGTTA
>NZ_JBAMMI010000013.1:0-25656 GCF_039793865.1 Thermus sp.
GCATCCTGGGGCTGAAGAAGGTCCCAAGGGTTGGGCTGTTCGCCCATTAAAGCGGCACGCGAGCTGGGTTCAGAACGTCGTGAGACAGTTCGGTCTCTATCCGCCACGGGCGCAGGAGGCTTGAGGGGTCCCCTTCCTAGTACGAGAGGACCGGAAGAGACGCACCTCTGGTTTCCCAGCTGTCCCTCCAGGGGCATACGCTGGGTAGCCATGTGCGGAAGGGATAACCGCTGAAAGCATCTAAGCGGGAAACCCGCCCCAAGATGAGGCCTCCCACGGCGTCAAGCCGGTAAGGACCCGGGAAGATTACCCGGTCAATGGGCCGGAAGTGTAAGCGCCGCGAGGCGTTGAGCTGACCGGTCCCAATCGTCCGAGGTCTTGACCCTCCACGCACTCATACCCCACCCCAGCCCCACCCCCCCGCCCTAAAGGCACCGCGCGCCCTTTGAAAACCTAAAACACCAAAATCCCCCGTGCCCATAGCGGCGTGGAACCACCCGTTCCCATTCCGAACACGGAAGTGAAACGCGCCAGCGCCGATGGTACTGGGACCGCAGGGTCCCGGAAGAGTAGGTCGGCGCGGGGGATTTTCCTTTCGCGGGAGTAGCTCAGTCGGTAGAGCACGACCTTGCCAAGGTCGGGGTCGCGGGTTCAAGTCCCGTCTCCCGCTCCAAACCCAAACCCCCCAGGATGTAAACCTGGGGGGTTTCGCTTTCCCCCCGGTGGTGTTAAGATGGGCGGCAAAGGGGGATAAGGTGAAGCTTCTAGACAACCACGGGCGCGTGATCAAGGACCTCCGCATCTCCGTCACTCCCCGGTGCAACCTGCACTGCCTCTACTGCCACCCCCTGGGCCTGGAGATGGCCGAGCCTCCTGGCACCCTTACCGTGGAGGAGGTGGACCATTTCCTCGAGGCCGCCTCCCTCCTCGGCCTCTCCGCCGTCCGCTTCACCGGGGGCGAACCCCTGGTGCGCAAGGAGCTTCCCGAGATGATCGCCCGGGCCCGGGCGAAGGAAGGGGTGGAGGACGTGGCCATCACCACCAACGGCCTCCTCTTCGCCAAGCGGGCCAAGGAGTTGGTGGAGGCGGGGCTTAACCGGGTGAACCTCTCCCTGGACGCCATCACCCCGGAGGTCTTCACCCGCATCACCCGCGGGGGGAAGGTGGAAAGGGTCCTCGAGGCCATAGAGACCGCCCTGGAGCTCGGCCTCCACCCGGTGAAGCTCAACGCCGTGGTCATCCGGGGGATGAACGAGGAGGAGGTGGTGCCCCTGGCGGGGCTTTCCCTAGACCGCCCCCTCCACGTGCGCTTCATTGAGTACATGCACCTGGACAACTCCGATCCCGAGGAATACCGCCGCCGCTTCGTCCCCGGCAAGGAAACCCGG
This sequence comes from Thermus sp., assembly GCF_039793865.1. GTDB lineage: Bacteria > Deinococcota > Deinococci > Deinococcales > Thermaceae > Thermus. The sequence goes on from NZ_JBAMMI010000013.1 coordinate 1,389, forward strand.
GCCCGGATTGAGGCGGTCTACGGCCCCTTGGAACCCGTCCCCCACGACCCCACCTCCCCGGCCCGGGTCTTCAAGATCCCCGGGGCCCAGGGCACGGTGGGCTTCATCAACCCGGTGACGGAGCCCTTCTGCTCCAACTGCTCCAGGCTCCGCCTCACCTCGGACAAGAAGCTCAGGCCCTGCCTCCTCACCGACCTGGAGATGGACATCGCCTGGGCCTTTGCCGCCCCCGAGCCCGTGGAGGCCCTGGTGGACGCCATCCTCATCGCCACGAACCGCAAGCCCGCCTTTGGCAACACCCTCCCCACCCTGCGCAAGCGGGTCATGCTGGGGATCGGCGGATAGCCTGGAGGGTGGCGAAGATCACCAAGGAAGCCCCCAGAACCCCCGCAAGGCCCAGGCGCTCCCCCAGAAAAACGTAGGCGAAGAGGGTGGCCCAGACGGGCTCCAGGGTGTAGAGCACCGCCGCCTGAGGGGCGGGCACGTGCTTCTGCCCCCAGGTCTGGAGCCAGGTGGTGAGGGCCGTGGCCGCCACCCCCAGGTAGAGCACCGCCCCCCAGGGGACCTCTAAGGAAAGGCCGCCCTCCCAAAAGGCCCAGGGCCCAGCGAGAAGGGCCGTCCCCACCACCTGGACCGCGGTGAGGGGCAGGGAGGGGAAGGCCTTGGCGTGGACCTCGAGGCGGACGATGTAGAGGGCGTAGGTCACCGCCGTGGCCAGGGTCCAAAGGTCCCCCAGGTTGAGGGGAGGCTGCCTGGGGTCGTAGGAGAGAAGCCCCACCCCCAGAAAGGCCAGGAGGGCGGCCCTTCCCGCCCGCCCCACCCGCCTTCCCCCCAAGGAGAGGAGGAGGGGCACCAGGACCACGTTCAAGGCGGTGATGAAGGCGCTCCGGCTGGCGGAGGTGTACTGGAGGCCGATGGCCTGGCTGGCGTAGCCGAGGAAGAGCCAGAAGGCCAGCTCCATCCCCGGTCCCCAGGCCCCCCTGGGCAGGCGGAGGAGCCAGGGCAGAAAGAAAAGGCTCGCCACCAGGAAGCGGAGGAAGACCAGGCCGCTTGCGGGCACGGCCTCCACGGCCTCCTTCACCACGATGAAGGTGGTGCCCCAAAGAAGCGTCAGGAGGTTGAGGGCGAAAAGGCCCAGGGCGTAGCCCTGCATGGCCTAAAGTGTAAGGCATGGTGCCCGCGCCCGAGACGGTCCGGCAGGCCATTCAAGAAAGGCTCCTCGCCCGCCTGGCCCACGCCGACCCCCTCTACCAAGACCTCCTCCAGGACTACCCCAGGCGGGGAGGGAAGAGGCTAAGGGGCCTCCTCACCTTCTACAGCGCCCTGGCCCACGGGGCCGGGGAGGAGGCCGGCCTCCTCGCCGCGGAGGCCCTGGAGCTCTTCCAGAACTGGGCCCTGGTCCACGACGACATAGAGGACGGCTCCGAGGAGCGCCGGGGCCGCCCCGCCCTCCACCGCCTCCATCCCATGCCCCTGGCCCTAAACGCCGGGGACGCCCTCCACGGGGAGATGTGGGGCCTCCTGGCGGAGGGCCTCGCCCGGGGGCTCCTCCCCCCAGAGGTGCTCTTGGAGTTCCACGAGGTGGTGCGGCGCACCGCCTACGGCCAGCACCTGGACCTCCTCTGGACCCTCGAGGGGAGGCTGGACCTCCGCCCCGAAGACTACCTCCATATGGTGGCTCACAAGGCCGCCTACTACACCGCCGTGGCCCCCTTGCGCCTCGGGGCCCTCCTCGCCGGGAAGACCCCGCCTTCCGCCTACGAGGAGGGGGGGGTAAAGCTGGGGATGGCCTTCCAGATCGTGGACGACGTCTTGAACATGGAAGGGGACGAGGCCTACGGGAAGGAGCGGGCCGGGGACCTCTACGAGGGCAAGCGCACCCTGATCCTCCTCCGCTTCCTGGAGGAGGCCTCTCCCGAGGAAAAAGCCCGGACCCTGGCCCTCCTCCGCCTCCCCCGGGAGGAGAAGCCCGAGGAGGAAGTGCGCTGGCTTCTAGAAAGGCTCCTCGCCTCGGAGGCCCTCTCCTGGAGCAAGACCACGGCAAAGAGACTCCAAGAGGAAGGGTTCCAGGTCCTCCTCCCCGCCCTGGAGGGCCTCCCGGGAAAGGAGGCCCTGGACCACCTCCGCACCCTCCTCGCCGCCCTGGTGGAGCGGCGGGCATAATGGGGCCATGCAGGGAGTGCGCTTCCGGGTCATCACCGCCAACGACCCCGACATCCTCCAAGAGCGCCTGAACCGCTTCGTGGAGGGCCTTCCCGAGGAGGTGGTCCTCGTGGACGTGAAGTTCGCCGTGGCCGAGGGCCCCTCTCCCCTCTTCGCCGTCTTGGTGCAGTACAAGGAAGTGGAGGCGTGGAAGGAGTAGCGGCCTTCCTCTTCTTTCTGGCCCTCCGGGGCGAGGCCAAGCGGGAAGAGGTGCGGGCCCGCTTTCCCCGCCTCGTCCCTCTCCTCAAGGCCCTGGGGGAGGAGGTGGAGGCGCGGGGGGAAACCTTCCGGCTCACGAAGCCCCTCCGCCTCTCCTGGTTCGCCCCGCTTTTTGAGGCCCACTACTCCCCCCTCCTCCCCGAGGCCGAGCGGGCCCTCGCCCTGGAGCGGCTCGTGGAGGCGGCCTTCCTTTCGGCGGAGGCGGGAGAGCCCTTGCCGCATGGGGAGGAGCTCCTCGAGGCGGCCCGGCTCTTCCAGGAGGGAAGCCGGGCCCTCCTCTTGGAGGAGTACCGCAAGGCTCTGCACCGCTTTGGGGAGGCCTTGGGGCTTCTAGAGAGGGAGGGCCTCCCCTTCCCCGCCGCCGCCCTCGCCCTCCTCGCCTGGGCCCAGGAGGGGTTCCGGCCCGGGGGCAAGGCCAAGGAAACCGCCCGAAAGGCCCTGGAGCGGGCCCAGACCCCCTTCGCCCGGGAAGTGGCGGAAAGGGTCCTTGCGCGGGCCACAAAGGGGGGAAGCCCCAGGGCCTAGAATGGGGGGCATGGCGGGGCTTAAGCGGGTCTATTTGGCCCGGCCCCGGGGCTTCTGCGCCGGGGTGGTGATGGCCATAGAGGCGGTGGAGCGCTGGGCGGAGGCCCTGAGGGAGAAGGGCGATCTCGTGGTCTACCACGAGATCGTCCACAACCGGGTGGTGGTGGAGCGCCTCGAGGCCAAGGGGGTCCACTTCGTGGAAGACCTCGCCGAGGTGGAGAGGCTCAGGCAAGAGAGGCGCCTCGCGGACACCGTGGTCTTCTCGGCCCACGGCCACCCGCCCGCCGTCCGCAGGCAGGCGGCGGAGATGGGCCTCACCGTCCTGGACGCCACCTGCCCCCTGGTGACCAAGGTGCACACCGAGGCGAAACGCTACGCCAAGGAGGGGTACTGGATCCTTCTCGTGGGGGACTCCGCCGACCACCAGGAGATCAAGGGCACCTACGGGGAGGCCCCGGAGAGGACCCTCCTGGTGGCGGTCCACACCCACGTGGGCAAGGACCCGCGCCTCGCCGACCCCCGCACCGTGGAGGTGCCGGACCCCGAAAAGGTGGTGGTCCTCACCCAGACCACCTTGAGCGTGGACGACACCCTGGCCACCATAGAAATCTTAAAAAAGCGCTTCCCCAAGCTGGTGGTCCCCTCCCGGAAGGACCTCTGCTACGCCACCCAGAACCGGCAAGAGGCGGTGAAGCGCCTCGCCCCCAAGGTGGAGGCCTTCCTGGTCCTCACGAGCCCCCACTCCTCCAACGGCATGCGCCTCTTTGAGCTGGCCCAAAGCCTGGTGGGCCGGGCCTACCGGCTGGAGCGCCCCGAGGAGCTGGAGGAGGCCTGGCTTAAGGGCGTGCGCCACCTGGGGATCACCTCCGCCGCCAGCACCCCCGAGGACCTGGTGCAGGGGGTGGTGGCCCGCCTCAAGACTCGCCACCCGGGGCTGGAGGTGGTGGAGGAAGGAGCGTGGGAGGCCATCAGCTTCCGCGAGCCCAAGCCCCTCTCCCCGGAAAAGGTGCTGTATCAAGAACCCCAGTGATCCGTATAATGTTCTACGGACTATGGGGCTTACTGTCAGCCAGCGTTTTGACCCAAACGCCCATGCCGTGATTTACCCAGGGGATTGCTTAGCCTTCTTAAGGCAGGTACCAAACGAGTCTATTGCCTTGGTCATCACCTCACCTCCTTACAACATCGGAAAGCCCTACGAAGACAGAAAGGCATTGGATGAATACGTTTCTTGGCAAGCAGAGGTAATCCGAGAATCTACGAGGGTAGTCAAGCCGGGCGGCAGCCTAGTTTGGCAAGTGGGCAACTATGTAGAAAACGGCGAAATCCTACCCCTAGATATAGTTCTCTTCCCCATTTTCCAATCCCTTGGGTTGAAGCTACGCAACAGAATAGTGTGGGCTTTTGAACACGGACTTCACGCAAAGCGCCGCTTCTCCGGTAGATATGAGGTTGCCTTGTGGTTCACCAAGGGTGATGATTACGCCTTTTATTTAGACAGAGTCCGGGTTCCTCAAAAATACCCCAACAAGCGCCATTTTAAAGGTCCTAGAAAAGGAGAGTTTTCTGGAAATCCTTTGGGCAAAAACCCTGGGGATGTATGGACTTTTCCAAACGTTAAGGCGAACCATGTAGAGAAAACGGCTCACCCTGCGCAGTATCCCGTAGAGCTTGTAGAAAGATTTATACTTGCCCTTACTGACGAAGAAGAGTGGGTATTAGATCCGTTCGGCGGATCAGGGACCACCCTGATTGCAGCGCTCATGCACAAACGGAGAGGTGCGATGGCAGAGATTGTTCCAGAGTATGTTGAAATAGCCCGTAGCCGACTACAACAGGCTTGGGAAGGCCACCTTAGAGTACGACCAATGGAACGTCCAGTATACGATCCCAGGGGGTCAAATCCATACATTCCACCTAGGACCGTCAACCTAAAAGCGGTTTGGGAAACTCAGCTACTCTTAATGGAGGAAATATGAAGATTGTTTACGATTATTCACACCTTGGTGGCAAGGAAATTCTTGAAGCCAGGTTTAGCCCAATCTTGAAGGAGATACGAGAGGTTATTTCAGAGGTCAAAGCAAATCGGGGAAAGACAAGCAAGGAAAAAAGCAAAAAGGGGGCGCTACTATATGCGCCCAAGCAAATGAATAAGGCGTTCTTTGAATCCTTTAAAAGAAGGGGCTTCTTGCCCGCAAAAGATGTATATGACATTGAACTGCCCGGGCGCCCCAAAATAAAGGGAGTCTACAAACAAGTAGATTTTGTAAAGGAGAAGGTCTTTGTCGAGGTACAGCTCGGGAAATATGCCTTCATGTTTTACGACATGGCCAAGTTTCAATACTTTTTCAACGAAGGTAAGGCCGATGTAGGCGTTGAAATTGTGCCTGCATATGAGCTAAAGCAAAGGATGTCCTCGGGCGTTTCTTATGGGGAACAACTAATATATGACATAGAACGGCTCAAACGGCATTTTCCTGCCGTACCGATCTACGTCATTCTCATAGACGCAGACTGATCCCGATGTGGAACAGCTCCTTTTCCCTCTCCGTGGCCCCCATGGTGGACCGCACCGACCGGCACTTCCGCTTCCTGGTGCGGCAGGTGAGCCTGGGGGTGAGGCTCTACACGGAGATGACCGTGGACCAGGCGGTCCTAAGGGGAAACCGGGAGCGCCTCCTCGCCTTCCGCCCCGAGGAGCGCCCCCTCGCCCTCCAGCTTGCGGGGAAGGACCCGGAAAGCCTGGCCGAGGCCGCCCGCATCGGGGAGGCGTGGGGGTACGACGAGATCAACCTCAACCTGGGCTGCCCCTCGGAAAAGGCCCAGGAAGGGGGGTACGGGGCCTGCCTCCTCCTGGACCTCGCGCGGGTCCAGGAGATCCTCCGGGCCATGGTGGGGGCGGTGAAGGTGCCGGTGAGCGTGAAGATGCGCCTGGGCCTGGAAGGCCGGGAGACCTACCGGGGGCTTGCCCGAAGCGTGGAGGCCATGGCGGAGGCCGGGGTGAGGGTCTTCGTCGTCCACGCGAGGAGCGCCCTCCTCGCCCTCTCCACGAAGGCGAACCGCGAGATCCCCCCCTTGCGCCACGACTGGGTCCACCGGCTTAAGGAGGACTTTCCCCACCTCGCCTTCGTCACCAACGGGGGGATCCGGAGCCTGGAGGAGGCCCTCCTCCACCTCTTGCGGGTGGACGGGGCCATGCTGGGGCGGGCGGTCTACGAGGACCCCTTCATTCTGGAGGAGGCGGACCAGAGGGTCTTCGGCCTTTCCCGCCGCCCAAGCCGCCTCGAGGTGGCCCGGAGGATGCGGGCCTACCTGGAGGAGGAGGCCCTAAAGGGCACGCCCCCCTGGGCGGTCCTTAGGCACATGCTCAACCTCTTCCGGGGAAGGCCCAAGGGGAGGCTCTGGCGGAGAACCCTCAGCGAGGGGCGCTCCCTTAAGGCCCTGGACCAGGCCCTACGGCTTATGGAGGAAGAGGTAGGCGAGGAGGGCGAGGAGGAGAAGCCAGGCCCAAAGGGGCATGGGGAGGCGGCGCCTGGGCTTGCCCGTGAGGGGGTCTAGGGAGGGGGGCGGGGCCATCCTCAGCCGGGCCGCGCGCTTCATGTGGGCCACCATCTTGTCCAGATCCCCCTTCCGCTTGTAGAGGGCGGCCAGGTTCTCGTGGAGGAGGGGGTCCTCGGGGGAAAGCCTCAGGGCCTTCTGGTAGAGGGCGAGGGCCTCCTCCAGCTTTCCCGCCTCCAGGTGGAGGGTCCCCAGGTTGGTGAGGGCCCGGTGGTGGAGGGGGTCAAGCTCCAGGGCCTTCTGGAAGCGCTCCAGGGCCTCCTTCCGCCTCCCCTCCCGCACCGCCTTCACCCCCAGGACCACCTCCTTCTCGGCGGCGAAGAGGGGGTCCTCCAGGGCCTCGGGGTCCTCCTCCAGGAGGGAAAGCCCCCTTAAAAGCCGCTCCCTTTCCCCCTCGGGGAAACCCTCGGCATAGGCCCGCGCCCCGGCGTAGTCCCTGCGCCGGAGGAGCCTCTGGAAGTGGAGGAGGGCCTCGCCGGAAAGGGCGTCCGCCTCGAGGTCCTTCACGCCCCCCATCCTAAGGGCCCGCACCTTGGCTTTGCAACACGGGACGCCCGAGCTTGGGTTATGGGAAAGCCCTTTTGGGGCCCCCACCGCGGCTTTTGCCGCGGTGGGGTACTTAGCCCAAGGCCTCCCGGTAGACCTCGAGGTAGGCCCGGGCCGGCCCCTCCCAGGAGAAGTCCTTCTCCATGGCCCTAAGGCCCAGCTCCTCCGCCCCCAGGCGGAAGAGGCGAAGCACACCGTAAAGAAGCCCCTCAGGGTGGTAGGTCTGGAAGAGGACCCCGGTCCTCCCGTCCTCCACGGTGTCCTTGAGCCCCCCCACCGCCCGGGCCACGGGAGCCGTGCCGTAGCGGCTCGCGATCATCTGCACCAGGCCGCAGGGCTCAAAGCGGCTCGGGACCAAAACCGCCTCCGCCCCCGCGTAGGCCAGGCGGGCCATGGCCTCGTCGTAGGCGGGGAAAAAGCGCAGGCCTTCGGGGTTTTCCTCCTCCGCCTGGAGGAGCGCCTCCTTAAGCCCCTCGTCCCCCACGCCTTGGACATAGAGGCGAAAGTCCATCTCCCCAAGCCGGGGGAGGGCCGCTAGCAGAAGGTCCAGGCCCTTCTGGAAGTCCAGCCGGCCCACGTAGGCGAGCACAGGAGGCCTAAGCCCCGTCCTCTCCCGGAAGGCCGCCTTGGCCCGGGCCTTCCCCGAGGGGTCCTCCCGGGTGTAGGGGGCGGGGAGGTGGGGGTCCTTGGCCGGGTCGTAAACCTCCGCGTCCAGGCCGTTGAGGATACCCCGAAGCTTCCCGGCGTGCCTCCTCAAGACCCCCTCCAGGCCCATGCCGAACTCGGGGGTCTGGATCTCCTCGGCGTAGGAGGGGCTCACCGTGGTCACCCGGCGGGCGAAGACGATCCCCCCCTTCATCAGGTTCACCTGGCCGTGGAACTCCAGGGCCTCCATGTGGAAGAGGCTCCAGGGAAGCCCGGTCCAGGAGAAGAAAAGCCCCGGGTCCACGAGGCCCTGGTGGGCTAGGTTGTGGATGGTGTAGACCGTGGGGGCGTAGAGGGCGAGGAGGGCCGCCGTCCAGTCGTGGGCGTGGACCAGGTCGTAACCCCTCGCCACCTCCTTGGCCGCGAGGAGGAAGCGGAGGTAGCGCTCCGCGTCGTCGGGGTAGCCGTAAACCCGGTCCCGCCCAAACCCCTCCACCCCAAGGAGGAGAAACCGCACCCCGCTCTCCACCCGCTCCCCAAGGGGGGCCCTCTCCTCCCTGCCGGCGAAGGCGAAGGCCACCTCCCCCACCCGCTTGGCCTTAAGCCCCCCGTGCCAGGGGAGGAGGACCTCGGCCTCCACCCCCAGGGGCTTCAGGGCCTTGGGCAGAGCCCCCACCACGTCGGCAAGCCCCCCCACCTTCACCAGGGGGTAGGCCTCGGGGGCCACGTGGAGGACGCGCATAAGGCCCATGCTACCCCTTCCAGACCCCCTGGGGAAGGGGCAAGTCCTCCTCGAGGCCCCCCAGGTAAAGGTAAGCCCAGGCCTCTAGGGGCCCCTCTCCCGTCTCCACCCGCACCCGCATCCGCCGGTACGCCTCCCCCTCGTCCTCCAGGGCGTCCAGAAGAGGAAGGGCCTCAGGAGAGAGGCAAAGCACCTCCCCATAGACCCGCCCCTCCCCCGGCACCATGCCCGGGTAGGCGTAGGGGCGGTGGGGACCCTGGGGCAGGTGGTAGAGGCGAAACCCCTCCACGAGGCCGGGAAGGACCCGGTGGAGGTAGGGGACCACCAGGGGGTGGTTCCTCTCCCCCCGCTTCAGGGTCCCGTAGACGAAGACGGCTTCCACTACTCCCCGAGGAAGCGGTACCCCAAGCCCACCACCGTCTCTATGAAGCGGGGGGCCAGGGGATCATCCTTGAGCTTTTTGCGGAGAAGGCGGATGTAAGCGTCCACCACCCTTTCGTTTCCGTCAAACTCGGGTCCCCAGACCCTCTCCAAAAGCTCCTCCCGGGTGAAGACCCGGCCCGGGGCCTGGGCGAAGACCAGAAGAAGGTTCATCTCCGTGGGGGAAAGCCTGAGGGGCTCCCCTTCCAGGTAGGCCTGCCGCCCCTCCAGGTCCACCTCCAAGGGCCCAAAGCGCCTCCGCCCCTCCTTCCCGGCCCGGCGGAGGAGGGCCTTGATGCGGGCGAGGAGCTCCCTCAGAGAGAAGGGCTTCCCCAGGTAGTCGTCCGCCCCTTCCAGAAGCCCCTCCACCCGGCTCTCCTCGTCGGCGCGCCCCGTGAGGAGGAGGACGGGGAGGAGGGGGTCCAGCTCCCGCAGGGCCCGAAGCACCTCCAGGCCCTCGAGGTCGGGCAGGCCCCGGTCCAGGACGACGAGGTCGGGCCTCGCCTCCTCAAAGACCCGGTCCAAGGCCTCCCTCCCCAAGCGAGCCCACCGCACCTGAAAACCCTCGTTTTCCAAAAAGCGCTTCACCAACTCGCCCACCTGGGGGTCATCCTCCACCAAGAGAATCCTTCCCATAACGGAATACTCACCGCCCCAGAACCAGCACCACGCCGGGATACTCTCCCTCCGGCAATCCCAGAAGCCGCGCCACCCCCTCGTCGTGAAAGGTTTCCGCGGGGTAGGCGGCCAGACCCTGGCCCACCGCGGCAAGCAAGGCGAGGGAAGCGGCGTAACCTGCCTCTAGAAGAGCATACCGGTATCCCCTGAGGCCGTACAAGGCCTCGCTCCTTTCCGGCACCAGGGTGAAGGCGAGGAGGGCCGCCGCCCTCTCCAGGGCCAGGCCCATGAGGGCCTCGGACCACGGGGCCGCCTCGGCCCGGGGGGAGATCTGGAAAAGCTGATGCTCCTTGGGAAAGTAGTGGTAGACCCCGGGGAACATCCCTCCACCCGGAAGGCCACCAGGTAGGCCTCGAGGGGGTAGGCCTCCCCCGCCGAGGGGAACCCCCGCCGCCCCTCCCGCTCCGCCAGGGGGTAGAGGACCTGGGAAAGGTCCTTCAGGGTGAGGGAGGCCCCCACCTCGGGGAGGAGGGGCCTCAAGTGGGCCATGGCCCGGAAGAGGGAGGGGCCCCCGTCCTGGCGGAAAGGGGGCAGGGCCTGGGTCTCCAGGGGGTTGGCGTAGACCTTGGCCTTGGGTTTCCGCCTTAAGGGGAGCTCGTCTCCCGGGCTCAAGCGGGTAAGGCGGTAGAAGAGCTTGCCGGGGTGCTTCTCCATGGCTAAGTGCCCACACCTTGGCTTTGCAACACAGGACGCCCAAGCTTTGGCTGTGGGAAAGCTCTTTTGGGGCCCCCACCGCGGCTTTTGCCGCGGTGGGGTACTTAGAAGCGGTAGCCCTTGGGCACCACCACCACGCCCTCGGGGGTCACGGTGAAGCCCCGGGCGCGGTCCAGCTCCAGGTCGTAGCCGATCTCGGTGTGGGGAGGGATCTGCACGTTCTTGTCTATGATGGCGTTCCTTATGCGGCAGTAGCGGCCCACCTCCACGTCGTCAAAGAGGACGGAGCGCTCCACCAGGCTGTAGGAGTTCACCCGCACCCGGCGGAAGAGCACGGACTCCCGCACCGTCCCCCCGCTCACGATGACCCCGCCGGCGAGGAGGCTGTTCAGGGCCCGGCCCACCCTTTCCCCGGTCTCGTGGACGAACTTGGCCGGGGGGCTGAAGAGGTTGGCGGTGCGGAGGGGCCACTCCGGGTTGAAGAGGTCAAACTCGGGGACCACCTTCACGAGGTCCATGCTGGCCTCGTAGTAGGCGTCCAGGGTCCCCACGTCCCGCCAGTAGAGGTTCGGGCCCTCCTGGCCGGGGATGGGGTTGCGGTGGAAGTCGTAGGCGTAGACCCTGTACCCCTCCCTCAAGGCCCGGGGGATCACGTCCTTGCCGAAGTCGTGGGCGCTGGTCTCGTCCCGAGCGTCGGCCTCCAAAAGCTCAAAGAGGGCCTCCGTGCGGAAGACGTAGTTCCCCATGGAAACCAGGGCCGTGTCGGGGCGGCCCGGGAGGGGCCTTGGGCTTTTGGGCTTTTCCTGGAACTCGGTGATGCGCCACTCCTCGTCCACCTGCAAGACGCCGAAGCGGCTTGCCTCCTCCACGGGCACGGGGTAGGCGGCGATGGTGATGTCCGCCCGCTTTTCCCGGTGGTACTCCACCATGTGGCGGACGTTCATCTTGAAGATGTGGTCCCCCCCGAAGACCGCCACCGCCTCGGGGGCGTGGTTTTGCACCAGGTGCAGGTTCTGGTAGATGGCGTCCGCCGTGCCCCGGTACCACACGGGCCCGAGCTCCTCGTAGCGGTACATCTGGGCGGGCACGAGGAGGATGAAGTGGTCCTCCAAGAAGGCGCCGAAGCGCCAGTAGCGCTGGATGTGCTCCGTGAGGGACTGGGCCTTGTACTGGGTGAGGACGTAGATGGCGTAGATCCCGGAGTTCACGAAGTTGTTGAGGACGAAGTCAATGATGCGGTACTTGGCCCCGAAGGGCACGGCGGGCTTGGCCCGCTTGGCGGTGAGGGGATAAAGGCGGCTTCCCTGCCCCCCGGCCAGAATCATCCCCAAGACCTCCACCTTCACCATGGAACCCCCCTTTGCCGGTAGTTTACCCCGGGGCCCTGGGGACAAAGGCCCGGGTATAGTGGGCGCGATGAGGGTCTCTGCCCTTCGCTGGTTCACCCCCCCCGCAAGGCCCAGGCCCGCCCCGCCCTTTTTCGGTCAGGAGCGGGCCCTGAAGGCCCTGGAGGCCGCCTTCCGCCAAGGCGGGCACGGGTATTTGGTGGGCCCAAGCGGCCTGGGCAAGCGCAAGCGCTTCCTCGCCTACCTCAAAGGCCGCACCTTCCCCCGACCCGAGCTGGTCTACCTTCCCCTGGGGGAGGAAGCCTTTCCCCTCCTCCTTCCGGAGGGGGAGGGCCGGGCCCTTCTGGAGGAGGTGGAAGCCCTTCTCGCTGAGTTCACCCCGGCCCTCTTCCGGGAAAAAGGCTTTCTCTACGCCAAAAGCCTGGTGGAAGCCCGCTACCAAAGGGAGGCCGAGGCCCTTCTGGAGGCCCTGGGCGAAGAAGCCAAGTCCCAGGGCTTCGTCCTGGAGGAAGGGGAGGAAAGCCTCAAGCTCTCCGGCCAAGGCCCCCTACCCCCGGAGCTTTCCGCCAAGCTGGAGGAGACCGTTTTGGCCTACGTGGAGGTGCGGCAGAAGGCCCAGGCGGAGGTGGCCGCCTTAAGGCGGAGCTTCGCCGAGCGCTTCCTCTCGCCCAAGGCGGAAGGGGTTAAGGAGCGCTTCCCCGAGGCCAGGGCCTATATGGACTGGGTGCTGGAGACCCTCCTCCGGGCGGCGGCCTTGGAGGAAGAGCTGGAGGCCCCAAGCCTCCTCCCCCACCTCCTGGTGGCGGGGGGCGACCGGGTGGTCTACGAGCCCAACCCCACCCCGGAAAGGCTTTTCGGCCACCTGGAGTACGAGGCCCGGGAAGGGGTCCTCACCACCCACCTGGGGCTTTTGCGTCCGGGAGCCTTGCACCGGGCCACGGGAGGGGTGGTGGTCCTCGAGGCCCACCGGGTCTGGGAGCTGGGAAGCTACCCCCTCCTCAAGCGGGCCTTGGCCACCGGGGAGGTGGAGCCCCTCACCCCGAGGCCCGAGGTCAAGGGCCCCCGGATCAAGCCCGCCCCCCTAAAGGCCCAGGTCTTCCTGGTGGGGCCACCCGAGGTGATCGCCTTCCTGGAGGAGGATGAAGAGTTTTTGGAGCTTTTCCCTTTTCGGGTGGAGTTCGGCCCGGAGATCCCCTACACCGAGGAGAACGTGGCCTACCTGGGGGGCTTCCTGGAGGCCGAGGGGGTCCCCCTCACTCCCGAGGGCCTGGCCGCCCTGGCCGACGAGGCGAGGCGCCTGGCCGGCCACCGGGAGCGGTTGGACGCCCGCATCTACCGCCTCTTGGACCTGGCCCGGGAGGCCCAAAGCCTAAGGGTGCCCGTGGACGGAAAGGCCGTGCGGGAGGCGGTGAGGTCCCGGGAGGAGCGCTTCGGCCTGGAGGAGGAGCTTTACCTGCAAGAGATCCGGGAAGGGGTGGTGGCCCTGGAGGTGGCGGGGGAGCGGGTGGGGGAGGTGAAGGGCCTGGTGGTGGTGGAGGGCCCCCTCCCCACGGGCCGCCCCGTGCGCATCACCGCCCAGGCGGGCCCGGGGCGGGAGGGGGTGCTCTCCATAGACCGGGAGGTGGGCCTGGGGGGCCAGGTCTTCCACAAGGCCGTCCTCACCCTGGCCGGGTACCTGCGGGGCACCTACGCCCAGGTGGGGGCCCTCTCCGCCACGGTGAGCCTGGTCTTTGAGCAAAGCTACGGGAGCCTCGAGGGGGACTCGGCGGGCCTCGCCGAGCTTTTGGCGGTGCTCTCCGCCATCTCCGGCCTTCCCCTTAGGCAGGACCTGGCGGTGACCGGGGCCATAGACCAGACGGGAAGGGTCCTGGCCGTGGGCCGGGTGGCGGAGAAGGTGGAGGGCTTCTTCCGGGTCTGCAAGACCCTGGGCCTCACCGGCACCCAGGGGGTGGTCCTCCCCAAGGCCAACCTCCCCCACCTCACCCTGCGGGAGGAGGTGGTGGAGGCGGCGGAGGAGGGGCGCTTCCACCTCTACGCCGTGGAGGAGGTGGACGAGGCGGTGGAGCTCCTCTTCGGCCGCAGGGCCTACTGGGTGCACGAGAAGGTGCGGGAGGCCCTGGAGCACTTCCAGAAGCTGGAAAACGGCGAGGACAAGGGCTAAGTGCCCGCACCTTGGCTTTGCAACACGGGATGCCCGAGCTTTGGCTGTGGGAAAGCTCTTTTGGGGCCCCCACCGCGGCTTTTGCCGCGGTGGGGTACTTAGCGTCCGGGCTCCAGGAGGAGGGTCCTTCCCTCCCCACCCAGGCGCATGGGGAGGTAGGCCCCGGAGGCCCAAAGGGGAAGGAGGTCGGCGTAGTGGGCCGAGAGGAAGTGGCCCGACTGGCCCATAGGGTGGACGAAGAGGGAGCGCTCCATGTCCGAAAGGTCCACGATCTGGCGGTAGCTCGGCCCGTGCCCCATGGCGAGGGCCTTCGGGTCAAAGGGCCCCACGTTCACCGTGTAGCGGTCGCCGCCAAAGGCCACCTCCCGGTCGGAGAGGCGCTTTAGGGGGGTGTGGGTGAGGACGGCGTGGGGGAAGCGGGCCCGGTGGACCTCCCCCCAGGCCCTGGCCCCTAAGGCTTCCTTCCGGTCCAGGGCCCATTCCAGGGCGAGGGCGGCGAAGTCCAGGCAGGACTCCTTGTACTGCGTTTCCGGCTGGTCGCAGTTTGGGTCCCCTTCCTTCAGGGCCTTAAGGAGGTAGCGGGGCTCGTCCCAGAAGGGCTCCCCCACCTCCCTTTGGGGAAGCCGGGTGAGCTCGGTGTACCAGAGGGCGAAGACCAGGGCCTCCTCGGAGGAGGCCGCCATGGTCCCGTCCCAGGCGAGAAGCCTCTCCCGCCAAGCCCGGGCCCTCTCGGAAAGGGGGGAAAGGAGCTCCAAAACGGGGCGGAAGTCCCGGTAGAGGAGGCTCTTCTGGTCCTGCTGGATGGCCTTCATGTCCTCCAGGGAAAGCTTCTCCTTGGCGAGGAGGAGCTCCTCTATGCGCTCCGCCCGGTAGGGCTCGGCCCAGTCGTAGGTGAGGGCGTAGGGGAAGCCCTTAGGGGTCACCTTGTGGTTGGCGGTGACGATGTAGCCCCTAGGGGGGTTGAAGGCCCTGGGCCACTCCTCGGGCCTCCGGTAGCCCAGCCAGTCCCACTCCCCGTTCCCCGGCACCGGCACCATGCCCGTGTGCCCCTCCCTGCGGACGGGGAACTTCCCGGGGGCGATGTAGCCGATGTTGCCCTCTAAGTCGGCGTAGACGAAGTTCTGGCTGGGGGCGGAGTAGGGTTCCAGGGCCTTTTGAAACTCGTCCCAGTTCCTGGCCCGGTTCACCCCCAGGAAGGCCATGAGGATGTGGTCCTCCGGGTCCAGGCTCACCCAGCGGAGGGCCATGGGGGTCTTGGGAGGGTCCTTTAGGGCGTCGGTGATCACCGGGCCAAAGACCGCCTCCCGCACCTTCAGCACCTCCTCCTTCCCCCCCTTCACCCGGATCCTTTCCTCCCGCACCCCGTAGGGGACGACCCTCCCCTTGTAGCGGTAGCCCCCTCCTCCCACCTCCTCCAGGAGGTAGAGGTCCTCCACGTCCGCCCCCACGTTGGTCACCCCCCAGGCGATGCGCTCGTTGCGGCCGATGACGATACCGGGAAGGCCCGGAAAGGAGGCGCCGATGGCCCTAAGGCCTGGGGCCTCGAGGGCCACCAGGAACCAGAGGCTCGGGGCCTGGAGGGCGAGGTGGGGGTCGTTGGCGAGGAAGGGCTTGCCCGTGGCGGTCCGGCTTCCCGCCACCACCCAGTTGTTGCTGGCCTCGAGGTAGCGGGGCGGGGCCATCCGGAGGAGGGCGGAAGGGGCCTCCTCCCGCTTGAGGGGAAGCCTGAGGTCTTCCGCCCTAAGGACGGTGGGGGTGTCCTCGGGGTAAGGGGGGAGGAGCTCAAGAAGCCTTTCCGGGGTTATCCCCCGGGCGAGGAGGCGGTGGCGCAAAAGCTCCTCCTCCCAGTTTCCCGAGAGGTCAAAACTCATCATCTTGGCCCAAAGCAAAACGTCGGGGCCCGTCCAGGGCTCGGGGCGGAAGCCGAGGAGGGTGAACTCCGGCGGCAAGGGGGCCCCAGAGGCCAAGAAGGCGTTCACCCCGGCGGCGTAGGCGTCCACCGCCTCCTTCTCCTCGGGGTAGAGCCTTTGGTAGGCCGCCTGGGCCGCCCGGTAGAAGCCCCAGGTGCGGAGGAACCGGTCCTGGGGAAGCGTGGCCTCCCCTAAGACCTCGCTCAAGCGCCCCTGGCCCACCCGGCGCTGGAACTCCATCTGCCAAAGCCGCTCCTGGGCGTGGACGAAGCCCTGGGCGAAGAAGAGGTCCTTAAGCGTCGCCGCCCGGATGCGCACCACCCCCTTTCCGTCCCGCACCACCTCCACCGGGGCGGAAAGCCCCTTTAAAGCGATCCGGCCCTCCCCTTGGGGCAGGGAGGACCGCAGGTAGAGGTACCCCGAAAGGGCTAGAAGAAGCAAGAGGAGAAGCCCCAAGCCCAAAAGCCAAGCCAGCCCCCGCAAGAAGCGCTTCATGGTTCGCAGGAAGCATACCATAACCCCATGGACCTCCTGCGCGCCTCCTTGAGCGGGGTTTTCCTCGGGCTTCTCTTTTACCGCCTGGGCCTCCCGGGCGGGGCCGTGGTGGGGGCCATGCTGGGCACAGGCCTCCACCAGCTCCTCGCCTCCCCCGCCCCCATCCCCAAGGGCCTGGACCTCGCCGTACAGCTCGCCGCCGGGGTCTTGGTGGGGCTTTCCTTCCGGAAGGAGCTCCTCTCCCCCAGGCTCCTCCCCTACGCCCTCCTCAGCGCCCTCGCCTTCCTCGCCCTCGCCCTCCTCCTCGCCTTCCTCCTGGCCAAGCCCCTGGGCCGGCCCCCAAAGGCCCTCCTCTTCGCCCTTGCCCCCGGGGGGATCACGGGCATGGGGCCCTTGAGCCAGGCCGAGGGGGGAAGCCCCGCCCTGGTGGGGGTCTTCCACACGGTGCGCGTCCTCGCCCTCTTCCTCCTCGTCCCCTTCCTCGCCCGGCTTCTCAGGTAGAGTAAAGGCATGCGGCTGGAGCTTCTAGAAAACGGCCCCATCCGGGTGGAGGGCAGGCGCTTCGTGGTGCGCGTGGGGGAGAAGGAGGAGGTCTTAGAGCGCCCGCGGGTCTTCCTCTGCCGCTGCGGGGCTTCCGCCAACAAGCCCTTCTGCGACGGCACCCACAAGCGGATCGGCTTCCAAGCCCCGGGCGGGGTCCTGGAGGTGGAAGGCGACTGACCCGCTGGTCAATCCCGGCCGGAAGGGGTAAACTCCGGGGGCTATGGGCGCGATGCGCTACCGGAAGCTCGGCAAGTGGGGCCTTAAGGTCTCCGAGATCTCCTTGGGCGCCTGGGTCACCTTCGGGGATGCGGTGAAGGACAAGGAAACGGTCCGGGAGATCGTTAGGATCGCCTACGAGGGCGGGGTGAACTTCTTTGACAACGCCGACGTCTACGCCAAGGGCCTGGCCGAGGAGATCATGGGGGAGGTCCTCAAGGAGTTCCCCCGGCACACCCTGGTCCTCTCCACCAAGGCCTACTGGCCCATGTCCGAGGACCCGAACGACCGGGGCCTGAGCCGCAAGCACCTCCTGGAAAGCATCACGAAAAGCCTCAAGCGCCTTAAGACCGACTACGTGGACCTCTTCTTCGCCCACCGCTTTGACCCCGAGGTCCCCATGGAGGAGATCGTCTACGCCATGCACACCCTCGTGGAGAAGGGGTACGCCCTCTACTGGGGCACCTCGGAGTGGCCCGCGGCAAGAATCGCCGAGGCCGTGGCCTTCGCCAAGGCGAACGGCCTTCACCCGCCCGTGGTGGAGCAGCCCCAGTACTCCATGCTCTACCGGGAGCGGGTGGAAGGGGAGATCCTCCCCGAGGCGGAGCGCTTCGGGATGGGCCTCGTGGTCTGGAGCCCCCTGGCCCAGGGGATGCTCACGGGCAAGTACGACGAGGGCATCCCCGAGGGAAGCCGCTTCGCCCGCTACGACCAGTTCAGGGAGCGCTACCTCACGGAGGAAAACCGGAGGAAGGTGCTCAAGCTCAAAGAGGTGGCGGACGAGCTCGGCCTCACCCGCACCCAGCTCGCCCTGGCCTGGGTCCTGAGGCTTCCCGGGATCAGCAGCGCCATCACCGGGGCCACCCGCCCCGAGCAGATCCGGGAGAGCCTGGGAGCGGCGGGGGTGGACCTGCCGAAGGAGGCCCTGGAGAAGATAGAGGCCATCCTAAGGGGCGAGGCCTAGCGGAGCCCTGGCCGACCGGGTCTTCGGTCCCCGGTACGGGCAGGGGGAAGGCATCGCCCTCATGTTCCCCCTCTTCGGAAGCCTGGGGGTGCTTTGGGGGCTTTCCGGCCACCTCCTCCCCCAGGTGCGGGAAGCGGAAAGCCTCCCAAGGAGGACCAAGCGCCCGGGCCGTGATCGGGCCCGGCCTAAAGGCCAAGGGGCGTCCTTCCAATGGGGCTTCCTTCCCTCCCAAGGAAAGGGAGGCCTGTAGGCTTCCCCTATGGGCGAGCCTCTCCTCGCCCCGGCCCTCCGCCTCCTGGAGGAGGGGAACCCTGGCCCTCCTCCAAGGCCCCCTCCCCAAGCCCCCGAGGTGGAGGAACTCTGCCTGGAGCTGGAGGAGGCAAGCAGGGCTGGCCCAGGGCGGGGTGGAACCTGGCCGGGGGGCTCCTCCTCGGCTTCGCGGCCCTTTTGGAGAGCGTAAACTCAGGAGCATGGAGAAGCTGCAAGCCCTGAAGCACCTCTTCCCGGGGAAGGTGGACCTCTCGGAGAGCGAGCGCCTGCGCCACGGCAAGGACGAGGGCTACCCCGAGGCGAGGCCGGTCTTGGCCGTGGTCTACCCGGAAAGCGTGGAGGACGTGCAGAAGGCCCTCCGGTGGGCTCGGGAGTGGGGCGTGGCGGTGATCCCCTTCGGGGCGGGGACGAGCCTCGAGGGCCACCTCTACCCCCTTAGGGAGGCCATCAGCCTGGACCTGAGCCGGATGAACCGGGTCCTGGAGGTGAGGCCCCAGGACTTCTCTTGCGTGGTGGAGCCCGGCCTCACCCGCAAAGCCCTCAACGAAGCCCTCAAGGGCACGGGCCTCTTCTTCCCCGTGGACCCGGGGGCGGACGCCACCTTAGGGGGAATGGCGGCCACCAACGCCAGCGGCACCACCACGGTGCGCTACGGGGGGATGCGGCAAAACGTCCTCGCCCTCCAGGTGGTCCTGGCAAGCGGCGAGGTCTTGGAGCTTGGCCGCGGGGTGCGCAAGACCTCCTCGGGCTACGACCTCAAGGACCTCTTCATCGGAAGCGAGGGCACCCTGGGGGTCATCACCCGCCTCACCTTAAGGCTCCACCCCCTCCCCGAGCACGTCCACACCCTAAGGGTCTTCTTCCCCGGGGTGGAGGAGGCGGCGGAGGCGAGCTACCGGGTCATGGCCGCGGGGCTTCCCGTGGCGCGGCTGGAGCTACTGGACGAGCTCGCCCTGCGGGCGCTGAACCGGTACCTAAAGGCGGGCTTCCCCGAGCGCCCCGCCCTCTTCCTGGAGTTCCACGCCTCCACCAAGGAGGCCCTGGAGGCGGAAAGCTCCCTCGCCCTGGAGCTCGTGCGGGAAGCCGGGGCCCTGGAGGTGGAGGCCGCCAGGACCGAGGAGGAGCGCAAAAGGCAGTGGGAGGCCCGGCACCAGGCCTACTGGGCCTTGGTCCACCTCTTCCCCGGCCACCGCTTCGTGATCACCGACACCGCCGTCCCCCTCTCCCGGCTTCCCCAGATGGTGCGCCACGCCCAAAGACTCCTAGAGGAGATGGGCCTCACGGGGAACATCCTGGGCCACGTGGGGGACGGGAACTTCCACACCTTGGTCCCCGTCCTCCCCGAGGACTACCCCAAGGCGGAGGCCTACGCCGAGAGGCTCGTGGAGAAAGCCCTAGAGCTTGGGGGCACCTGCACTGCCGAGCACGGGGTGGGCCTCCGCAAAAAAAAGTTCCTCCCCAAGGAGCACGGAGGCTCCCTGGAATGGATGCGAAGGCTAAAGGCCCTCTTTGACCCCGAGGGGCTCCTGAACCCCGGGAAGGTGCTTGACATATCCCCTTCGCCCCGCTATATTTAGGGATGGCGGCGCGGGGTGGAGCAGCCTGGTAGCTCGTCGGGCTCATAACCCGAAGGTCGCGGGTTCAAATCCCGCCCCCGCAACCAAACCTTCCCCCGGGCACCCTGGGCCCGGGGGTCTTGCCATAACCTGGGGGCATGGACTGGGAGACCCTGGAAAACCCCAAGCGCCTCGCCAAGACCTTCCGCTTCAAGGACTTCCGGGAGGCCCTGGCCTTCGCCAACCGGGTGGGGGAGCTGGCGGAGAGGGAGAACCACCACCCCCGCCTCACCGTGGAGTGGGGGCGGGTCACCGTGGAGTGGTGGACCCACTCGGCGGGCGGGATCACGGAAAAGGACCGGGAGATGGCCCGTCTCACCGACGCCCTCCTGGGGTAGCCTGGGAAGGGTATGGAGGCGCGGACCCTCGAGCTCGTCTTCCCCGAGCACACCAACCCCTTGGGGGCGGCCTTCGGCGGGTTCGTCCTGGGGCTCATGGACAAGGTGGGCTCCTACGCCGCCGCCCGCCGGGCCAAGAAGCCCGTGGTCACCGTGGCGGTGAGCAGCGTGGAGTTCAAGGTGCCCATCCGCACCGGGGACCTCCTGGAGGTGGTGGCCCGGGTGGTGCGGGTGGGGAGGACCTCCCTCACCGTGGAGGTGGAGGTCTACAAGGAGCGCTTCGGGGAGGAAAATGGCCGGGTGCTAGCCACCAAGGGGACGCTCACCTACGTGGCGGTGAACGAGCGGGGCGAGCCCGTGCCGGTGGAGGCCCATGCGGGTGCTGATTGACGGGGAGTGCCCCTACTGCCGGGCCCTGGGGCGGGCCCTTAGGGCCCTGGACCCGGGGAAGGCCCTCCGGGTGGAGCCTCTAAAGGAGGCCCAGGACCTCCCCCGGGAGGAACTCCTCAAGGCCCTCCACGTCCTGGAAGGGGGGAGGGCCCACCGGGGCTACGCCGCCCTTCTCGCCCTAGGCCGGAGGCTCCCTCTCCTCTGGCCCCTTTACCCCCTCCTTCTCCTCCTCGCGCCCTTTGGGCTCGGCGAGGGGCTCTACCGCTTCCTGGCCCAAAGGAGGCCCCGTGCCTGAGCTTCCCGAGGTGGAGACCACGAGGCGGAAGCTCCTTCCCCTCCTCCTCGGGCGGCGCATCCTCGAGGTCCGCCACCAGGACCCCCGCCGCTACCGCCACACGGAGCGGGCGGAAGGGCGGAGGGTGGAGGAGGTGGGAAGGCGGGGCAAGTTCCTCCTCCTCTCCCTCTCCGGGGGCCTGGAGATGGTCCTCCACCTGGGGATGACCGGGGGCTTCCGCCTGGAGGAAACCCCCCACACCCGGGTCCGCTTCCTCCTAGAAAAGGGCGTCCTCTACTTCCACGACCCCCGGCGCTTCGGCCGCATCTGGGTGGTGGAGCGGGGCGACCACCGGGAAATCCCCCTCCTCTCCCGCCTCGGCCCCGAGCCCCTTTCCGAGGCCTTCACCTTCCCCGGCTTCCTCCAGGGCCTGAGGAGCGCCCGGCCCCTCAAGGCCCTCCTCCTGGACCAGACCCGGGTGGCCGGGATGGGGAACATCTACGCCGACGAGGCCCTCTTCCGGGCCCGCCTTAGCCCCTTGCGCCCGGGGAGGAGCCTGGGGGAGGAGGAGGCCTGGAGGCTCTTCCAGGCCATCCGGGAGGTCCTCTCCGAGGCCGTGGCCCTGGGGGGAAGCACCCTTTCCGACCGCGCCTACCGGCAACCGGACGGCCTTCCCGGGAGTTTCCAGGAGCGCCACGCCGTCTACGGCCGGGCGGGCCTCCCCTGCCCCGCCTGCGGCACCCCCATCGCCAGGCGGGTGGTGGCGGGCCGGGGCACCCACTTCTGCCCCAACTGCCAGGGGGAAAGCCCCTAGTGCCCGCGCCTTGGCTTTGCAACACGGGATGCTCAAGCTTTGGCTGTGGGAAAGCTCTTTTGGGGCCCCCACCGCGGCTTTTGCCGCGGTGGGGTACTTAGCCCACCCGCCCCCGGCCCTGGTCCAGGAGGTAGAAGAGGAGGGCGGAGAGGAGAGCCAAGACGGCGGCCAGGGCCACCGCCTCCCGGAAAGGGCCCTCCCCGGGCCTCCCCAGGCGCTCGTAGATGGCCAGGGTGAGGGTGGTCCACTCGGGCCGCCAGAGGACGAGGCTCGCCCCGAACTCTCCCAGGAGGGCGGAAAGGGCCAGGGCCGTCCCCGAGGCCAGGGCGGGAAGGAGGAGGGGAAGCTCAACCCGGAGGAAGGCCCGAAAGGAGGTGGCCCCGAGGACCCTCGCCGCCTCCCAAAGGCTTGGGGGAAGGGTCCTTAGGGCCGGAAGGAGGACCCGGGCCAGGAGGGGGTAGGCGAGGAGGGCGTAGGCGGCCAGAAGGAGGAGGAGGGAGCCGCGAAGCCCGGGGTAGGCCAGGAGGTAGCCGAGGCCCACGGCCACCGGGCTCACCATGAGGGGAAGGAGGCCCAGGAGGTCCCACCCCGGGCTCCTCCTCGCCGCCACCCCGTAGGCCACCCCCAGGGGCAGGGCGAGGAGAAAGGCGAGGAGGGTAAAGCGGAGGCTGTTGCCGAGGGCCAGGGGGAGGGGGGTGAAGTCCTCGGAGCGCCAGGCCTGGGCCAGGGCCCAGGGGCGGACCTCCCCCAAGAGGGCGAAGAGGGGCGCGTAGAAGAGGAGGAAAAAGGCCCCAAGGCCCAGGGCCAGGGCCCAGGGGCGCCTCGAGGGGAGAAGCCCGGAAGGCCTCAAGGGGTAGGCGGGAAGCCTCAGGTAGAGCCAGGCCGCCAGGCCCAAGGTCAGAAGCTCCAGGAGCATCAGGCCGCTGGCCTCGGCGAAGGCCAGGCGCTGGGCGAGGAGGGTGTAAACCTCCACCTCGAGGGTGGCGTACCGCCCCCCGAGGAGGAGGGGCACCCCGAAGGCGGAGAAGGCGTAGAGGAAGACCATAAGCCCCGCCGAGCCCAGGGCGGGAAGGAGAAGGGGAAGCCCCACCCGGAGGAGGGCGCGAAAGGGGCTGGCCCCGAGGACCCTGGCCGCCTGCAGGGGCCCCTCTAGGCCCATGGCCACGGGAAGGAGAATGCGGAGGGCGAGCCCCAGGTTGTAGAAGACCGCCGCCAGGAGGAGAAGAGCCAGGGTGCCGTAGAGGTCCACCCCCAGCACCCCCCGGGGACCGAGGAGGGCGAGAAACCCCAGGGCCACCACGGGGGTGGGAAGGACGAAGGCCAGGGTGCTCAGGGCGAGGAAGGCCTCCCTAAAGGGGAACCGCCGCCGGAAGAGGAAGGCGAGGGGCAGGGCCAGGGCCAGGGTGAGGAGGGCCGAGAGGAGGCCGTATTCCAGGCTGAAGAGGTAGCGCTCCCAGTAGTAGGGGTTCCCCAGGGCCCGGAGGAGGCCCTCCCCAAGCCCCAAGGCCAGCACCCGGCCCAGGGGGTAGAGGAGGGCGAAGCCCAGGAAGAGGAGGAGGAACCCCCCGGCAAGCCCGGCCACCTACCGCCTCGCCCGGCGCACCGCCTCGGGGCTCTGCCCCTGCAGGACCACCTTGGTCCACTCCTCTATCCAGCGCTCCCGGTTCTCCGCCACGGCCTTGGGGTCCAGGCGCACGCTCCCCAAGGGCTCCGGGGCGAAGCGGAAGACCTCGGGAAGCTTGGCGTCCTTCCTCGCCGGGTAGACCCACATCTCCGTGGGGAGGTTCTCCTGCACGGGCCTGGAGAGGAGCCAGTCCACCACCTTCTTGGCCCCCTCGAGGTTCTTCGTCCCCTTAAGGATGCCCACAAACTCCACCTGGAAGAAGGCGAGCTCCGGGAAGAGGTTGCCCGTGGGGGGTTCCTTGTACTTGCCCTCGGAGTAGTAGACCTCGGCCGCGGGGGAGGTGGTGTAGGAGACCACCAGGGGCCGGTCCCCCTTGTAGAGGCTGAAGTGGGTGTAGTAGGCCTCGCTCCAGCCCTTGGCCACCCGCACCCCCCCGTCCCGAAGCCGCGCCCAGAAGTCCAGGTAGCCGTCCTCGCCGAAGCGGGCCACGGTGGCCATGAGGAAGGCCAGGCCCGGGGAGCTGGTGGCGGGGTTTTCCACCACGAGAAGCCGGGCGTACTCGGGCCGGGCGAGGTCTGAGGGGGCCTTGGGGAGAGGCCGGTCCTTGAAGTAGGCCCGGTCGTAGTTCAGGCTCACCCAGCCGTAGTCCACGGGCAGGGCCCGGAAGGTGGGGTCCAGGAGGAGGGTGGCCTTGAGGTTTCGGATCTCGGGGCTTCGGTAGGGGAGGAGAATGCCGGCCTCGAGGGCCCGGGAGAGGAAGGTGTTGTCAAAGCCGTAGATCACGTCGGCGATGGGGGCCCCTTTGGTGAGGATGGCCCGGTTCAGGACCTCCCCGGCGTCCCCCGCCTTGAGGAGGCGGAGCCTGAGGCCCGTTTCCCGCTCAAACTGGGCCACGAGGTCCTTGTCCAGGGAAAAGCTCTCGTGGGTGAGGACGGCGATCTCCTGGGCGAAGCCAAAGGCCAAAAGAACCGCGAAAGCCAGCAAGCGCAACATAAAAACCCCCTGCCACCGGGGTTCACGGAAAGCGTCTCTTTCCGTCACCTTCCCTACGCCGGCATTACCCGGATCAGGTTCCAAGGGTGTTTCTCAGCCCCTTTGCGGAGCACCCCCGGTGACCT
>NZ_JBAMMI010000013.1:25756-55816 GCF_039793865.1 Thermus sp.
GGAAAGGGCGGAGAGGGCCTCCAGGAAGGCCCGCTCAAAGGCCTCGGGCTGGTCTATCCAGGGGAAGTGGCCCGCCCCGGGCACCACGTGGATGGGAGCCCTAAGGCGCTCGGCCACCTCCTCGGCGTGGGGGTAGCTGGTGCCGTCCCTCTCTCCCACCACCAGGGCCACGGGCTTACGGGAAGGGGAGAGGTAGGGGGTGTAGTCCAGGCGCCAGAGGCCGTTTTGCAAGAAGGCCGAGGCCGGGGCCTCGGGCCCCACGATGCCTGAGCCCTCCACCACCCACTCGTACGCTAAGCGCCCCCGGGGGCTTGGGAACATGAGGCGGTCAAAGAGGGCCTTGGGCTCAGCCCGCTCCAGGGCGGCCCTCAGGTTTTCCTCGGGGTCGGGAAGGGGGTGGAGCCCCGCGGCCTCGGCCAGGCGGGCCGCGAGCCAGGGAAAGCTCACCCAAGGCCCGAGGAGAATGGCTCCCTCCACCTGGGGGAAGCGGCGGAGAAGCTCCAGGGCCACCAGGGCCCCGAAGCCGTGGGCGAGGAGGCGAAAGCGCCCGATCCCCAAGGCCTCGGCCAGGAGGAGGGCGTCCTCCACCAGGGCGTCCAGGGTGAAAAGCCTCGGGTCTGGGGGAAGCTCCAGGCTCCGCCCCGAGCCCCGCTGGTCAAAGTAGACCACGCGGAAGCCCTCCAGGTAGTCCCCGAGGCCCTCCCGGAGGGCGTAGCAGTTCCCTCCCGGCCCCCCGTGGAGGACCAGGAGGGCGGGCCCGTCCAGGGGCCCCACGTCCTCCACGTAGAGCTCCGCCTCCCCTACGGGGATGTACCCGATCTCTTCCCGCATCCCCTATACACTACCCCATCCCGCAGGCGGAAGGCCCAAACCCTAACCCCCGGCACCCCCCGGGCCCGGGCCTCCGCCTCCTCCGTGGCCCCGAAGACCTGGAGCAAAAAGCGGCCTTCCCCCTCCAGGAGCCAGAAGGGGTGGGGAAGCTCCTGGGCCAGGGCCAAAAGGGGGGCAAGCGCCTTGGCCTCCACGAAAAGCACCCTCATCCTCGCCTCCAGAGGCGGTGGTAGAAGAGGATCTCGGCGCTCTCCTCCAGGGTGGTCATGAGGCTAAAGGCCTGAAGAAGGGCCTCCTCGGGCCTCTCCTTGACCCCGATGGCGAAGGCCCCGTGCCCCTTGAGGAGGCAGACCGGGTATTGGGCCAGGGCCTCGGCCACGGCGAGGGCCGCCTCCTCCGTGGCCGAGGCCGTCTTAGGGGAGAGCACGGGCACCTCCTTCAGGTAGAGCTGGCCCTCGAGGTCCAAGGGCACGAGCCGGTCCAGGCGGAGGGAGAGGGCCACGGCCACCCGGGGGTGGGCGTGGACCAGGGCCTTGGCCTCGGTCTTAAGGTAGACCTCCCGGTGGACCACGCTCTCCACGCTCGCCCCTTCAGGGATGGGCCCAAAGAGGGGCACCTCCAGGAGGTCTTCCGGGGTGAGCCGGGCCTTCTGCACCCCGCTTCGGGTGATGAGGAAGCCCTCCTTGGTGCGCACGGAGAAGTTCCCCGCCGTGGCGGAGATGAGGCGCTGGTGGAAAAGGTCCTCCCCCACCTGGCGGAAGGCGGTGTAAACCCGGGCCAGCATGGGGGGTAATCAGGCCTGCTTCCCCGGCTGCTCCCGGCGCGGGGCCCTGCGGGCCGGGACCTCCTTGGCCTCCACCGCCTCCTTGCGGGCCTCCTCAATGGCCCGGAGGGTCTTCTGGTCCACCACCTGGGTGAAGCGCACGAAGTCCGAGCCGGTGCCCGCCGGGATGAGGCGGCCCAGGATGACGTTCTCCTTGAGGCCGATGAGCTCGTCCTTCTTCCCGGCGATGGCCGCCTCGGTGAGCACGTGGGTGGTGTTCTGGAAGCTCGCGGCGGAGAGCCAGCTCTTGGTGGAAAGGGCGCTCTTCGTGACCC
This sequence comes from Thermus sp., assembly GCF_039793865.1. Taxonomy (GTDB): domain Bacteria; phylum Deinococcota; class Deinococci; order Deinococcales; family Thermaceae; genus Thermus. The sequence continues at coordinate 27,686 of NZ_JBAMMI010000013.1, forward strand.
CCATGAGGAGGGGCTTCCAGGCCACCGGGGTCTTGCCCTCGGCGATGAGCCTCTCGTTCAGGGCCTCCACGTCCCACTTCTCCAGGACCTGGCCCTCGAGGAGGCGGCTATCCCCGGGGTCGGTGACCTCCACGTACTTGAGCATCTGCCGCACCACGATCTCAATGTGCTTGTCGTGGAGCTTCACGCCCTGGGCCCGGTAGACCTTCTGGATCTCGTCCACCAGGTAGCGCTCCACCGCCTCGGGGCCCTTGGCCTCGAGGAGCTGGTGGGGGTCTATGGCCCCGCGGGTGAGGGGCTGGCCCGCCTCCACGTAGTCCCCGTCCTTCACCAGAAGGCGCGCCTCCTTGGGGAGCTTGTACTCCTTGGAGAAGCCCTCGGACTCCACGAAGACGGAAAGCTTCTCCTCCGTCTCCTCAATGCGCACCACGCCGTCGATCTCGGAGATCACCGCCTTGGCCTTGGGCCTGCGGGCCTCAAAGAGCTCAATGACGCGGGGCAAGCCCTGGGTGATGTCCGTGCCCGTGGCCACGCCCCCCGTGTGGAAGGTGCGCATGGTGAGCTGGGTGCCGGGCTCCCCGATGGACTCGGCAGCCACCACCCCCACGGCCTCGCCGATGGACACGGGCCGGGCCATGGAGAGGTCGTAGCCGTAGCACTTCTGGCAGACCCCGTAGCGGGTCTGGCAGGTGAGGGGGCTCCGCACGGGCACCTCCCGGATCTCCCCGGCTTCCACCGCCCGGATGAGTAGGCCCACGTCCTCCAGGGAGAGGTAGCGGCCCTCCTCCAGCCTCTGGCCCAGGACCTCCACCTCCCGGGCCAGGACCCGGCCGTAAAGCCCGGCCTCGATGTCCGAGCGCTTCCTCAGGCGCAGGGCGCGGGTCACCTCGTCGGGCTGGAAGAGGGGCACGGAGATGTAATTGGTGGTGCCGCAGTCCGCCTCCCGCACCACGATCTCGTGGGCCACGTCCACGAGCTTCCGGGTGAGGTAGCCGGAGTCGGCGGTGCGGAGGGCCGTGTCCGCCCCGCCCTTACGGGCCCCGTGGCTAGAGATGAAGTACTCCAAGACGGTGAGGCCCTCGCGGAAGGAGGAGCGCACCGGCACCTCAAAGGTCTCCCCGGAGGGCTTCTGCATGAGGCCGCGCATGCCGCAGAGCTGGCGGATCTGCTGGGGGTTACCCCGGGCCCCGGACTGGGCCATGACGTAGAGGGGGTTGAAGGGGTAGTTCTCCTCAAAGTTCTTGAAGACCGCCTGGGTGACCTTCTCCGTGGTCTCGGTCCAGAGCTGGATCACCTGGTCGTACCGCTCCCGGTCGGTGAGGAAGCCCATCTCGTAGGCCTGCTCAATCTGGCGGAGCTTGCGGTCGGCCTCCTCCAGGTACCTCTGCTTCTCCTCGGGGATGACGGCGTCGTCGATGCCGATGGTGATGCCGCTGGTGGTGGAGAGGGTGAAGCCGTAGTACTTGAGGGCGTCCAGAAGGCGGGCGGTCTTCTCTATCCCGAGGCGGAGGAAGGCCTGGTAGACGAGGTCCTTGAGGGAGTTCTTCTCCTGGGGCACGTCCATCTGGATGAGCTCCTGGGCCACCCTCTCGTCCCCCACGGCCTCGCCCACGATGCGGGCGAAGAGGATGCGGCCCGGGCTCGTCTCCAGGCGCCTGCCCAGGTAGCGCACCGTGACCATGTCCTGGAGGTCCAAAAGCCCCTGGGCCACGGCGAGGAGGGCCTCGTCGGGGTTGGCGAAGACGAACTTGAGGCGGCCCACGCTGGTCTCCCTGCCCGCCACCTTGATGGGGGCGTTCAGGGCCACCTCGCCCCGCTCGTGGGCGGCCAGGGCCTCCTCGGGGGTGGCGAACTCCAGTCCCGCCCCCTTCTTCTCCTTCCGCACCTGGGTGATGTAGTAAAGGCCCAGGATGATGTCCCGGCTGGGCTTGGCCAAAGGCTCCCCGGAGGCCGGGGAGAGGAGGTTGTGGGCGGAGAGCATCTGGATGCGGGCCTCGGCCTGGGCGAAGGAGGAGAGGGGCACGTGAACGGCCATCTGGTCCCCGTCAAAGTCGGCGTTGAAGGCCTCGCACACCAGGGGGTGGAGCTGGATGGACTGCCCCTCCACCAAGACGGGCTGGAAGGCCTGGATGCCCAGGCGGTGCAGGGTGGGGGCGCGGTTTAGGAGGACCACCTTGCCGTGGATCACCTCCTCCAGGGCGTCCCAGACCTCGTCCTTGATGTCCCGCTGGCGCTCCAGCATGCGCCTCGCCGCCTTGACGTTGGGGGCGATGCCCTTCTCCTCCATCCGCTTGAGGAGGAAGGGCTTGAAGAGCTCCAGGGCCATGCGCTTGGGCAGGCCGCACTGGTGGAGCTTGAGCTGGGGCCCCACCACGATCACGCTCCGGCCCGAGTAGTCCACCCGCTTGCCCAGGAGGTTCTGGCGGAAGCGGCCCTGCTTGCCGGAGAGGACGTCGGTGAGGCTCCTGAGGGGCCTCTCGGAGCCTGGGTTGGTCACGGGGCTGCCCCGGCGGCCGTTGTCGATGACCGCGTCCACCGCTTCCTGGAGCATGCGCTTCTCGTTGCGGATGATGATCTCCGGCGCCCCCTGGGCCAGGAGCTTCTTCAGGCGGTTGTTGCGGTTGATGAGGCGGCGGTAGAGGTCGTTGAGGTCGCTCGTGGCGAAGCGGCCCCCGTCCACCTGGACCATGGGCCGGAGGTCCGGGGGGAGGACGGGCACGGCCTCGAGGACCATCCACTCCGGGCGGTTGCCGGAGTCCAGGAAGGCCCGCACCACCTCCAGGCGCTTCCTGGCCTTGGCCCGCCGGGCCCGGGAGGGGTGCTTCATCTCCTCCAAAAGCTCCGCCTCCAGCTTCTCTAGGTCTAGCTCCCGGAGGAGCTGCTGGATGGCCTCGGCCCCCATGCGGGCGTCTATGTCGTAGGACTCCACCACCCGGACCACGCCCCGGACCAGGTCCACCTCCACCCGGCCGTAGATCTCGCTTTTTACCTTCCCCCCGTCGGCCAGGACGTCCCCCGGGGCTACCCGGTCCCCGGTGGAGACCTCCACGTCGTCCTCAAAGGGGTAGACCCGGGCCTTGACCACCAGGAGGCTGGCGGGCTCGTGCAGGTGGACCACCCCCTCGGCCTCGGCGATGACCTCCTCCTCGGGGTCAATGGCGGCCACGATCTTCTCTCCCGCCTGCACCCGGGCCCCCTCGGGGACGATGACGTTCATGTGGGGGGCCACCCGGTAGTCCTTGGGCTCGGTCCACTCCAGGAAGAGGGTGAGGTAGACCGTATCCCCCTCCTCCTCCGCCTCCACCTGGGGGGCCCGGACCTGGCGGGGCATGCGGAGAAGGCCCTTGGCCTCGGCCAGGGGCTGGCCCTTCTCCACGATCTCCCCGTGGACCACGAGGGGCGTCATCCCCACGGGGAGGAAGTAGGTGGCCACGGGCTCGTCCTCCTGGCGAAGGACGAGGAAGGCCCCCTCCTCCAGCTCCCTAAGCTCCACCACGCCCTCCTCCTCGGCCCGGAGGAGGTAGGGCTCGGAAAGCTCGGCGAGGGCCTCGCCGGGCTTGTAGGCCTCCTTCTCTACCCAGGCGGAGAGGGGAAGGCGGAGGGCGGCCCGCTCCTTCTTCACGTACTCCACCCGCACCCGGCGGGGAAAGCGGTAAAGGGCCACCCCGTCCATGCGGCTCACCACCCCGGGGGCGAGCTCCTGGCCCTTCACCACCTCCTCCCCGTCCTTCACCAGGGCGTCCACCCCTGGAGGCAAGGGGTAGGTCTCCTGCTTGCCGAAGCGGAGCTCCCGGTACTCCTCGTCGGTGAGGAGCTGGCGCTTCTCCACGGGAACCCCGTTCAAGACCGCCCCCTTGGGGTCTAAGACGATGTACTTGTTGAAGTAGAGCACCTGCTCAAGCTCGGTGGCGGAGAGGTCCAGGAGGGTGCCGATCTTGGAGGGCACGTCCTTCACGAACCAGATGTGGGCGGCAGGGGTGGCGAGCTCAATATGGCCCATGCGGTAGCGGCGGACGATGCTCTTGGTCACCTCCACGCCGCAGCGCTCGCACACCTTGCCCTCAAAGCGCTGGCGCTTGTACTTGCCGCAGGCGCACTCGTAGTCCTTGATGGGGCCGAAGATGCGCTCGTCAAAGAGGCCGTCCCGCTCGGGCTTCAGGGTGCGGTAGTTGATGGTCTCGGGCTTCTCCACCTCCCCGTAGCTCCAGGAACGGATCTTCTCCGGGGAGGCCAGGGCGATGCGGACCTTGCGGACTTCCTTTTTCATCTTTCCTCCGGGGCTTCTACCTCTTGGACGCCAGGCCTTCAAAGATGTCCACGGGGTTATCCTTCTCGTCCAGGGTCTGGACGTCTAGGGCCAGGGCCTGGAGCTCCTTCACCAGCACGCGGAAGGACTCGGGGACGCTGGGCTCGGGCACGTCCTCGCCCTTGATGATGGCCTCGTAGGCGGCGTTCCTGCCCTCTATGTCGTCGGACTTCAGGGTGAGCATCTCCTGCAGGGTGTGGGCCGCCCCGTAGGCCTCGAGGGCCCAGACCTCCATCTCCCCAAAGCGCTGGCCGCCGAACTGGGCCTTGCCCCCCAGGGGTTGCTGGGTGATGAGGGAGTAGGGGCCCGTGGAGCGGGCGTGCATCTTGTCCTCCACCATGTGGTAGAGCTTCATGATGAACATCTGCCCCACCACGATGGGCCCCTCAATGGGCTCCCCGCTGCGGCCATCGTAGAGGACCACCTTGCCCTGGAGGAAGAGCTCCCGAAGTTGCTCCTCGGGGCTTTTGCCAGGGCTCACCAGGCCGAGCTTTTCCGCCCGGGCCAGGACCTCCTTCTCCCGCTTGTCCACGCCGAAGCCCTCGCCCTTTCGCTTGCCGAAGTAAAGGTCAAAGGCCTCGGCCAGAAGGGCCTTGACCTCGGGCTCCGTGGCCCCGTCAAACACCGGGGAGATGTAGCGCTGGCCCAAGAAGTACCCCGCGAGGCCCAGGTGGGTCTCCAGGATCTGGCCCAGGTTCATCCGGCTCGGCACGCCCAGGGGGTTCAGGAGGATGTCCACCGGGGTGCCGTCGGGCAGGTGGGGCATGTCCTCCACGGGGAGGATCTTCGCCACCACGCCCTTGTTCCCGTGGCGGTTGGCGAGCTTGTCCCCCACCTGGAGCTTGCGCTTCTGGGCCACGAAGACCCGCACCACCTCCCGCACCCCGGGCTTGAGCTCCACCCCAGGGTCCCCCCGGCGGAGGCGCAGGCGGCCCACCACGATCCCCCCCTCCCCGGGGGGCACCCGGAGGGAGGTGTCCTTCACGTCGCGGGCCTTCTCCCCGAAGATGGAGCGGAGAAGCCGTTCCTCCGGGGAGGGCTCCTGCTCGCCCTTGAAGCTGGTGCGCCCCACCAGGATGTCCCCGGGCTTGACCTCGGCCCCGATGCGCACGATGCCTTCCTCGTCCAGGTCCCTTAGGGCGGCCTCGGGGAGGTGGGGGATGTCCCGGGTGATGCGCTCGGGGCCGAGCTTCGTGTCCCGGGCCTCGATCTCGTAGCGCTCGATGTGGATGGAGGTGTAGAAGTCCCGCTTTAAAAGCTCCTCGCTGATGACGATGGCGTCCTCAAAGTTGTACCCGTCAAAGGGCATGATGGCCACCAGGACGTTCTGCCCCAGGGCCAAGAAGCCCTCCTCGGAGGCGGGGCCGTCGGCCAGGAGGTCGCCCTTTTTCACCCGCTGCCCCACCACCACGCGGGGACGCTGGTCCAGGACGGTCCCCTGGTTGGAGCGGGCGTAGCGGCGCAAGGGGTACTCCACCAAGCGGCCATCCGCGTAGCGCACGGCGATGCGGGTGCCGTCCACCTTGACCACCTCCCCGTCCTCCTCGGCGTAGAGAGCGGCCAGGGAGTCCCGCACCACCCGCTCTTCGAGGCCCGTCATCACCACCGGGGCCTGGGCCCGGATGAGGGGCACCGCCTGGGTCTGCATGTTGGAGCCCATGAGGGCCCGGTTGGCGTCGTCGTGCTCCAGGAAGGGGATGAGGTTGGTGTTCACGGAGAAGACCTGCTTGGGGGAGACGTCCATGAACTCCACCTCCTCCGGGCTCACGATCACGGGCTCGCCCCTCCTCCGGGCCACCACCCGGTCGGTGGCGATCCGGTCCCCCTCCAGGGGGGTGTTGGCCTGGGCGATGGTGTAGCGGTCCTCCTCGGTGGCGGTCATGTAGACCACCTCGTCGGTGACCACCCCGCCCTTCACCCGGCGGTAGGGAGTGCGGATGAAGCCCAGCTCGTCCACCCGGGCGTAGGCCGCCAGGGAGGTGATGAGGCCGATGTTGGCCCCCTCGGGGGTCTCCACCGGGCAGATGCGCCCGTAGTGGGTGCGGTGGACGTCCCGCACGTCAAAGCCCGCCCGCTCCCGGGTGAGACCGCCCGGGCCCAGGGCGGAGATGCGGCGCTTGTGGCGCAGGGAGGAGAGGGGGTTGGTTTCGTCCTTGAACTGGGAGAGCTGGCTCCGGCCGAAGAACTCCCGGAGGGCGGCCTCCAAGGGGCGGCTGTTCACCAGCTTGGCCGGGGTCAGGGTGTCGGGGGTGCCCATGAGCATGCGCTCCCGCACCCCCCGGGCGAGGCGGCTTAGCCCCACCCGGAACTGGTCGGCCATGAGCTCCCCCACGGTGCGGATGCGGCGGTTGCCCAGGTGGTCGATGTCGTCCACCTCGTGCCCCGGAACCCCGGCGGTGAGGGCGAAGAGGTAGCGCAGGGTGGGCAGGAAGACCTCGTCCTTGAACTCCCCGTCCTCAAAGCGGACCAGGGTGCGCCCGGAAAGCCGCACCCCGAGCTTCTCCTCGGCCTTGTACCGGCCCGCCTCCCCCAGGTCGTAGCGCCGGGGATCGGCCAAGAGGCCGAAGAGGTAGGCCAGGGCCTTATCCTTCTTGGGGGGGTCGCCGGGGCGGAGGAGGGTGAAGAGGCGCACCAGGGCCTCCTCCGGGCGCATGGAGAGCACGGCCTCGTCCAAAAGGCCCTGGACCAGCTCCCCGTAGGCCCCAAGCTCCCGGGAGAGGGTCTCCTGGTCGTAGCCCAGGACCCGGAGGAGGAAGACCAGGGGGAACTTGCGCTTGTTGACCTTCATGGAGACGACGCCGTTCGGCTCCACCTCGAGGTCAATCCAGGGCCCCCGCTTGGGCAGGGGGATGATGCTGGCGATGTACCGCCCGGGACGAGCGGGGTCGGGGGTGAAGTAGACCCCGGGGGAGCGGTGGATCTGGGAGACGATGACCCGGTCGGCCCCGTTGATGATGAAGGAGCCGTCCTCGGTCATCAGGGGGATGTGCCCCAGGAAGACCTCGTCCTCCTTGATGAGGCCCGTGTCCTTGTGGATGAGCTGGAGCTTGGCGTAGAGGGGGGCCTGGTAGGTGAGGTCCTTTTCCCGGCACTCCTCCTGGGAGAAGAGGGGGTCGCCGATGCGGTACTCCAGGAAGTCCAGCACCAGGCCGCCCTTCCCCTTTTCCCCTTCCTCCACGGGGAAAGTCTCCTTGAAGGCCGCCTGGATGCCGATGTTCTCCCGCCTTTCAGGGGGAACGTCCGCCTGCAGGGCTTTCTTGTAGGAGGCTACCTGGATCTCCGTAAGGGGGGGGAGGGGAATAACCTCTCGGATGCGACCGAACCGCTTAATCTCCATGCGTCACCTCTGGGAAAGCGGGCCGCCCGAGGTAAGCTAACAGGGTTCTTCCGCAAGGGGTGCCCCTTGCGGCGGCTGGCTCTTACCGTGCTCCCTTGGCCCGACCAAAGAGCACAAACCTTAGCCTATACGGCACACCCTCGTCCCGTCAAGCCTAGCGCCGAAAGCCTCTCCTAGCGCTCCACCTCCACCTTGATTTTATAGTTTCCCCGGACCGTTTGGCCAAGGACCTCGAGGAGCCTCAAGGCCCCAAGCCCCTCGGCCAGCAGGACGTCCCCGGGGGCCATCTCCTCCTTGGGAGAGGCCACCTTGCCCCTAAGGCGCACCTTCCCCGCCTTCACCCCTTGGGCGAAGTAGGTGCGGGACACGCCGAACCCCTTGGCCCCCACGGCGTCCACCCGCAAGGAGGGCACCACCAGGGTGCGCACCCGCTCCCTGGGCGCCCGCAAGGCGCCTTCCGGCGGGGGGTGGAGGCGGTAGCCCTGGGCCTCCAGGGACCCCTTCCCCTCGGGGAGGAGGGCCACCAGGTACCCCCCCTCCCAGGGCTCCACGTCCCCCATGGCCTCCCCCAGGTCCGGGGGCTCCTTCTCCAGGAGGAAGACGGCCACCGGGTCGTGGACGGAGGGCACCTCGGGGGGGTGGAGGACCGCCACCTTGCGCTCGGCCAGGGGAAAGCCCCCGAAGAAGGCCACCTTGAGGCCCTCCTCCCGGGCCTTGGCCTCCAAAAGGGCCTGGTCCTCCGGGTCCAGGAACCCGGTGCGCACCACCCGCCCTCCCCGCGCCCGCTTGAGGTAGGCCAGAAGGTCCACCCCTACCCCTCCTTTAGGGCGAAGCTCAGGGTGGCCCGGGCCCGCTCCTCCCCTTCCACCAGGGCCCGGACCGCCACCTTGCCCAGGCCCCGGCGGAGGAAGAGGAGCTCCCCCTCGAGGATCAGGGTGTCCCCGGGGACCACGGGCTTCTTGAAGCGGGCCTCCTCCACCCCCACCAGGAAGACGAGCCCCCCCGGGGCGAGGCCCGGCTGGCGCGCCAACGTTCCCACCGCCGCCTGGGCCATGGCCTCGAGGATCAAGACCCCGGGCATCACGGGGTAGCCGGGGAAGTGGCCCTGGAAGTGAGGCTCGTTGAAGGTGACGTTCTTGAGGGCCTTGAAGCGCCGCTCGTCCGCCTCCAGGACCCGGTCTATGAGGAGAAAGGGGTAGCGGTGGGGAAGGAACTTGAGGATCTCCCCGATCTCCACGGGTTTCACCTCTTCAGGACGTCGTCCGAGGAGAGGATGGTGTCCTCCAGGACGTGGAGCATCTCCAGGGCCTTGCCGGTGCCCAGGGCCACGGCCTCAATGGGGTTCTCCGCCACCACCACCGGGACCCCGGTGGCCTCCTGCAGGGCGAGGTCCAGGTTCTTGAGGAGGGCCCCGCCCCCGGTGAGGAGGATGCCCCTTTCGTAGATGTCGGAGGCGAGCTCGGGAGGGGTGGTCTCCAGCACCCCCTTCACCCCCTGGAAAATCTTCTCCAAGGGCTCCTTTAGGGCCTCGGCCACGTCAAGGGCGGGGATCTCGGCGGTGCGGGGGAGGCCGGTGATGAGGTCCCGGCCCCGCACCTCGGCCACCTCCTTCTCCTCACCGGGAAGAACCTTGGCCCGGCCCAGCTGGATCTTGAACTCCTCAGCGGTGCGCTCGCCGATGAGGAGGTTGTACTTCTGCCGCACGTAGCGGATGATGGCCTGGTCCATCTCGTTGCCCGCGATCCTCAGGCTTTCCGAGCGCACGATCCCGCCCAGGGAGATGACGGCGATGTCCGTGGACCCCCCCCCGATGTCCACCACCATGCTCCCCGTGGGCTCGGCCACGTTGATGCCCGCCCCGATGGCCGCCGCCAGGGGTTCCTCTATGAGGTAGACCTTCTGGGCCAAGGAGGAGACCGCCTGCACCACCGCCCGGCGCTCCACGTCCGTGACCCCCGAGGGCACCCCCACCATGACCCGGGGCTTGAAGAAGCGGCTCATGGGGGAGAGGACCTTCTGCAGGAAGAGGAGAAGCATGCGCTCCGTGAGGGCGTAGTCGGCGATGACCCCGTCCTTTAGGGGCCGCACGGCCACGATGTTCCCCGGGGTACGGCCCAGCATGCGGTAGGCCTCGGCCCCCACCGCCTTGACCTCCCGCTTGCCCTGCACCACCGCGATCACGGAGGGCTCCCTTAAGACGATCCCCTTCCCCCGCACGTAGATGAGGACGCTGGCCGTCCCCAGGTCAATCCCGATGTCCTCGCCCTTCAGCATAGCGCCTCACTTCACCTAGCGTACTCCACCGCCCGGGTCTCCCGCACCACGGTCACCTGGACCTGGCCGGGGTAGTTCATCTCCCGCTCTATGCGGCCCGCGATCTCCCGGGCGAGGAGGGTGGCCTTGGCGTCGGTGATCTTGTCGGGCTTGACGATGACCCGCACCTCCCGGCCCGCCTGCACGGCGAAGGCCGTCTCCACCCCGGGGAAGGAGAGGGCGATGCGCTCCAGGGCCTCCAGGCGCTGGAGGTACTCCTCGAGGCTCTCCCGCCTCGCCCCGGGCCTCGCCGCCGAGAGGGCATCGGCCGCGGCCACCAAGACGGCGTAGAGGGTCTCGGCGTTGTCGGGGTCGTGGTGGTGGGCGATGGCGTCCACCACCTCGGGGGGTTCCCCGAAGCGGCGGGCCAGGGCGATGCCGATCTCCACGTGGCTCCCCTCCACCTCCCGGTCCACGCTCTTTCCGAGGTCGTGGAGAAGGCCGGACCTCCGGGCGAGGGCGGCGTCCAGGCCGAGCTCCGCCGCCATGATCCCCGCGAGGTGGGCCACCTGGACCGAGTGCTTGAGGACGTTCTGGCCGTAGCTGGAGCGGAAGTGGAGCCGCCCCAAAAGCTGGACCAGGCCGGGCTTCAGGCCCACCACCCCGGCCTCCAGGGCCGCCTCCTCCCCCCTTTCGTAGATGAAGGTCTTCATCTCCTGCTTGGCCTTCTCCACCACCTCCTCAATGCGGCTAGGGTGGATGCGGCCGTCCTTCAAGAGCTCCTCCAGGGCCATGCGGGCGATCTCCCGCCGGATGGGGTTAAAGGAGGAGAGGAGCACGGCCTCTGGGGTGTCGTCGATGATGAGGTCCACCCCGGTGAGGGCCTCAAAGGTGCGGATGTTGCGGCCTTCCCGACCGATGATCCGCCCCTTCATGGCGTCGGAAGGGATGGGCACCACGGAAACCGCCAGCTGGGCGGCGGTCTCCGAGGCCTGGCGCTGCATGGCCTGGGCCAGGATCTTCTGGGCCTCGCGCCGGGCCTCGAGGCGGGCCCGCTCCAGGGCGGCCCGAACCCCTTGCGCCTTCTCCTCCTCCAGCTCCTGGTCCAGCTTCTCCAGGATGAGGCGCCTGGCCTCCTCCGGGGAGAGGCCCGCCACCTCGTGAAGCCTCCTTTCCACCTCCTTCTCCCGCTCCAGGAGGACGGCCTCCCGGGCCTTCAGCGCCTCCTCCCGCCCGGCCAGGGCCTCCTCCAGGGCGTCCAGCTTGAGGGCCCGGGCGTCCAGGGCCTCGCCCCTTTTGGAAAGCCTCTCGGCTTCCCGGCGGAGCTCCTCCCGCTCCTCCTTAAGGCGCTCGCGCTCGGCCTTGAGCTCCTCCCCCAGGGCCTTAAGCCGCTCCCTTTCCGCCCTAAGCTCCTCCCGCTCGGCCCTAAGGCGCTCCTCCGCCTCCTTGAGGCGGCTTCTCCCCTCGGCCTCCAGGGCCTCGGCGCGGGCGCGCACCTCCTTTTCCAGCTCCTGGCGGAGGGCCTGGGCGCGGGCCTCCGCCTCCTCGCGGAGGGCCTTGGCCTCTTGGCGGGCGGCCTCCAGGATCTCCCTCGCCTCCTTGCGGGCGGCCTCGAGGACCTCCTTGGCCTCTCGGGAGGCCTGGACCTCCCCCTTCCGCCTGAGGAGGAGCGCCCCCAGGGCGAGGAGGAAGGCCAGAAGAAGCATCCCCTCCAGCGGGCTCATCTACTCCCCCTCTTCCTCGCTCGCGGCCAGGACCACCTTGTCGGCCCGCTCCAGGACCTTGGCCCGGATCTCCTCCAAAAGCTCGGGGCGCTCCCTCAGGGCCTCGGCCGCCTTCTCCTTCCCCTGGCCCAGGCGAAGCTCCCCGTAGGAGAACCAGCTCCCGGCCTTCTCTATGACCCCGGCGGCCACGGCCACGTTCACCAGGTCCATCACCGGGTCCAGGCCCCGGCCGAAGTAGATCTCCAGCTCGGCCTCCCGGAAAGGCGGGGCCAGCTTGTTCTTCACCACCTTCACCTTGACCTTGATGCCCACGGCCTCGTTCCCCGCCTTGATGGGGGGCCCGCTCTTGCGCACGTCCAGGCGGACGCTGGAGTAGAACTTGAGGGCCCTCCCCCCCGGGGTGGTCTCGGGGTTGCCGAACATCGCCCCCACCTTCTCCCGCACCTGGTTGATGAAGATGGCGGCGGTGTTGCTCTTGGAAAGGACGGCGGTGAGCTTTCGCAGGGCCTGGCTCATGAGCCGGGCCTGGAGGCCCACGTGCTGGTCCCCCATCTCCCCCTCAATCTCGGCCTTGGGCACCAGGGCGGCCACGGAGTCCACCACGATGACGTCCACCGCCCCGGAGCGGGCGAGGAGCTCCACGATCTCCAGGGCCTGCTCCCCGGTGTCGGGCTGGGAGACCAGGAGGTCCTCCACCTTGACCCCGAGCTTCTGGGCGTAGAGGGGGTCCAGGGCGTGCTCGGCGTCCACGAAGGCCGCCACCCCTCCCTGCTTCTGGGCCTGGGCAATGATGGTGAGGGCCAGGGTGGTCTTGCCCCCGGACTCGGGGCCGTAGATCTCGATGACCCGCCCCCGGGGAATCCCCCCGATCCCCAAGGCCAGGTCCAGGCCCAGGGAGCCCGTGGGGATCACGTCCACCTGCTGCCTGGGCATCTCCCCCAGGCGCATCACCGCCCCTTTGCCGAACTCCTTCTCAATGGTCTTCAGGGCGTTCTCCAGGGCTTTCCTCTTGTTCTCGTCCATGCTCACCTCGCAAGGGAAACTTTTCCAGAATGGTGTAAATGGGCCCCCGGGGCCTGAGCTCCGAGCGCACCAGGGCGAACTCCCGCACCGGCCAGGAGAGGCCGAAGACCACGGGGGGCACCCGGGGAGCCGGGGCCTTGCGCCGGGCCAGGGTGATGTGGGGCTTGAAGTCCTTATCCCCCCCCGCCAGGAGGGCCTCCTCCCCCAGAAGCTCCCTCACCCCGGCCTTCAGGCCCTCGGCGAGGAGGGCGAACCCCTCCCCCTCGGCCTTGGCGAACCAGACCCGGGGGGTGCCCTCGTTGGGGAAGTAGCCCGTGCCCTTAAGGAGGGCGGTGAAGGGGGGAACCTGCCTGCCCAAGCGGTGGCCCAGGGCGAGGAGGTCCTCGAGGTCCTCCTTTGGCCTTTCCCCCAGGAAAAGCAGGGTCAGGTGGAGCTGGTGGGGGGGCACCTCCTTCCAGCCCTTGTAGCGGGAAACCTTCCCTTGAGCCTCTGCCAGGGCCCGCCGCACGTCCTCCGGAAGAAAAACCGCGTAGAAGAGCCTCATGTCACGAGAAGGGCCAAGGCGGCGTAGACGCTCCGAAGCCGCACCGCCTCCCGGTCCCCGGGGAAGCGGTAGCGCCTGGCCTCCGCCCCTTGGGGCCCCGCCAGGGCCACGTAAACCGTGCCCACGGGCTCGCCCTCCAAGGGGTCGGGGCCCGCTACACCGGTGGTGGCCAGGGCGTAGGTGGACCCGAAAAGGGTGCGGGCAGCCTCCGCCATGGCCTTGGCCGTTTCGGCGGAGACCGTTTTGGCGAGGAACTCCTCCGGCACCCCGAAGCGGGCCTTGGCCCCTACGGAATAGGATACCACGCCCCCCAAGTAGAAGCGGCTCGCCCCCGGCACCCGGGTGATCTCCGCCCCCAGAAGCCCCCCGGTGAGGCTCTCCATGGTGGAGAGGGTGGCCCCCTCCAGCTCCATGCGCCTTTTCACCGCCTCGGCCAGGGTGATCTCCCCCTCGCCCCAGACCTCCTTGAGGAGCTTTTTCTTGATCTTCTCGGAAAGCTCCGCCACCCGGTCCTCCCGGCCCCGCACCACCACCTCCACCCCGTGGGCCTTGGGGTAGGTGCCCACCTCCACCTCCTCTCCCCGCGCGAAGAGGGGGCCAAGCCGCTCCACGATCTCCGACTCCCCGATGCCCCAGGTCTTCAGAACCTTTTCGGCGTAGGGCCTCCTGGGCAGGCCGAGCCGGGGCAGGACCTCCTCCCACATGGGCCGCCACTCGGGCGGGGGCCCAGGGAGAAGAACCAGGTCCTTGCCCTCCTTCCGCACCCACCAGCCGGGGGCGGTGCCGTGGGGGTTTTGGAGCCAGGTGGCGGAGGGGATCTTGAGGGCCTGCTTGCGGTTGGCCTCGGGCATGGGGCGGCCCCGGGCGAGGAAGCGGGCCTCAATCTCCCGGAGCACCCCCTCGTCCAGCTCCAAGGGCTCCCCCAGGGCCAGGGCCACCGCCTCCCGGGTCACGTCGTCCGGGGTGGGGCCCAAGCCCCCGGAGAGGACCACGAGCCTGGCCCGCCCGAAGGCCTCCCTCACCTCCCTGGCCAAGGGTTCCACCTCGTCCGCCACCCTCAGGGTCCTTTCCACCTTGAGGGCGTAGGGCTTGAGGCTCCTTGCGATCTCCGCCGTGTTGGTGTCCAGGGTCTCCCCAAAGAGGAGCTCCGTGCCTACCCCGAGGATCTCTGCCCGCTCCATGCCGCCTCCTTGAAGGGAAGGGCCTCCACCCGGTACTGCCCCCCGCCCCCCTCCACCACCCCTCCCAGGGGCACCTCCTTGCGCACCACGGCGAGGCCCAGGAGGACGAAGGGGGTCTCTATGAGGCGCTTCGCCTCCCCCACCCGCCGCCCCCCAAAGAAGAGCTCCGCCGGGGCTTCCCCGGCCTCCAGGGCCCTTAGGCCCGCGAGGCAGTAGGAGACCTCCTTGCCCTCGGTCCTCGCCATGATCTCCTGGCCCACGTAGCACCCCTTGCCGTAGTCCACCAGGTGGAGGAGGCCTACGCTCTGGGGAAGCTCCCCTTGGATATCCGAGAGGAGGGGGAGGCCCTTGAGCAGGGTGTAGAGGGGGTAAAGCTCGGCGGGAAGCGCCCCTTCCGCCCCTTCCCCCACCTCCTCCCGGCCGTCCGCGTGGAGGAGGCGGAAAAGGGGAAGCGTCGCAAGCTCCACCTGGTCAAAGACGATGTAGCGCTTTAGGCGCGCTTTCAGGCCCTCGAGGCTCCCCCAGGGGGCGAGGAGGAAGCCCTCGGGGTGGGGAAAGAGGGTCGCCGCCTCCTCAATCTGGCCCTTGTGGTTGAGGAAGAGGACCCCAGAAGGGCCCGAAAGCCGCCGCAGGTCCCGGGTGCCCTGCCCCTGCAGGAAGGAAAAGGCGTCGGGGCCCCGAAAGAGGAGGACCCCGGGGAAGGCGAAGAAGCCTTCGCCGGAAAGGGCTTGGGCCAGAAGGCGCTCCATCCTCCCCATTATTGACCAAAGGGTCACCCAGGGGGGAGAATGCGGTCCGTGCGCTTTCTCGCCGGCTCTTTCCTCGCCCTTTTCCTCGTGGGGGTGATCGTGGCCCTCCCCGGGGCGGCCCTCCCCTACTGGCGGGAGCGGTACGGAGGGGAAGAGGGAACCTCCCTCTACTTCGCCGCCCTCCTCCTCGGCCTCCTCCTCGGGGTGCGCCTGGGGCAGGAGGAAAGACGCCACCCCCTTCTTCCCCTGGCCCTGGGCCTCGTGGGCCTCGCCTTCTTTGGCCTGGCCTTGGCGCCCTCCTACGCCTGGGTGGCGCCCCTGGCCTTCCTCCTCGGCCTGGGAGAGGGGGTGATGAACGTCCACGGGAATAGCCTCGTGGGGGAGCTCTACCCGGAAAAGCGGGTGGAGCTTTTAAACCGGGTCAACGTGGCCTTCGGCCTGGGGGCGGTCCTCACCCCTTTGGCCTTGGGCTGGCTTCCCTACGCCGGGTTTTTGGCCCTGGCGGGCCTTTTCGCCTTCCTCGGGGGGGCCCTGGTCCTCGGGGCGCCCCCGGCGGAAAGGCTTAAGGCGAGGCCCCGGGGGGCCCTCTGGCCCTTCCTCCTCGCCGTGGGGCTCTACACGGGGCTGGAAGGGGCCCTCGCCACCTGGAACCGGGTCTGGCTCGAGGCCCTGGGCCACGCCACGGCCCTAGGCGGCCTCCTCCTCACCCTCTACTGGCTCTTCCTCGCCCTGGGCAGGCTCCTCCTCGCGGGGCGGGTGGCCAAGGACCCCTTGAGGGCCCTCCGGGGGCTTCTCCTCGGGGTGATGGGCCTCCTCCTTCTGAACCTCCTCCCCCAGACCGCCCTCCTCTTCCCCCTGGCGGGCTTCCTCCTCGGCCCCCTCTTCTCCACCCTCTTCGCCCTGGTGCAGGCCCGCTTCGGCCACCGGGCCCTGGGCGGGCTCATGTACGCCGGGGCGGCGGGAAGCACCCTGATCCCGGGGCTTTTCGCCCTCCTGCCCGACCGGGGGATTCCCCTAGGGTTTTTCGCCCTAAGCCTCGCCCTCTACCTGCTCCTTCGGGGCGTGGAGCGGGAGGTGGCCCGTGCTTAAGGCGGTCCTCTTGGACCTGGACGGCACCCTGGCGGACACCGACCCCCTGCACCTCCTCGCCTGGCGGGAGGTCCTGAGGCCCTACGGCCTCAAGGTGGACCCCGCCTTCTACCGGGAAAGGATCTCGGGGAGGCTCAACCCCGAGATCGTCCGGAACCTCCTGGGCCTGGAGGGAGAGTCGGCGGAAAGCCTCATAGAGGCCAAGGAGGCCCGCTTCCGGGCCCTCGCCCAGGGGCTCAGGCCCACCCTTGGGCTCACGGAGCTTTTGGAGAAGATCAAGGAACGGGGGCTCCTTTGGGGCGTGGTGACCAACGCCCCCAAGGCAAACGCCCACCACGTGCTGGAGGCCCTGGGCCTGAGGCCACCCCTCCTCGTCCTCGCCGAGGAGGTGGGCCGGGGGAAGCCCGACCCCCTGCCCTACCGGGTGGCCCTGGAGCGCCTTGGGGTGGCCCCGGAGGAGGCCCTGGCCTTTGAGGACTCCCCTTCCGGGGTGCAAAGCGCCGTGGGGGCCGGGGTTCCCACCTACGGCCTCCTCACGGGGCACGGGGCGGAGGCGCTCCTAAAGGCGGGGGCGAGGGGGGTCTTCCGGGACTTCCGGGAAGCCCTAGCCCTCCTTTAGGGCGTAGCGGGCGAAGGCCGCCTCGTCAAAGCGGCCCTCCACCAGGTCCTCCCAGTAGAGCCACCCCTCGCGGAAGGTGGGGAAGGGGAAGAAGCCGCCCTCGGCCTTGAGGTGGAAGGCGAGCTCGTTGGGCTCCGTCACCCCCTGCTGGAAGGCGAGGAGGGCCGACTGGTAGGCCCCGAAGGAGCTCTGGGCCTGGCTTCCCACCATGGCCTTTTTGCCCCGCTCCCGGGCGAGGGCGAGCATCTCCAGGGTCCAGGTGACCCCGGTGCGGGCGGGCTTGAGGTTTAGGACGTCAAAGGTGTTGAGCTCTAGCTCCCGCCTGAGGTCCTTCGGGGTCATGGCCGAGTCGTCGGCGATGAGGGGGAGGATGCCCTTTTCCCTTAGGGTCCTTCTCGCCTCCACCTCCTCTATGGGCAAGGGCTCCTCCACGTAGCGGAGGCCAAGCTCCTTCCAGGCCAAAAGGTAGCGCTCGGCCTCCTTGGGGGGGAGGGACTCGTTGGCGTCGGCGTAGAGCTCGGCCTCAGGGAAGGCCTCTCTAAGGCGGAGGATGCGGCGGGTGTCGGCCTCCAGGTCCCGCCCCACCTTCACCTTGAAGACCCTGACCCCCGCCCCGAAGGCCACGCGGGCGTCCTCCAGGACCTCCTCCTCCTCCCCAAGGCCCAGGAGGTAGGCCACCCGCACCCGGTGCTTGGCGGGCCTCAGGACCTGGTAGAGCTCCTCCCCCTCGCTCCTCGCCCAGGCCTCCCAGAGGGCGAGGTCCAGGGCGCCCTTGAGGCCAAAGTTAAAGGGAAAGGCCTCGAGGACCGCCCGGACCCCCTCCTGGTCGTCGGCCTCGAGGCCCAAAAGCTTGGGCCTCAGGTACTCAAGCCCCGCCCTCACGCTTCCCAGGGTCTCCCCGTAGATGGTGGGGCGCACCGCCACCTCGGCCCGGCCCACCGAGCCATCGGAGAGCTCCACCTCCAAAAGGGCGTGCTCTAGGGCCGCAAGCTCCGAGGCCTTCCCCCAGCGCAAGGGGGCTTTTAGGGGGATGCGGAAGGGGATGAGGCGCAGGTCCCGTATCCTCGGCATGGACCCCATTCTACGCGCTAAGGAAGGCCCTCTTGGAGAAAGCGCCGCACCGCCTGGACCTCCTCCTCGAGGGAGAGGGCCTCCGTGTCCAGGACCAGGGCCCGGGGGTGGCCCGAAAGGAGGCGCAAGGGGCCCTCGGGGTCGTAGTTTTTCTTCTCCTCGGCCACGATCTTGAGCTTGGCGAGGACCTCCTCTAGGGGGGCGAGGGCGAGGGCCTCCAGAAGCTCCTCCTCCGCGAGGACCCCTTGGGCGAGCGCCTTGAGGCGGGCTTCTTCCTCCGGGCCCACGCGCGCGCGGTCAAAGGCGTCCTGCCGGGCGAGGAGCCGCTTGAGCCGGGTACCTTCCCGGGCGTGGAGGAGGACGAAGCGGGCCTTGGGGAGGTGCTCGAGGGCGTAGGCCACCTCGGCCTCCCCCCGGAGGCCGTCAAAGAGGAGGAGGGGCCTCCGGGGCGCGTAGCCCCGGGCGAGGACCTCCGCCACCCCGCCCGGAAACTCCTCCCGGAAGCGCCGGGTGAGGCGGAAGCGCTCCTCCCGGGGAATGGGGGGACTGGCCCCGTAGCGGGGAAGGACGTAGCGGTCCACGAGCTCCCGGCGGTCGGGGAGCCTGGGGAAGCCCAGGGCCTCGGCCAGGGTGCTCTTCCCCACCCCGGTGAGGCCCACCAGGACGAGAAGGGGGGCCTCCCGAAGGGGGACGAGGCCGGGGAGGGGCTTTAGGGCGAAGGGCTCCATGGGGGGGATTGTAACCCTGTCCGGAGGCTTTGGTATGATGGCAGGGACATGAAGCGGCTTTTCGCCCTCCTCGGCCTCCTTCTCGGCCTCGCCCTGGCCCAGGCCCCGGCCTACCCGGAGAACACCCTGGGGCTCGGCTTTAGCCCCGACAAGGGCTTCTACCTCCAAGGTAGCGCCCTCCTGCCCTTTAGCCCCTTGGGGCTGGACACCGGCTTGGACCTCCAGGCCCGCCTCGCCCAAAGCCCCGAGGCCTACGCCCTCCTCAAGGCCAACCTCTTCCCCGGCCTCGTCCTCGCCGACCTCTACACCTCGGTGGGCCTCGGCCTGGACCTCCGCTACCCCTTCGGGGCCCACCTGGGCCCCCTGGCGAGCGTGGAGCTTCCCGGCGGGGCCCTCTCCCTGGGCCTCGGCCTCGGCTACCAGGCGGGGGCGGGCCTGCATTTGGCCTGGGGCGCGGGGTTTAGGCTCTACCTGGAGCCCTTGGCCCTCGAGGTCTCCGCCTCGGACCGCTACCCCTTCCTCCTCTCCCTCCTCTGCCTCTGGTAGGCCGTGGGGAAGAAGCTCCCCCTCCTCCTCTTTTCCCTTCCCGCCCTCCTTCCCCTCTTCCTCTTCGTCCTCTACCCCTTTCTGGACGTCCTCCGCTTCTCCGCCTGGGACTGGTCGGGGCTTTCCGAGCCCAAGCCCGTGGGGCTCAAGAACTACCGGGACCTCCTCCAGGACCCGGCCTTCTTTGGAAGCCTCTGGGTCACCCTCAAGTTCATGCTCCTGGCCCTGCCCCTCTTCGTGGGGCTTTCCCTGGCCCTGGCGGTGGCCCTGGAGGGGATGCCCTACGAGCGCCCCGTCAAGAGCCTCCTCTTCCTGCCGGGCCTGGTCACCCTGGGCGGGGCCACGCTTTCCTGGTACACCCTCTTCACCCCGGAGTACGGGGCCTTAGCCCAGTTCCTCCCCATCCCCCCCTGGGACCGGGAGGGGTTCTGGGCGCTTCTCATGGTGGTGGCCTTCACCCTGTGGCGCCACCTGGGCTACGGGGTCCTGGTGGCCTCGGCCAGGCTCAAGGCCATCCCCAAGACCCTCCTCGAGGCCGCCTACGTGGACGGGGCGGGGCCCCTCGAGGCCTTCCGCCACGTGGTCCTCCCCCTCATGCGGCCCGCGGTGGCCTTTTTGGTGGTGGTGGGGACCATCCTCGCCCTCCAGTCCTACGCCGCCGTCTTCCTCCTCACCCGGGGGGGGCCCTACGGGGCCACGCGGGTCCTCGGCTACTACCTCTACGAGGCGGGGTTTGAGAACTTCCGCCTGGGGTACGCGGCGGCCATCACCGTGGTCCTCCTCCTCCTCACCCTCCTCTTCGCCTACGCCCAGCTCCGGCTCCTCCGTCACGGGGAGGCGTAGCGGTAGCGGGCGAGGTCCTTGAGGTGGGCCTCAAACTCGGCGTTCAGGAAGAGCTTTCCCCGGGCGTGGAAGAAGTAGAGGTAGGGGCGGCCCCGCTCGTCCTGGCGCACCGGGTTCAGGACGGCGAGGAGGGCGGCCCGCCCCGGGTTTCCGATGGGCCCAGGGGGGAGGCCAGGGTAGCGGTAGGTGTTGTAGGGGGAGTCCACCTGGAAATCCCCCCCGGGGCGGGAGAGCTCGGGCAGGCGCTTTCCCAGGGCGTAGGCCACCGTGGGGTCGGCCTGGAGGGGCATGCCCCGCTCTAGGCGGTTCAGGAAGACCCCGGCGATATAAGGCATCTCCTCGGCGCTTCCCGCCTCCTTCTCCACGATGGAGGCCAGGGTGACCCAGGCGTGGACGGAAAGCTTCCGCTCCTCTAGAAGCCTTTGCACCGCCGGGGTGAGCTCCGCCTGGAAGCGGCGGAGCATGGCCCGCACCACCTCCTCGGGGGTGGCGAGGAGGTCAAAGGTGTAGGTGGCGGGGAAGAGGTAGCCCTCGAGGGTCCGCCCCTCCACGTAGGGGGGCTTGAGGGCTCCGGGGTTCTCCACGAGCCTGAGGAAGCCCTCCCCGTCAAGCCCCGCTCCGGAGAGCCTCCGGGCGTAGTCCACCGCCCTCTCCCCCTCGGGAAAGGTGAGGGCGACGCTTAAGGGCCTCTCCCCCCCGGTGAGGGCCCGGGCCAGGCGGAAGGCCCCCTCGCCCCTCAGGCGGTAGACCCCGGGAACCAGGCGCTTCGCCCGGCCGGAAAAGCGCAGGTAGGCGGAGAAGAGGTAGCTAGAGCGGAGAAGCCCGGCCTCCTCCAGAATCCTCGCCACCTCCATCCCCGTGGCCCCCCGGGGAATGCGCACCACGGCCTCCTTCCCCGTGGGGCCGAGGAGCCATAGGGCGTAGAGGAGAAGGAGGAGGAAGGTGAGGAAGAGGGCCACCACCCCCCGCCGAAGCCATTTCCTAGATCCCTCGGGCAAGGTAGTCCTCCAGAAGCACCACGGCCGCGAGCTCGTCCAGCTTCCCCTTGTCCCGGCGAAGCCTTTTGGGGGCGTGCTTGAGGCGCTCCTGGGCGAGCTTGGTGGTGAAGCGCTCGTCCCATAGCTCCACCTCCACCCCCCTGGCCCTCAAGGCCTCCACCAGGGGGAGGACCCTCTGGGCCTGGGCGCTCTCCTTGAGGTCGGTGCGCAGGGGTAGGCCCACCACGAGCTTGGAAAGCCCCTCCCGCCGCACGAAGTCCAGGAGGGCCGCCACGTCCTCCTCCAAGGTCTTGCGCGCCAGGTACCCCCGGCCCGAGGCCAGGGGCACCCCCACCTCCCCCACGGCGAGGCCGATGCGGGCCTCCCCCACGTCAAGCGCGCCCACCCGCATCGCGCGCGCTTCGGTCGGCGAGGACCACCCCCAGGTAGAGGAGGGCCACCCCAAAGGCCCTCCCCGCCTCCTCGAGGCCCACCACCCCGAGGCGGTTCAAGGCGCTGGTGGAGGCGAGGACCAGGGCGGCCAGGAAGACCAGGGCCGTGCCCTGGGCCCGCAAGGGGTTCTTCCTCCAGAAGAAGAGGGTGGTGTAGAGGGCCACCCCGGCCATGAGGAGGGTGCCTAGGAGGTTGAAGGGGATGGTCCAAAGCCTAGGGGAGAGGAGGCCGGGAGGCGGGAAGGCGGCCCCCGAGGGGGTGTAGGGCTCGGGGAGGCGGGCGGGGTCCAGGGGGGCCGTGGCCACCAGGTAAAGGCCGAAGAGGAGGAAGGGGCTTAGGGCGAGGAGGAGGGCCCGGGCCGCCCTGGGGTAGAGGAGGGCGAGGCTCCCTAGGCCCAGGAAGGTCACCCCGTGCATGGCCCCGGTGAAGTACCAGAGGCGGTAGAGGAAGGGAGTCCAGCCCCCCTGGAGGCGGGCAAGGAGCTCGGCGGAAACCGCCAGGGCGAAGAGGAGGAGGCCCAAGCTGTAGAGGGCGTTGTGGAGGGAGGGCCTACGGCGGTAGCGGCCGAAGGTGAGGGCGAAGAGGGCCCAGGAGAGGGCCACCGCGAGAAGGCTTAGGGGAAGCATACCCCCATTTTAGGGCAAGAGCCCGGGCAGGGCCGCCTTGGCCCGCTCGGGGTCCAGGCCGCCCCCCTGGGCCAAAGCCCCCTTGCCCCCGCCCCGGCCCCCCGCTTTTTCGGTGAGGGCCCGCAAGAGGGCCCCGGCCTCGAGGCCCCGTTCCTGGGCCCGTGGAGAGAGCTTCAGCACCGCCTGCCCTTCCGAGAGCACCAGGGCCACGTCCGCCCCCCGGGCCACCAGGTCGTCCGCCGCCTGGCGGAGGGCCTTGGCGTCCAGGCCGGGAAGCTCCGCCACCGTCCACTTCAGGCCCCCCTTCTCCGCCAGGGAAGGCCCCCCGCCTCCCCCCAAGGCGGCCTGGACCAGGCGGGCCTTGAGGCCTTCCACCTCCCGCTCCTTCTCCTTGAGCTCAAAGAGGAGCTTCTCCAGCCTCTCCTCCAGGGCGGCCTCCCCCGCCTCGAGGCGGCTCGCCAGGGCCTTCAGGCGGTTCAGGGACTCCCGGGCGAAGCGGACCGCCGCCTCCCCCGTCACCGCCTCTATGCGGCGCACCCCGGCGGAGACCGCCTCCTCGCTCCTTATGAGGAAGGCCCCGATCTCCCCGGTGCGGCGCACGTGGGTGCCCCCGCAGAGCTCCTTGGACTCGAGGCCCTTTAGGGGGCTTCCCTCCACCCGCACCACCCGGACCACCTCCCCGTACTTCTCCCCGAAGAGGGCCATGGCCCCCTCCTTTTTGGCCTCCTCCAGGGGCAGGTAGCGCCAGGTCACGGGGAAGTCGGCCTGGATCCAGCGGTTCACCAGAAGCTCAATCCGCTCAAGCTCTTCAGGCTTCACGGGCTCGGGGTGGGTAAAGTCAAAGCGGAGGCGGTCCGGGGCCACCAGGCTTCCCGCCTGGCGCACGTGGGGGCCGAGGACGGCCCTGAGCGCCGCGTGGAGGAGGTGGGTGGCGGTGTGGTTCCGCTCGGTGTCCCGCCTCTTGGGGTCCACCACCGCCCGCACCCTTTGCCCCACCCTCAGCACCCCCTCCTCCACCCGGGCCTGGTGGAGGAAGATGCCCCGCTCCGTCTTCTTGGTGCTCTCCACCCGGGCCCGGCCCCCCGGCCACTCCAGGAGGCCGAAGTCCCCGATCTGCCCGCCCCCCTCGGCGTAGAAGGGGGTCTTGTCCAGCACCACCTGGACCTCGGTGCCGGGCCCCGCCTCCCCCAAGCTCTCGTCCCCCGCGAGGAGGGCCAGGACCTCGGCCTCGGCCTCGAGGGCGGTGTAGCCCAAAAACTCCGTGGCCCCCCGCTCGGCGTAGAGCTCCTCCAGGACCTGGGCGCCCTTCTTGAAGATCTCCCGCTCAAAGGCCATGGCGGCCCGGGAGCGCTCCTGCTGCTCCTCCATGGCCCTCTGGAAGCCCTCCGTGTCCACGCCGAAGCCCCGCTCGGCGGCGATCTCCACCGTGAGGTCCAGGGGGAAGCCGTAGGTGTCGTAGAGCCTAAAGGCCTCCTTCCCGGGAAGGACCTCCCCGGGCCTAAGCCCGGAGAGGAGGGCGTCCAGGCGCTTAAGGCCCCCTTCCAGGGTCTCCAGGAAGCGCTCCTCCTCGAGGCGGATCTGCTTCTCCACCGCGGGGAGGTTCTCCCGCATCTCCGGGTAGAAGTCCCCGAGAAGCTCCGCCACCCGGGGGGCGAGGCGGTGGAGGAAGGGGTCGGAAAGCCCGAGGAGGTAGCCGTGCCGTAGGGCCCGGCGGAGAAGGCGCCGGATCACGTAGCCCCGCCCGGTGTTGGAGAACGTGGCCCCGTCGGCGAGGGCCGCCACCACGGCCCGGACGTGGTCGGCGATCACCCGGTGGCTCACGCTCGTCTTCCCCTCGTAGGGCCTGCCGCTCAAGCGGGCCACCTCCTGGATGAGGGGGAAGAAGGTGTCCGTGCGGTAGAAGTCCTCCACGTCCTGGAGGATGGCCGCCACCCGGTAGAGGCCCATGCCCGTGTCGATGTTCTTCTGGGGCAGGGGCTTGAGGATCCCGGGGCCCGGGATGGGGCCCTGGCGGTCGTACTGGGTGAAGACCAGGTTCCAGATCTCCACGAACCGGTCCCCGCTCCCCGTGTTGGGTCCGGTCTCGTCCGGGGTGCCGTAGGCCGGGCCCCGGTCGTAGAAAATCTCCGAGCAGGGGCCAGAAGGCCCATTGGGCCCGTGGGTGATGGCCCCGCCCGGCCAGTAGTTCTCGTCCTCGCCGAAGCGGCCGATCCTCTCCTCGGGGACCCCCACGAGGTCACGCCAGATCCCATAGGCCTCGTCGTCGTCCTCGTACACCGTGACCCAAAGGCGCCCGGGGTCCAGCTTGAGGTGCTCCGTGAGGAACTCCCAGGCCCAAAGGATGGCCTCCTTCTTGAAGTAGTCCCCGAAGGAGAAGTTGCCCAGCATCTCAAAGTAGGTGTTGTGGCGCCCCGTGCGCCCCACGTTCTCAATGTCCCCCACCCTCAGGCACTCCTGGCAGGTGGTGATCCTCCGCCACTCCTTTCCCCCGAAGATGGGTTTGGCCCCCAGGAAGTAGGGCTTTAGGGGGGCCATCCCCGCGGAGGTGAAGAGGAGGGAGGGGTCGTCCTCGGGGATGAGGCTGAAGGAGGGAAGGCGCAGGTGCCCCTTGCCCTCAAAGAAGGAGAGGAACTTCTCGCGGATCTCCGCCGTGCGCATGGCTCTGATTATAGGCGCTTACAATGGGCCCATGAGGGTCCAGATGCGCCGCTACACCCTGAAGGAGGGGGCCAAGGAGAGCTTCCAGAAGGTCTTCCTGGAGACCATCCTCCCCCTAAGGCGGGCCCTGGGCTTCCAGGTCCTGGGGGCCTACTGGCTCTCCGAACGGGAGTTCCTCTGGTTCGTGGCCCACGAGGACTTTGAGGAGGCGGAGAAGGCCTACTACGAGCACCCCGAGCGGAAGAAGGTGGACCCCAGGGCGTTTCTGGAGGAAATAGAGACCCGCTTCGTGGAGCGCCTCCTGTAGGCCAGGCCACGCCCCGGGCCCCGCCTTGGAGTAGACTGCTGGGGATGGAGGTCTTCTACCTGGTCCTGCGCAACCTCCTGGCGAGGCCCGTGCGGAGCCTCCTCACCCTGCTTGGGGTCCTGGTGGCCACGGGGAGCATGGTCCTCTTCCTCTCCTTCGGGGAGGGCCTGAGGCGGGCGCTTTTCCAGGAGCTCTCCCGGGTGGGCCCCGCCATCCAGGTGGTGCCGGAGGGGGCGGAGGGCTTTGGCCTCGCCAACGCCCCGGAGATCACTCCCGAGACCCTAAAGGCCCTGGAGGAGGCGGGAAAGGCCCTTGGGGTGCGGGCCGTGGTCCCGGTCCTCCTCCTCGCCCGGGGAGGCTTTGACCCCAGCACCAGCTTCTTCTTCCAGGGCCTGCCGGAAGGCACCTCCCCGGACCTCCTTTACCCGGGGCTCAAGGCCAAGGAAGGCCGCCTCATCCCCTCGGAGAGGGGCGCCGTGGTGGGGGCCAAGGTGGCCCAAAGGAATGGCCTCGCCCCGGGAAGCGTCCTCAGGCTTTCCCCCAGGCTGGAGCTTAGGGTGGAGGGGGCCTTGGAGGAAGCGGGAAGCCTCGCCGACAACCTGATCTTCGTCCCCCTGAAGGCCCTCCAGGAGGTGCTGGGTACCCGGAACTACAGCGCCGTCCTCGTGGCCCTGAAGCCCGGGGAAAAGGCGGAGGCCGTGGCCCGGGCCCTGGAGAGGGCGGTGCCCGGGGTGAAGGCCCAAACCACGAGCGAGGTGATGCGCTTCGCCGAGCGCGCCTTAAGGATCAGCGACCTGGTGCGCCTCGGCATCAGCCTGGTGGCCCTGGTGGTGGGGGGGCTTCTCGTGGCCAACACGGTGATGATGTCGGTCTACGAGAGGGTGCGGGAGTTCGGGGTCATGCGGGCTTTGGGGGCGAGGCGGGGCTTCATCTTCCGCCTGGTGCTCCTCGAGGCCCTCCTCCTCTCCCTCCTTGGGGGGACCCTGGGCCTTGGGCTTGGGGGCCTGGCCTCCTCCCTCATCAACCTCTACACCCTGGACCAGGTGGGCCTCGCCCTCTCGGCGGTGACGGGAAGGCTCGCCCTCTTCGCCCTGGGGGTGGCCCTCGGCCTCGGGCTTACGGCCGGGCTCCTTCCCGCCTACCACGCAAGCCGCATCCCCGTGGTGGAGGCCTTGGGGAGGGTGTAAATGCTGAGAGCGGAAAACCTCACCAAGCGCTACCGGCAAGGGGAAAAGGAGGTGGCGGCCCTCCTCGGCTTCACCTACGCCTTCCCCAGGGGGGCCACGGCCATCGTGGGCCCCTCGGGGAGCGGCAAGACCACCCTCTTAAACCTCCTCGCGGGCTTTGACCTGCCCACGGAGGGGGAGGTCTACCTGGGAGAGGTCCCCCTCCACCGCCTCCCCGAGGACCAAAGGGCGGGAGTGCGCCTTAGGCACATGGGCTTCGTCTTCCAGCAGTGGAACCTCATCCCCACCCTCACCGCCCTGGAGAACGTGGCCTTCCCCCTCCTCCTCGCGGGCTGGCCCAGGAGGGCGAGGCTAGCGCGGGCGGCGGAGCTTCTGGAGCGGGTGGGCCTGAAAGACCGCCTCCACCACCTGCCGAGCCGCCTCTCCGGCGGGGAGCAGCAAAGGGTGGCCCTGGCCCGCGCCCTGGCCCTGGACCCCCCCATCCTCTTCGCCGACGAGCCCACGGGGAACCTGGACCTGGAGTCCAGGGAGCAGGTGGCAAGCCTCCTCTTCTCCCTGGGCGAGGCGCGCACCCTGGTCCTCGTCACCCACGACCTGGAGCTCGCGCAAAGGGCGGGGCGCATCCTCCACCTGAAGGGCGGACGGCTCGTGGGGGAGGAAACGCTAGAGGTTCCGAAAAGCTAGCACTTCCAAAGCCCTTTGCCTGTTGCCATCGCAACTGATGCGCCTTGGGGCAGAAAGGAACTTGAGGCTGAAGCCCAAGCTCTCGTAAAGCCTCACCACCCGCTCCGTGGCCTGGTTGGAGATCACCACGGGACCCGGATGCCCTGCCAAAAGTTGCGCTAGCTCAACCTGGTCTTGCCATGAAAAACCATCGGGGGTGTACTCCCTGAAATCCACGTCGTAGGGCGGGTCGGCATAGATAAAATCCCCCGCCTGATAAGCTACCTGGCGAAAGTCCACATTGGTGAACTCCCAGTTCTGAAAAACCCTTTGGTGGGAAGAGAAATCCCTTTGGTAGACGACGCGTTTATACTTCCCGAAGGGAACGTTGAACTCTCCCTTCCTGTTAAAACGGCATAACCCATTATATCCCGTGCGGTTAAGGTAGTAAAAGAGCTCGGCCGCTTCTTGGGTATTTCCTTTTCCTTCTCTGATAAGTTGATTGAACCTTTCCCTATAAGCGTAGTAAGTTGTTTTATCTGGAAGCATAGGCAACTTGGGATCCAATCCCCTCTGCACCCAACGATAGAAATTAATGAGGTGGGGGTTAAGGTCGTTGAGCAAGGCCCTCTCCGGAACGAGGCCCAGGGCTGCGGCCAGCCCCCCAGCGAAGGGTTCCACCCAACGGCGATGCCGGTGCCCCCGGTACAGGGACCGGAGATAAGGAAGCAACCACCGCTTTCCCCCTGCCCACTTGAGAAGGGGGGGAAGACCCTCCCTGGCACCCTTATCGGGAGATAGAGAGGGCGCAAAAAGAAGCTTCGGGGTCATCGCTTAAAAAACTCCCTAAGCCAGTCTTTCAGAAAGGACTCGTGTATCAACCCCTCCGTGAGGGCCCAACGTTTTATCGCGGATGCAAAACCCTCTCCCCCAACCACCACAACAGAATGAACACCGAAGAGCCGGTCTCTGCGAGCCTCTTCCACCGCTCTAAAAAGCTTATCCTGGGCGCTACCGCTTACTGACTGCCACTTGCACTCCAAGAAAAGGTAGGGACGGCCTTTTCTGTCCAGAAGGGCAACGTCCACCTTGCGTCCTTGCTCGCGAATCAAACTCCCATGGGGCGAAGGGCACTCGGTTTTAATCTCAAAAACCTCCTGTAAACCCATTTCGGCCAGAACCTCCCGAACCGTTTTCACCACCTTATCTCGGAAATCAGGTCCGGAGGGAGGCATGGCCATAGAATA
>NZ_JBAMMI010000014.1:0-9877 GCF_039793865.1 Thermus sp.
GGTAGCAACTTGGGTGATAGTATTTCTTCGTGCCCGGCCTCGTCTTCGCCGAAAGGACCCACCCCGGCCTCAAGCGCTCCAAAAACGAGGACGCCGTGGGCCACCTCCTCACCCCTTGGGGTGGGGTCTTCGTGGTGGCCGACGGGATGGGGGGGCACCGCACCGGGGAGGTGGCGGCCAGGCTCGCCGTGGAGAGCATCCTCGGCCACTTCCACGAAGCCGAGCCCTCCCCCAAGGCTCTCCTGGAGGCCTTTGAGCGGGCCAACGCCCGCATCCACCAGGAGGCCCAGCGCCCCGAGAACCGGGGCATGGGCACCACCGCCACCTGCCTTCTCCTGGACCTGCCTTATGCCCTTGTGGCCCACGTGGGGGACTCGAGGGCCTACCTCCTGCGGGGGGAGGAGTTCAGCCTCCTCACCGAGGACCATTCCTGGGTGGCGGAAAGGGTGCGCCAGGGCCTCCTCACCGTGGAGGAGGCCCGGACCCACCGATGGCGCAACGTGATCACCAACGCCTTGGGCTCCTTTCCCCAGGCCCGGGTGGACCTGCTGGGGCTTAAGCTCTCCCCGGGGGACACCTTCCTCCTTTGCAGCGACGGGCTTTCTGGGGTCCTGGAGGACCGGACCCTCAAGGAGGCGCTGAAGAACTTTCCTCCCGAGGAAGCCGCCCGGCGTCTGGTGGAGCTGGCCAACGAGTGGGGCGGGCCCGACAACATCAGCGCCATCGTGGTGCGGGTGCCGGAGGACCTCCCGGAGTCCACCCGCCCCTACGCCCTGCCCCTGGAGGCCGCCCGGGGAGCCCCGGTGCGCCTCAAGCTCGGGGAGGAGCCCGAGAAGCTCCCCACCCAGGTCCTGGAACCCCGAAGGCCCCGGATGGACTGGCGGGACTTCCTTCTCATCCTCCTCTGGATCGTGGTGGTGGCCTACATTCTCCTGGGCTACTTCCGCCCCTGAGGCTGCTAGACTGCTAGGGGTATGGAACGGACCTTCGTGATGGTCAAACCCGATGGCTTCCGGCGCGGCCTGGTGGGGGAGATCCTGGCCCGCTTTGAGCGCAAGGGTTTCCGCTTGGTGGGGCTCAAGCTCTTGAAGATCTCCCGGGAGCTTGCCGAGCGGCACTACGCCGAACACCGGGAGAAGCCCTTTTTCCCCGGCCTAGTGGGCTTCATCACCTCGGGTCCGGTGGTGGCCATGGTCCTGGAGGGCCCGGGAGTGGTGGCCGAGGTGCGGAAGATGATGGGGGCCACCCACCCCAAGGACGCCCTCCCCGGCACCATCCGGGGGGACTACGCCACCACCATTGATGAGAACGTCATTCACGGCTCGGCCACCCCGGAGGACGCCGAGCGGGAGATCGCCCTCTTCTTCCGCCCCGAGGAGCTGCTTTAAGACCGCCCCGAAAAGGCCTTCTCCGTGCCGCCCCTAGCCCTCCTCCGGCCCCTGGGGGAGGGTCTGGGCCCGCAGGCGCTCCCAGGGGAAGTCGTCCAGGGGGTAGAAGCGGTCCGCCTGCTGGGCCAGGCGGTGGGAGGAGAGGGCGTGGAAGGTGGTGTTCTCCACCTGCTTGCCCATGTCCTGCACCACCCGCACCACCTCGGCGAAGTCCCCGTCCCCGGAGACCAAGACCGCCACGTCGTAGGCATCGGCGTAGGCCAGGCGCAGGATGTCGATGGCGATCTGGATGTCCACCCCCTTCTCCACGAAGCCGTCCGCCCGCCTTTCCAGCCTTCCCAGGCGCACGGCCACGTAGGGCACCCGCTTCAGGTAGTTGAGGAAGCTCTGGTGGGCCTTGGCGGCGGGGTCTTCGGGGGGCAGGGGGGCGTTGTAGTAGTAAGCTCGAAGCAGCTTTCTCCCAGCGGCGAGGAGGGTGATGAACTCCACGAAGTTCAGCCGATAGTCCGAACCCAGATGCTGCACCAACCCCTTGTAGAGGTTGGAGCCGTCGATAAATATGGCTACCCTTTCCATACGGGCCCGCCCCTTCCCGGGCACCCTCAGTTTATCCCCTAAGGGTGAGAAGGTTTATAGCCCACCGCTCCTTTGAGCGGTGGGGGAGGTATACCGCTTTCGGCTTAGTCCTTACTGGGCAGGGGAATCCTACCACGCCTTTCCCATGAGCGCAAGATGAGGGAAAATGCGCTCTAGGAGCGTTTTTTTTGCGTTTCCGCGTACACGTCGCGGAAGACGCCGGGAATGGGGGCGTGGGGCTTGTGGACCCGCACCCTCACCGCCTGGAGGCGGGGAAAGGCCTCCATGAGGGCTTCCGCCAGGTGGTCCGCCAGGGCTTCTATCAGGTAAAAGCGGCGGTGGCGCACCGCCTCCTCCACCAGGGCGTAGACGGCGGCGTAGTCCACGGTTTCCTCGAGGCGGTCCCCCTTGCCCTCAAAGGGCACCGTGAGCCAGAGGTCCACCACGAAGCGGGCCCCGAGCCGCCCCTCTTCGGGCATGACCCCGTGGTGCCCGTAGAACTCCAGGCCCAAAAGGGCGATCTCTCCCATCCTCACCTCCTAGTCTGGGGCGGTGAGGGCCTTCCAGACCGCCAGGGCCTCCCGGTGGGCCCGCACGTCATGTACCCTTAGCAGCCTCGCCCCCTTCTGCGCCGCGTAGAGGTGGGCGGCCACCGAGCCCAAAACCCGGTCCCTGGGCGCTTCCACCCCGGTGAGCTCCCCGATCATGCGCTTGCGGGAAAGCCCCACCAAAACGGGGTGGCCCAGGGCCACGATCTCCTCGAGGCGCTTGAGGAGGGCCAGGTTGTGGGGGAGGAGCTTGCCAAAGCCAAACCCGGGGTCCAGCACCACCTGGGGCACCCCCGCCTTAAGGGCCCTTTCCGCCTGGGCCTGAAGGAAGGCCTTCACCTCCGCCACCACGTCCCGGTAGCGGGCGTGGGCCATCATGGTGGCGGGGTCGGGCACGGGCATGTGCATGACCACCGCCGCCACCCCAAAGCGGGCCGCCAGGGCCACCATCCGCTCGTCCCTAAGCCCGGTGACGTCGTTCAGGAGGTGGGCCCCGAGCTTTAGGGCCTCCTCGGCCACCTCGGGCTTACGGGTGTCCACGCTCACCGGAACCCCCAGTTCCAGCACCGCCTCCAGGACGGGGAGAAGCCGCCTCTTTTCCTCCTCCACCGGCACGGGAACCGCCCCAGGCCGGGTGGATTCCGCCCCCAGGTCCAGGAGATCCGCTCCTTCCTCCACCAGGGCTTTGGCCCGGGCCAGGGCCTTTTCCGGCTCCAAGTAGAGGCCCCCATCGGAGAAGGAATCGGGGGTGAGGTTGAGAACCCCCATAAGCCGGGGTTCGGAGAGGTCCAAGGTACGGTCCCTAAGCCAAAGCACGCCCGGATTATAATGGCGGCGAGGGGGTGAAGGATGCGCCTTTTGGCAGCGGTGGATCTGGGAGAGGCTCTCGAGGCCGTGGTGGAAAGCGCCCGTTTTCTGGAAAGGGGCCTAGGAGTACCCGCCTTGCTGCTCCACGTGGTGCCCGCCTCCTACTGGGAGGCCCTGGGGAGGCGTTTTCCCCACCTAGCCCCTAGGGCGGAAGAGGTGTTGCGCCTCGCCGAGGCCGAGGTGGAAAAGGCCCTTGGCGCCACCGGTCTTCCCGCCCAGGTCCTTCGGGGGTTTCCCGCCCAGGCGGTGGCGGGCGAGGCTCTAAAGAGCAAGCTGGTGCTTCTGGGTCGGGGCGGGGAGGCGCCCCTCGAGGCCATGGCCAGGGGAGGGCTCGTCCGCTACCTCCTCCACCGGGGGGAAGTGCCCGTCCTCCTCCTGCCCAGGGCGCTTACCCGGGTGGACCGCATCGCCGTGGGCCTGGACGACAGCCCCGCAAGCCTGGCCGCCTTCCGTGTGGCCGAGGCTTGGGGCAAGGCCCTAGGGGCGGAGGTTTTGGGCCTCCACCTGGTGAGCAGGGAAGGGGGGTGTTGCTTCCCCACCTACCTGGACCCGGCGAGGCTTTCTGCCCGGGAGGTCCTGGAAAGGGCGAGGGCCCACCTGGAAGGCCTTCTCCGGGCCACCGGGGCGGTGGAGGTGACCTGGGGGGAGGAAGAGCTGGACCTTTTGAGGCTGGCCGAATCCCGGGGAGCGGACCTCTTGGTGCTGGGCTCCAAGGCCAAAAGCTCCTGGCGCCACCGCCTGGGGCGGATGGTGGAGGTCCTCGCCCTGCGAAGCCCCCTGCCCCTTTTGGTGGTCCCGGAGGCCGCGGTCTGGTAAGGTGGGGCGCATGCGCCACGGGCCCGGCTGGTTCCTTGCCCTATCCGCCTACTGGTTCGCCACCAGCTTCAAGTGGTTCCTGGTCCTCCTGGTGCTCCTCCCGGCCAAGGTGGCGGAGGTCTCCCCCCCGGAGGAAAAGGCCTCGAGGCTCGGCTTCCTCTTCGGCTTAGGGGCGGTGATGGCCATCCTGGGCCCGCCCCTCATGGGCTACCTTTCGGACCGCCTGGGGCGGCGGAGGCCCTTCCTCCTTTGGGGGAGCCTGCTCACCGCCCTAACCCTTTGGCTTTTGGTCCACGCCCCGAGCTACGGGGCGCTCCTTGGGGCCTACCTCCTCCTGCAGCTCGCGGACGACCTGGCCACCGGCCCCTACTCCGCCCTCATCCCCGACCTGGTGCCCAGGGGAGAACGGGGCCAGGCCTCGGGGTATATGGGGGCCTTGCAGGTCCTGGGGCAGGTGCTGGGGGGAGCGGTGGGCTTTGGGCTTTCCCTGGCGCCCCAGGCCTACCTGGCGGCCCTGGTCAACCTCCTGGGGGCCGCCCTTAGCCTCCCCTTGGTGCCCGAGCGCCTGCCCCAGGCCAGCCCCCGCCCCTTCCTCGCCGCCGTGGCCGCTCCCTGGCGCGACCGGGACTTCCTTCTCGTCTACCTCACCCGCTTCTTGGTCATGCTGGGCTTCTACCTGGCCCAGACCTACCTCCAGTACTTTCTGGCCGACGTGGTGGGGGTCTTCACCGTCCTGGGGCGGGTGCTCACGGAGGAGCCCTTCCAGGCGGTGGCCCTTCTGGGCCTCCTCATCTCCCTGGGGGCGGCTTTGGCCAGCGTGCCTGCGGGGAGGGCCTCGGACCGCCTGGGCCGCAAGCCCCTCATCTACCTCTCCGGGGCCGGGCTTGGGCTTCTGATGCCTTTTGTTCTCCTCTTCCCCCGCTACGAGGTCCTCCTTGCCCTCTCCCTCTTCTTCGGCCTCTTCTACGGGGTGTACTTGGCGGTGGACTGGGCCTTGGTCTCCGACGTCCTCAAGGACCCCCGGGCCCACGCCACGGACATGGGCCTCTGGCAGACCTCCATCGTGGTGCCCCAGGTGCTGGCCGGGGCTTTCGGCCGCCCCTTGGACCTCCTGAACGCTCGGGAGCCCGGGCTGGGTTACTGGGCGCTTTTCCTCTTGGCGGGGACCTTCTTCCTCCTAGGGGCGTTCTTGGTGGCGGGCATCCGCCGATCCCGTTGAGCGCCCTGAACGGGATTCCCGCCTCTACCGCCAAGACGTCCTATCTGCCCCTAGGCCGCTACACTAAGGCCATGGACCTCACCCACTTCAAGGACGGCAAACCCCACATGGTGGACGTCACGGAGAAGCCCGCCACCTTCCGCACCGCCACCGCCGAGGCCTTTGTGGAGCTCACGGAAGAGGCCTTGGCCGCTTTGGAAGGGGGCGGGGTGGGCAAGGGCGATCCCCTGGCGGTGGCCCAGCTGGCCGGGATCATGGCCGCCAAGAAGACCGCGGACCTCATTCCCCTCTGCCACCCCCTGCCCCTCACCGGGGTGGAGGTGAGGGTGGCCCTGGAGCGGGAGGTCCGGCGGGTCCGCATAGAGGCCACGGTGAGGACCAAGGCGGAGACGGGGGTGGAGATGGAAGCCCTCACCGCTTGCGCCGTGGCCGCCCTGACCGTGTACGACATGCTCAAGGCGGCCTCCAAGGGGCTCGTGATCTCCCAGGTGCGGCTCCTCCACAAGGCGGGCGGAAAGAGCGGGGAGTGGCGGCGGGAGGAGTAAAGGTACCCCCAAGGTGTATACTTAGGGCATGCGCCTGGCCATAGCCCTCGCCAAGCGGGACGAGACCAAGGTGTATCCCGGCCCCTTCGGCCACGCTCCCCGCTTCGCCATCTACGAGGTGGCCGAGGACGGAAAGCCCCGCCTACTGGAGGTGCGGGAGAACCCCTACGCCGCCATGGAAGGGGGGGACAAGCACCAAAGGATGCGGGAGCTCCTTAAGGACGTGGACCTACGGGTGGGAGCCCGCTTCGGCCACGGGGGGTCCTTGGGGGCGTTTCCTTTGGCGGACCGCCTCGAGGTGGGCCCGGTAAGCGTGGCCGAGGCCCTGGAGCGGGTCAGGGAACGCCAAAATAGCGCCTGAGGAGCTCGCGGTCCTCCGGGGAAAGGGGGGTGCGCTCCAGGTAGACCTCTACCCCCTGCCGCACCCTCTCCGGCGGCTGGCCTTGGGGCCAGGGGGTGGGTAGGGGAGAGGCCCCTCCTTGGTCCTCCGGCGAGAGCAGACCCTCCTCCGGCCCCGAGGGGAGGGGGGGAGGCTCGAGGGAAGGGCCTTGGGTCTCCCTCTCCCCTAGCCTCGGGGTTCCCTGCGGGCGCTGCCCCGAGGGGGCTTCCCCTGGCCCGGGACGCCCCCCTTCCTGGCCGGAGGCGGGGGCCTCCCTTTCCTCCCGTCCCCCCGGGAAAGAAGGGGTTTTCGTGCCCGAGGAAGAAGGGGTTGGGCCCGGAGGGCCGCCCTGCGTGGCCTCGGCCCCGGCCTGGCCCTCATCCCGAGGGCCCTTCCCCTCCGGCGAGGAGGCTTCCCGTGCGGGCTCCACGGTGCGCTCCACCCCGGGCGGGAGCCAGGTCCCGCCTCCCGGGTCCTTCCAGAGGGCGGGGGCCAGGGCCAGAACCAGGACCAGGAGGTAGGCCAGAAGAAGCCAGCCGGGAAAAGAGGGGAGCTCCACCCGCGCGCGCCTGGCCTCCTGCCAAAGGCGCTCCTCCCCGTAGGCCAAAGCCGTGGGGTAGGCGAGGCTTTTCCGGGCGATGGCCCTTAGGGCCTGGCCCTCAAAGGGCCGGGCAGGAAGCAGGAGGGCAAGGGGGGAGGCTAGGGCCCAAGTGGGATGGAGAAGGCCCAGCAGAGCCAGGCCCAAGGCCAGGCCGAGGCGGTAGCGCCAGGCCAGGCGGTCCGCGTAAAGGCGGTGAAACCCTGGGCCCATGCCTAAGGCCATTATCCCTCCGGGGCGGCTGGAAAGGGTGGCCCGGGGCCTAAGGCCCCGGGGGGAGGGAGTACACCGGTCTACTTGACCGGGGGACGGGACTTGAGGACTTCTTGCGGGGAGAACGCCCTGGCCCTTTGCGCCTTCACCTCGGCGGCGGCGATGGGCTTGGCCTTGGACTTGGCGAAGGCGGTGAGGACGTGGTTGAGGAGGTCGGCCACCTCCTGGTCCTTGAGCTGGCGGAAGGTAGGCATGACGCCGTTGTAGGTCTTTCCCTTCACGGTCAAGGGCCCTTGGAGGCCGTAAAGCACCACCCGGATCAGGT
The DNA here is from genome assembly GCF_039793865.1 of Thermus sp. Lineage (GTDB taxonomy): Bacteria > Deinococcota > Deinococci > Deinococcales > Thermaceae > Thermus. Next base: position 7,475 of record NZ_JBAMMI010000014.1, read on the forward strand.
ACTCCCGGCCCCCTTTGGCCTGGACCAGCTTGTCCAGGTGGGTGAGGGGCGGGAAGGCCCCGGGGAGGCCCTGGCCTTGAGCCTGGTGGCAGCTCTGGCAGTGGGCGGAGAAGAGCTTGGCCCCAGGGCTTTGCGCCAAGGTCAACAGCCCCAAGAAGGGGAGCAGGAAAACTAGGCGCCGCATACCCCAAGCATAGGGCCCCCCCGGGCCTCAGGCTAGGGGCATTTGTCCTTGGGGGGTGTAGGCACACCGCGGGTCGGCGGCCAAGGGGTCTCCGGTCTCGGCCCAGGCCCTGGCCCGGCTCCCCCCGCAAATCCCCCGGTACTCGCAGGCGCCGCACTTTCCTTTCAGGAGGTCCTTGTCGCGGAGCGCCCGGAAGAGGGGGCTCTCTCGGTAGATTTCCAGGAGGGGTTTTTCCCGGATGTTCCCGGCAGAGAGGGGGAGGAACCCGGAAGGGTAGACCTCTCCCGTGGAGGAGACGAAGACGAACCCGAAGCCGTCGGAGAGGTGGACGCCCCGCCCCTCCCCCACCAAAGCCCCGTCCTCTCCTCCTTCCCTCCGGCGGCGCTCCAGGGCTACCCGGCGGAACATGGGGCCCTCGGTGGTGCGCACCTTGAAGGGGTAGCGGCGGGAGAGATCGTAGAGGAGGTGCATGACCTCCTCGTACTCTTCCGGGGAGAGCTGGTCCAAAAGGGCCCCCCGGCCCACGGGTACCAGGAAGAAGACCTCCCAGGTGGCCACGCCCTTCTCCGCCAGGATCGCGGCGATACCGGGGAGTTCCTTCCAGGTGCGGCGGGACACGGTGGTGTTCACCTGGGTCATGAGGCCCACCTCCCGGGCCCAGTCCAAGGCCTTAAGGGCCAGGGCGAAGGTGCCCGGCACGCCCCGGAAGCCGTCGTGGGCCTCGGGGCTTGCCCCGTCCAGGGAGATGGCCATCTGGTGAACGCCGAGCTTTCGGAAGCGGGCGACCACTTCTCGGGTAAGCCTGGGGGTAACCGCGGGGGTGAGGCCCACCTTGAGGCCGAGGCGCCTGGCCTCTTCCAAGAGGAGGAAGAGGTCGGGGCGGGCCAGGGGGTCGCCGCCCGTGGGCAGGAGGATGGGCTTGGGGGTGTAGGTGGCCAGCTCCCGCAAAAGCCTTAGGCCTTCCTCCGTGGAAAGCTCCCCGGGGAGGGGGTCGGGCTCAGCGGAGGCCCGGCAGTGGAGGCAGGCCAGAAGGCAGGCCCGGGTCATCTCCCAGGCCACCAGGAGGGGGAAGCGGTGGAGGTCGGGCTTCATGCCCTAAGGATGGGGGAGGGGTTGGGGGACAGGTGTCCCTAGCGGGGCAGGGCGAGGCGGTAGGTGAAAAGGCGGGCTTCCTTGGGCTTCAGGGCCGCCTCGAGGCGGTACCCCTCCGGCACGAGGACCGCCCCGGGGAAGTCCAGCCGGAAGCCCCGGGGAAAGGTTTCGGCGAGGAGGAGGTGAACGGGGTAGGGGTAGGGGTTTTCCAGGCGGGTCTCCACCCGGTAGGTGGCCTCCTTCTCGGTCTGGGCCAGAAGCTCCACCTTCCGGCCGAGGCGGGCCATCAGGTCCTGGCCGAGCCAGACCTCCGCCACCTCCCCTTGGGGCGTGGCCGGGAGGAGGGCCTGGCCCAGGAAAAGCCCCCCTTCCACCGCCTCGAGCCCCCCGGGGGCGAGGGGGAAAGGCGCCCTGAAGCGGTAGCCCCGCTCCAAGGGGAGGAGGCTTTCCGCGCGGAAGGGGCCTTGGTAGCGGAGAAGCCTCTCCGGGTCCACCTCCTTTCTGAGGAAGGGAAGCTCGGTGGTGCCGGGGAAGAGGGTCCTTGGGGGAAGCTCGTAGCGGAAGAGGCCAAAGGGGCTTTCTGAGGCGGGGGTTTCCTCCAGGGACAGGGCGCGGAGGGCAGCCTGGGGGACGGCCCGGGCCCGCACCTCCCCGGCGAAGAGGGTGAGCCTTTCCGCCCTCAAGGCCTCCCCTTCAAGCCTAAGGCGGGCCCAGGCGGTGAGCTGGCCTTCTTCAAGGGTGTAGAACACCTCTCCGGAAAGCCCCGTATAGAGGTAGCGAAGCGTCGCCTTCCCCTCCCCCCGGTAGCGGAAGAGCACGGCGCTTCCCTGGAAGACCCGTTCCGTTTCCTCCACCCCAATAAGGCGCAAGGAGCCCGGGAGGATGCGGGAAAACTTCTCCCCGGCCAGAAAGACCCAGGCCCCAGCGGGAAGGTCCACGGGCTCCTTCACCTCGGCGAAGCCGGGGTAGACCGCCACCTCTTGGGCCAGGGCAGAAAGGCCTAGGGCGAGGAGGGCGAGGCTTTTTTTCATACCCCCATTCTACAGGATTCTACAGGCGATGGCGGCCACTTCCCAGACTTGACCGATATGCGGCTCCTGGGGTAAAGAAGGGGCATGACCCTGCGC
>NZ_JBAMMI010000015.1:0-9721 GCF_039793865.1 Thermus sp.
TAGAATACCACGTAAGGACATCTGACCCCCGGCCCTTGTGGCACAATACCCCCCATGGGCAAGCGGATGGTGGTCGTGGGCGGGGTGGCGGGCGGGACCTCCGCCGCCGCCAAGGCCAAAAGGGAAAACCCCGAGCTGGAGGTGGTGGTCTACGAGAAGTCGGGGTGGGTCTCCTACGGGGCCTGCGGCCTGCCCTACGTGCTTTCCGGGGAGATCCCCCGGCTGGAAAAGCTGGTGGCCCGCACCCCCGAGGAGTTCCGGAAGCAGGGGGTCCTGGTCCACACCCGCCATGAGGTGGTGGACGTGGACTACGAGCTTCGCACCTTGACGGTGCACGACCACGCCGAGGGAAGGACCTTCCAGGACCGGTTTGACCACCTGGTCCTGGCCACAGGGGCAAGGCCCACCGTTCCCCCCATCCCCGGCACGGAGCAGGAAGGGGTCTACGCCTTAAGGAGCATGGAGGATGGGGCGAGGCTTCTTAAGGCCCTTCCCCAGGCCAGGCGGGCCGCCATCCTGGGGGCGGGGTACATCGGCCTCGAGGCCGCCGAGGCCTTCCGCAAGCGGGGCCTGGAGGTGACCCTTCTGGAGGCCAAGGACCGCCCCCTCCCCCACGCTGACCCCGAGGTGGGGGCCCTCCTCAAGGAGGAGCTGGAGCGGCACGGGGTGGAGGTCTGGACCGGGGTCAAGGTAAAGGCCCTGAGGGGCCAGGGCCGGGTGGAGGCGGTGGAGACCTCGGAAGGGGTGGTGCCCGCCGACTTGGTCCTCCTCGCCACGGGGATCCGGCCCAACACCGAGCTCGCCCGGGCCATGGGGGTGGCCCTCGGACCCACGGGGGCCATCGCCACCGACGAAAGGATGCGCACCAACCTGGAAGGGGTCTACGCCGCCGGGGACGTGGCGGAAAGCTTCCACCAGGTCCTGAAGCGCCCCTACTGGCTCCCCTTGGGGGACGTGGCCAACAAGCACGGCCGCACCGCGGGAAGCGTCATCGCCGGCAAGGAGGCCCGCTTTCAGGGGGTGGCGGGCACCGCCATCTTCAAGGCCTTCGGCCTGGCCGTGGCCACCACGGGGCTTTCCCTGGAAGGGGCCCTCAAGGAGGGGTTCCGGGCCAAGAAGGTCTTCATCCAGAGCCGGGACGGGGCCCACTACTACCCGGGAAGCCAGCCCCTCTGGGTGGAACTGGTCTTTGAGGAAGGGACGGGGAGGCTCCTGGGAGGTGCGGTGGTGGCCCTTGGGCACGGGGCCCTCCGCATAGACGCCCTGGCCGCCCTCCTCCACCGGGAAGGGACCGTGGAGGACCTCTTGGCCCTGGACCTGGCCTACGCCCCGCCCTTTAGCCCCGTCTGGGACCCCCTCCTCATCGCCGCCCAGCAGGTCCGCTAAGGTGTAGTCCAAGGTCGGGTACACCCGCTCGGGGTGTGAAGCCCGCGGGCTTACACCTTACACCGAGGTTTTCCCCGCCTCCAGACTGAGGGTCGGAGGTGGTCCATGGAACCCTTAAGCATGCTCAGCCCGGAGATGCGGCAGGAGGCCGAAGCCCTTCGCCAGGAGTGGGAGCAAAACCCCCGCTGGAAGGGCGTCCGGCGGGACTACCGGCCCGAGGACGTGGTGCGGCTCCGCCCGAGCGTGATGGTGGAGCACACCCTGGCCAAGCGAGGGGCGGAAAAGCTCTGGCGGCTCCTCCACGAGAGGCCCTACATCCACACCTTCGGGGCCTACACCGGGGCCATGGCGGTGCAGATGGTGCGGGCCGGCCTCGAGGCCATCTACCTCTCCGGCTGGCAGGTGGCCGCCGACGCCAACCTGGCCTGGCAAACCTACCCCGACCAGTCCCTCTACCCTTATAACTCCGTGCCCCAGATCGTGAAGCGCATCAATAACGCCCTCATGCGGGCCGACCAGGTTGAGCGCGCCGAGGGCAAGGTGAGCCGGGACTGGTACGTGCCCATCGTGGCCGACGCCGAGGCGGGCTTCGGGGGGGCCTTGAACGTCTTTGAGCTCACCAAGGCCATGATTGAGGCGGGGGCCGCCGGGATCCACTACGAGGACCAGCTGGCCAGCGAGAAGAAGTGCGGCCACCTGGGGGGCAAGGTCCTGGTGCCCATATCCCAGCACATCCGCACCCTGCAGGCGGCGAGACTCGCGGCGGACGTGATGGGCGTGCCCACGGCGATCATCGCCCGCACCGACGCCGAGGCCGCCACCCTCATCACCAGCGACATTGACGAGCGCGACCGGCCCTTCATCGTCCCCGGGGAGCGCACCCCCGAGGGCTTCTACCGCTTCAAGAACGGGATTGAGGCCGGCATCGCCCGGGCCCTGGCCTACGCGCCCTACGCCGACATCCTCTGGATGGAGACCTCCAAGCCCGATCTGGAGGAGGCCCGGAGGTTCGCCGAGGCGGTGAAGAAGGAGTTCCCCGACAAGCTCCTCGCCTACAACCTCTCCCCCTCCTTCAACTGGAAGAAGTTCCTGGACGACGAGACCATCGCCAAGTTCAACCGGGAGCTGGGGGAGATGGGGTACAAGTTCCAGTTCATCACCCTGGCGGGCTGGCACACCCTCAACTACTACACCTGGGAGCTGGCCAAGGGGTACAAGGCCCGGGGCATGCCCGCCTTCGTGGAGCTCCAGCAGAAGGAGTTCCTGGCCCAGGCCCAGGGCTTCACCGCCGTCAAGCACCAGCGGGAGGTGGGGGCGGGCTACTTCGACGAGGTGGTCCTGGCCCTGACCCAGGGGGAGGCCTCCACCCTGGCCCTCAAGGGCTCCACCGAGGAGGCCCAGTTCAACGAGCCCGTTCACTAAAGACCTTTCTCCCGGGCCGCCCCCCGAAGGGGCGGCCCTTGCCCTTGCGAAGAAGTACCCCATCCTTGAAGCCTTGTTGCCAATCGGCACACCGCTCGGCTAAAGTGTAGATACCATGCGCGAAGCTTCTACACCCTGGCTTCGCTACCTGGAAGCCCTCCGTCCCCACCTCCAAGGCCAGGACCACCGGGGGAAAAGGGGGTCCTTGCGCTGGCTCGAGGCCCTCATGGCCGAACGGGGAGGCCGGGCGGGGACGGTACGCAACATCCTCTACAAGGACCTGGGAAGCCCCGAGGAGAAGGAGCGGCTTTACGGGCTCATCGCCGACCTGTACCGGGAAGCGGGCCTGGAGCCCCCGCCCCCGCCGGCGGAGCTCTTCCTGGAAAGCGCCCGCAAGGTGCTGGGCCGGGACAAGCGCCGCATTTTCCGCCGCTTCCTCAAGGAGCTGGAAACGGGGGGAAGGCCCCAGATGGTGGTGGTGGGGGGGCCGGCCACGGGCAAGGGGGTGCTCCTCTCCGCCCTGGCCCGGGCCCTTTCCGCCCTCCCCCACCAGGAGCCCCACCTCCTCAACCTGGGAGGGGAGGTGGCCCAGGCCCTGGTGCCCCTGGCGGAGGCCCTGGGGGTGGGGGAGGAGGTGCGGGGGCTTTTGGCCCAGCTCTCCCCCACCCAGCCCTACGCCCTTCAGGGCGCCCTGCAACAGGAAGTCCTCACCCTCCTGGCCCAGGCGCTGAACGGGGAAGGCCGGCCCCTCCTTCTCCGGGCCGAGGCGGAGGGCACCCTGGAGGGCCTGCCCCTTAGGGGCCCAGAGGGGAGCCAGAAGGGGCTTGCCGCCTGGCTGGAGCCCTTCCTCCGGAGGCTCAAGGTGCCCTACCTGGCCGCCCTCTCGGAGGCCCCGCCTACCCTTCCCTACCAGCCCCTCTCCCCGCCCAGCCGGGAGGAGGCCCGGCGCTTCGTGCGGGAGAGGCTTCCCCACCTTCCCCCGGAGCGCCTCGAGGCCCTGGTGAACCAGGCGGGGCGCAACTTCGGGGAGCTTTCCCGCCTGGTGCTCCTGGAGGCCGCCAAGCACGACCCCAGGACCCTCATCCACGACGACCCCGCCCTCAAGCCCCTCCTCCAGATCCTGGCCGCCTTCAGCCCCGAGGCGGACCCCGCCTTCCCCCTCGCCCTTCTGGAAAGGGCCTTGGGCAAACCCCTGGAAAGGCTCTCCCAGGCCGAACGGGCCCTTTTGGACTGGGTGGGGGAAGGCCTGGTGCGCCCCGCTCTGAGGAGCCTCCTCCCCGAGGAGGCCCCCAGGGAGCTCCACCGCCTGGCCCTGGAGCACTTTCCCCGGGAGAACACCTTCCGCAAGCTCTACCACGCCCGGAAGGCCGGAGAGCGGGGGGTCCTTCTGGATCTTATCCAGGAAGACCCCGCCCGGCTCGCCCTCCTCCCCGGGCTTTGGGAGGAGGCCCAGGCCTGGCCGCGGGAGGACCTGGAGGCCTTGGCGGGGGTGGTGGTGCGCTACCGGGCGGTCCTCGGCCAGTACGCCCACCCCGAGGCGGAGGCCGCCCTAAAGGTGCTTTCGGAATCCCAAAACCCCTCCTTGCGCACCTGGGCCCGGATCAAGGCCGCCGAGGCCAAGGCGGACGCCGCCCTTTACAAGGAGGCGGAAGGCCTCCTCCCTCCCAAGGAGGACCTCCCCCTCCTGGACGAGACCGCCCAGGCGGAAGGCCTCCTGGTGATGGCGGCGGTGGAGCGGTGGAAGGGGGACTACGAGAGGGCCGCCCGTTTCGTGGCCGAGGCCGAGGCGCTCCCCGTGGCCCCCTTCCTCCGGGATCGGGTGCAACTCTGGCGGGGCCTGGTGGCCAAGGACCTGGGGCGCTACGGCGAGGCCCTGGAGGCCCTGGCCCAGGTGGGGCACGACGCCCTTCTCCTGGGCCGGGCCCGCTACCAGATGGGGGACCTCCTCATGCGGCTAGGCCGCCTCGAGGCCAAGGCCCGGATGGAGGAGGGCCTCAAGGCCCTGGAGGAGGCCGGGGCCCCCAAGGACGAGGTGGCCCGGGTGCGGGCCCGCTACGCCACCCTCCTCAGGCGCCTGGGCCTTTACGAGAAGGCGGAGGAGGCCATCCAAAAAGCCCTGAGGGAGGCGGAAGACCCCTTCACGAAGGCCCGGGTGCGAAGCGAGGCCGGCATCCTCGAGGCCGCCCGGGGCCGGCCCTTTGAGGCCCTCGCCTACCTGGTGCCCGCCGAGGCCTACTTCCGCACCACCCCCGAGCGCCCCAAGGAGGCCCGCTACCGCCACCTGCGCACCCTCTTCCGCCTGGGGGCGGCCTACCTCCTCCTGGAGGCGGGGCAGCCCTACCGCCCTCCCTTTCTGGGAGGCCTTTCCGCTCACCAGGCCCAGCGCTTATTGGACAGCCTCCTGGGCGAGATCCCGGAGGAGCCCACCGACCGCTACACCGCCCTCAGGCTGGACACCGCAAGCCTCCTCGCCCTCCTCCTCCCCCCCGCCGAGGGCAAGGCCCTCCTCAAGCCCTTCCTGAATCTGGAAAACCCCTACCTAAGGGCCCAGGCCCGCCTGGGCTACGCCGAGGCCCTGGTCCGGGAGGGAAGCCTGGGGGAGGCCCTGGCCCAGATCGTAGCCCTTCCGGCCCCGGAGGACCCCGGGCTCCTGGCCCAGGCCCGGGCGGTGGAGGTCCTGGCCCTTTGGGGCCTGGGGGAACGGGAGGCGGCCTGGCAGAAGCTCCTCGAGGCGCGGCAAGGCCCTCTCCCCCAAGCCTTCCGCCTCCAGCTCGGCCGCGCCCTGGGCCGCTTCTGCCCGGAGCTCGGGGAAAGGCTCCCCCCCACCCCCCTGGCCCTGCCCGAGGCCCTGGGCTTCCACCTGGCAAATCCCGACTAAATCACTATACTTTGGGAGGGAAAGGCGGTATACTCTTACTGCGAACGGGTCGCAGTAAGGGTCCGGCCCGACCTCAGGAGGAAAGATGAACCAGCTAGAAATCCGCGACCTCTGGGCTTCCATTGACGGGGAAACCATCCTCAAGGGCGTGAACCTCGTGGTCCCCAAGGGGGAGGTCCACGCCCTCATGGGCCCCAACGGGGCCGGGAAGAGCACCCTGGGCAAGATCCTGGCCGGGGACCCCGAGTACCAGGTGGAGCGGGGGGAGGTCCTCCTGGACGGGGAGAACATCCTGGAGCTCTCCCCCGACGAGAGGGCCAGGAAGGGGCTCTTCCTCGCCTTCCAGTACCCCGTGGAGGTGCCCGGGGTGACCATCGCCAACTTCCTTCGCCTCGCCCTCCAGGCCAAGCTCGGCCGGGAGGTGGGGGTGGCGGAGTTCTGGACCAAGGTGAAAAAGGCCTTGGAGCTTCTGGACTGGGACGAGAGCTACCTCTCCCGCTACCTTAACGAGGGCTTCTCCGGCGGGGAGAAGAAGCGGAACGAGATCCTGCAGCTTTTGGTCCTCGAGCCCAGCTACGCCGTCTTGGACGAGACCGACTCGGGCCTGGACATTGACGCCCTCAAGGTGGTGGCCCGTGGCGTGAACGCCATGCGGGGACCCAACTTCGGCGCCCTGGTCATCACCCACTACCAGCGCATCCTCAACTACATCCAGCCCGACAGGGTCCACGTGCTGATGGACGGCCGGGTGGTGGCCACGGGAGGCCCCGAGCTCGCCCTGGAGCTGGAGGCCAAGGGGTACGAGTGGCTTAAGGAGAGGGTAAAGGAGGGCGCATGAACGAAACCGACCTGAAGACCCTAGGGGAGGAGTACAAGTACCACTTCATAGACGAGGTCAAGCCCGTTTTCGTGGCCGAGCGGGGCCTCACCCGGAGGGTCATTGAGGCCATCAGCTACCACAAGGGGGAGCCCGAGTGGATGCTGAAGTTCCGCCTGCGGGCCTTTGAGATCTTCCAGAAGAAGCCCATGCCCACCTGGGGCCCCGACCTCTCGGGCCTGGACCTGGACGACCTCGTCTACTACGTGAAGCCCGCCGAGGTGCGGGACGCCAAGAGCTGGGAGGAGATCCCCGAGGAGATCCGGAAGACCTACGAGCGCCTGGGCATCCCCGAGGCGGAGCGCAAGGTGCTCGCCGGGGTGGGGGCCCAGTACGACTCGGAGATGGTCTACCACCGGGTCAAGGAGGAGCTTGAGCGCCAGGGGGTCATCTTCGTGGCCATTGAGGAGGGGATGAAGAAGTACGAGGACCTCTTCAAGGAGCACTTCGCCAAGGTCGTCCCCCCCGAGGACAACAAGTTCGCCGCCCTGAACTCCGCCGCCTGGTCCGGGGGCTCCTTCGTCTACATCCCCCCCGGGGTCAAGGTGGAGCTCCCCCTGCAGGCCTACTTCCGGGTGAACACCCCCGAGTTCGGCCAGTTTGAGCGCACCCTCATCATCGTGGACGAGGGGGCGGAGGTGCACTACATCGAGGGGTGCACCGCCCCCATGTACTCCACGGAAAGCCTCCACACCGGGGTCATTGAGATCGTGGTGAAGCGGGGGGCCCGGAGCCGCTACACCACCATCCAGAACTGGTCCACCAACATGTACAACCTGGTGACCCAGCGGGCCCTGGTCTACGGGGAGGCCTTCCACGAGTGGGTGGACGGCAACCTGGGCTCCAAGGTCACCATGAAGTACCCCTCCAGCTACCTCCTGGAGCCGGGGGCGAGGAGCGAGATCCTGTCCATCGCCTTCGCCAAGACGGGCCAGCACCAGGACACGGGCGGCAAGCTCATCCTGGCCGCCCCCCACACCTCGGGGACCATCGTTTCCAAGAGCATCTCCAAGGGGGAGGGCCGGGCGAGCTACCGCGGCCTGGTGAAGGTGATGGAGGGGGCCCGGCACGCCAAGGTCAACGTGGAGTGCGACGCCCTCCTCATTGACCCCGAAAGCCGCACCGACACCTACCCCTACATTGAGATCGAGGAGGAGACCGCCCACGTGGGCCACGAGGCCACGGTCTCCAAGATCAACGACGAGCAGATCTTCTACCTCCAGTCCCGTGGCCTAAAGGAGGACGAGGCCGCGGCCCTCATCGTGCGCGGCTTCATTGAGCCCATCGCCAAGGAGCTTCCCTTGGAGTACGCCGTGGAGCTCAACCGCCTCATTGAGCTGGAGATGGAGGGCTCCGTAGGCTAAGAGGCCTGGCAGAGGGGGCGAGGCTTTGGGCCTCCCCCCTCCCCGCGCAAGGAGGCAGGATGCAGGTACTGGACAAGGCGCAAGTGGAGGCCCTCTCCCAGGCCCTGGGCGAGCCCGCCTGGGTGCGGGAAAGGAGGCTAAAGGCCCTCGAGGCCTTCGCCCGCCTCCCCTACCCCAGCAAGAAGGACGAGAACTGGCGGTACACCGACCTCTCCGAGGCCCCCCTGGAGCTACCGCCCGAGGCCCCCAAGGGGCTAAGGCTTTCCCGGGACGAGCTCCCCGAGCCCGTGAAGCGCCGCCTGGAGCGGACGGACGTCTCGGCCTTCCTGGTCTTCGTGGGGCCGGACCTCGCCTACGCCGAGGTGCCGGAGGAGCTTAGGAAGCAAGGCCTCGTCCTCACCTCCCTGGCCGAGGCCCTGAAGACCCACCCGGAAAAGGTGGAGGCCGCCCTCTTCCAGGCGGTCCACACCGAGGACAAGTTCGCCGCCAAGAACAGTGCCTTCTTCACCCACGGGGCCTTTCTTTACGTGCCCCAAGGGCTAGAGGTGGAAAAGCCCCTCGGGGTCTTCAAGGTGCTCCTGGAGGGCGAAAAGGCCTCGGCGGGCCGCACCCTCCTCTTCCTGGAGGACAACGCCAAGGCCGCCTACATTGAGGAGTACCTCTCCTTGGACCTCCCCCCCACCCTCCACCTCTCGGCCACGGAGATGGTCCTAAGGCCCGGGGCCCGCCTGCGCCACGCCCACGTCCAGACCTTCGGCGAGGGGGTGTGGCACTTCCACCGGCAAAGGGCCCTTTTGGAGCGGGATTCAGGCCTCAACGACCTGGTGGTGAACCTCGGCGGGGCCTACGCCCGGAGCGAGGTGGCCTCGGAGCTTTTGGGCCCGGGGGCGGAGAGCGAAATGCTCGGCCTCTACTTCGGCCACGGGCGCCAGCAGTTTGACCACTACACCCTGCAGCACCACGTGGCGCACCACACCCGAAGCGACCTCCTCTACAAAGGGGCGGTGAAGGACGAGGCCCGGGCGGTCTTCTCCGGCCTCATCCGGCTGGAAAAGGGCGCCCAGAAGACGGACGCCTACCAGGCGAACCGGAACCTCCTCCTTTCCCCCACGGCCCGGGTGGACTCCATCCCCCAGCTGGAGATCGGGGCCAACGACGTGCGGTGCACCCACGGCTCCACCACCGCCCCCGTGGACGAGATGCAGCTTTTTTACCTCCAGTCCCGGGGCCTGCCCCGAAGCCTCGCCCAGGAGCTCCTGGTCAAGGCCCACCTGGCGGACGTCCTCACCCGCATCCCCTTGCAGGCGCTAAGGGCCCACATTGAGGCCATCATTGAGGAGAAGGTGCGCATCTAAGCCCCTGACCAAGGTGGAGGCAGCGAGCATGTGGACTCCTGTGGCCAAGCTCGGCGAGTTCCGGGAAGGCCGCCTGGTGGTGAAGCGGCCCGAGCATAGGAAACCCATCCTCCTCCTCTACACGGGGGAGGAGGTCTTCGCCCTCGAGGACGTCTGCACCCACGACGACGGCCCCCTCCACGAGGGGGAGGTGGAGGACGGGGCCATCGTCTGCCCCCGGCACGGGGCCCGGTTTGACCTGAGGACGGGGCGGCAGACCCTCCCGGCCCCAAAGCCCGTGAAGGTCTTCCCCGCCCGGCTGGAGGGGGAGACCGTCCTCCTGGACCTCTAGGGCCCGGCCGCGACCCGCCCCGGGGGCTTCCCGGGGCGGTGTTCCTTGACAGGGGGTGGAGATAAGGGCTAGAGGCTGTCGTAAAAGCTCTCCACGGCCAGCTACGCG
>NZ_JBAMMI010000016.1:0-9501 GCF_039793865.1 Thermus sp.
GGGTGGAGATAAGGGCTAGAGGCTGTCGTAAAAGCTCTCCACGGCCAGCTACGCGGCCCTGGCCAGCCGCTCGGAGGAAGTGGCCCCCGGGATCATCGTGGACTACGACGAGCAGGGCCGGATCTTGGGGGTGGAGGTGCTTTACCTCAGCCAGCGGGCCCCTGAAGCGGAGCTGCAAAGGCTTTTGTTTGAAACCGTGCCCTCGGACCGCTGAAGGGGAGCCCGGACCCCCTACCCCTTGAAAGCGAGCCCCGCCACGTGGGGGGCCACCACGGGAAGGGGGAGGGGAAAGGTCTCCGCCTCCACCCGGGGAAAGCGGGCCTGGATTAGGGCGAGGGTCTCGCGGTTCGGGTGGCACCCGTCCCCAAGGAGGGAGAAAAACGGCGTGGCCGCCTCCTGGAGGAAGCGCAAAGGGGTCCTCCTGGGGGCAGCCACGTGCTCCAGGAAGAGGTAGGCCCCGCCCGGCCGCAAGACCCGGTGGACCTCCTCCAGGGCCTTTTCGGGGTCCGCCACCGAGCAGAGGACCAGCGTGCCCACCACCAGGTCCACGCTTCCTTCCGGCAAAGGGATGGCCTCCGCCCGCCCGGGAAGGAGGGTGAGGGCGAGGCCCCGCTTCCTCGCCTCCTCCCGCAGGCGGGGATGGAAGAAAGGGTTGGGCTCGAGGGCCAGGTAGGCCAGCCCAGGAGGAAGGTAGGCCAGGTTGGTCCCGGGCCCCGGGCCGACCTCCAAGACCCTCTCGGGTCGCACCCGCCCGAGGGCCTCCTGGAACAGGGCCCGCTTCCTTTCCGCCATCTGCGCCTCGTGCCGGGCGGAAAGCCCAGGGTAAAGGCGCGCGAAGAGACGCTTCCGCCAAGGCATGCCTCCACCTTAGCCTAACCCCGTTAGGCTCCGGCAAAGCGCCCTTTACGCAAGCCTAAAAATACCGGGATAGGGTATAGGTGGAGGTAAGCCATGGGCATGATGGGTTGGGGCGGAATGGGCTTCGGCGGATTCTTCGGGCTTTTCAACATGCTCTTCTTCCTCGCCTTTTGGGCTTCCTGGTCTACCTACGCCAAAGGGGAGCTGGTCGGGGAGACCTTTAAAAAGCTCAAGAGGGAGCTGAAACATGAAACGGACCGGCTGGGTTTTAGGTCTGGCGGCCCTTGGGCTTTTGGGGCTCGCCCTCACCCAGGGCATGATGGGAGGCTACGGCCCCGGCTACGGGATGATGGGGATGGGTCCACACCTGGCACGGCCCCTTCCTGGGGGGCACGGGGAGTAGACAATAGGGGTAGGAGGTATCCATGACCGGGATGCGCAAGACCTTAAAGGCCACCCTTTCCGAGGCGCGCGCCCAAGTGGAGACCGCCCTCAAGGAGGAGGGGTTTGGGATCCTGGCCGAGATGGACGTGGCCGCCACCCTCAAGGCCAAGCTCGGCCTGGAAAGGCCCCCTTACCTGATCCTCGGGGCCTGCAACCCCCATCTGGCGGCCCGGGCCCTGGAGGCCTTCCCGGAGATCGGCCTCCTCCTCCCCTGCAACGTGGTGCTCCGGGAGGCCGAAGAGGGGGTGGAGGTCCTGGTGCAGGACCCCGGGGAGATGTTCCGGGTCCTCCCCGAGGCCACCCAGGAAGCCCTCGCCCCCGTGGCCGAGGAGGCCCGCGCCAGGCTCTCCCGGGCCCTGGCCCGGCTCTGAAGCGGGCCGGCCCAGGGCGTACACTTAGACCATGGACCTAAGCGCCCTGAGGGAGGACTTCCCCCTCCTCGCCCAGCATCCGGAGCTCGTCTACCTGGACTCCGCCGCCACGAGCCAGAAGCCGAGGCGGGTCATTGAGGCCCTGAAGCGCTACTACGAGACCTTGAACGCCAACGTCCACCGGGGGGCCTACCGGCTTTCCGCCGAGGCCACCGAGGCCTACGAGGAGGCGAGGAGGCGCCTCGCCCGCTTCCTCAACGCCGAGCCCAAGGAGATCGTCTTCGTGCGCAACACCACCGAGGCCATGAACCTGGTGGCCTACGCCTGGGGCCTGAGGAACCTCAAGGAAGGGGACGAGGTCCTGGTCACGGAGATGGAGCACCACGCGGGCCTCGTCCCCTGGCACCTGGTGGCAGGCCTCACCGGGGCCAAGGTGAAGGCCATCCCCTTGACCGAGGAGGGCAGGCTGGACCTAAGCGCCCTGGAGGGCCTCCTCACGGAGAGGACCAAGGTGGTCTCCCTGGTGCACATGTCCAACGTCCTCGGCACGGTCAACCCCGTGGCCGAGATCGCCAAAAGGGCCAAGGAGGCGGGGGCGCTAGTGGTGGTGGATGGGGCCCAGTCCGCCCCCCACCTGCCCGTGGACGTGAAGGCCCTGGGCGCCGACTTCTTCGCCCTCTCCGGGCACAAGATGCTGGGGCCCACGGGGGCCGGGGTCCTTTGGGGGCGGTACGAGGTCTTAGAGGGGATGGGGCCCTTTTTGGGGGGCGGGGAGATGATCCTCGAGGTCCACGTGGACCGCTCCACCTACGCCCCCCCGCCCCAGCGCTTTGAGGCGGGCACCCCGCCCATCGCCGAGGCCATCGCCCTGGGGGAGGCGGCCTGCTACCTCATGGAGGTGGGGATGGAACGGGTCTTCGCCCATGACCGGGCCCTTTTGGAGTACGCCCTAAGGCGCCTGGAGGAGGTTCCGAACCTCCGGGTCTACGGGCCTAAGGGACCGGACCGGGGCGGGGTCATCCCCTTCACCCTGGGCCGCCTCCACGCCCACGACCTCGCCACCTTCCTGGACCAGGAGGGGATCGCCGTGCGGGCCGGGCACCACTGCGCCCAGCCCCTGCACCGGAGGCTTGGCCTCGCGGCCACCGCCCGGGCGAGCTTCTACCTCTACAACACCAGGGAGGAGGTGGACCGCTTCGTGGAGGCCCTCCTAAGGATAGAGGCCAAGTACCGGGCCTGGCTATAATGGTCCAATGAGCGTCCTTGACGAGCTCTACCGGGAGATCCTCCTGAACCACTACCAGACCCCGAGGAACTTCGGGGTCCTGCCCGGGGCCACAAGGCAAGCCGGGGGGATGAACCCTTCTTGCGGGGACCAGGTAGAGGTGATGGTCCTCCTGGAGGGGGACACCATCGCCGACATCCGCTTCCAGGGCCAGGGGTGCGCCATCAGCACGGCGAGCGCCTCCCTCATGACCGAGGCGGTGAAGAGGAAGAAGGTGGCGGAGGCCCTGGAGCTTTCCCGCAAGTTCCAGGCCATGGTGGTGGAAGGCGCCCCCCCAGACCCCGCCCTGGGGGACCTCCTCGCCCTCCAGGGGATGGCCAAGCTCCCCGCCCGGGTGAAGTGCGCCACCCTGGCCTGGCACGCCCTGGAGGAGGCCCTAAGGTGAGGCGCTACCCGGCCCACAAGGTGACGCCCCTCCTCGTAGCCCACCCCGACCTCATGGAGGCCTGGAAGGAGGCGGCCAAGGAGGGGAAGCTCCGGGCCAAGACCCTGGGGCGGGAGAACGTGGTCCTCGTGGAAGACCCCGCCCTCATCGCCCGCCTCGAGGCCCTGGGCCTGAGGGGCGAGCCCGTGAAGGAGGAGGCATGAAGGGCGTGGTCTTCCTGCACGCCTTCCCCTACAGCCCCAGGATGTGGGAGAAGGAGGTGGCCCTCCTCAAGACCCGCCTCCCCGTCCTCGCCCCCCACTACCTGGGCCTTTCCCTGGGGGAGGCCGCCGAGAAGGTGCTTCAGGAGATGGAGGGGGCGGGGCTGGAGCGGGCGGTCTTCGTGGGGCTTTCCATGGGGGGCTACCTCATCTTTGAGCTCTTCCGCAAGGCCCCGGAGCGCTTCCTGGGAGCGGTGCTTTCCAGCACCCGCGCGGGGCCCGACAGCGAGGAGACCAAGAGGAACCGCTACGCCCTCAAGGAGCGGGTCCTTAAGGAAGGGGTGGGCTTCTTGCCCGAGGCCCTCCTCCCAAGCCACCTGGGGAAGACCACCCAGGCCACCAAGCCCGAGGTGGTGGAGAAGGCCAAGGCGATCCTCCTGGAGGCAAGCCCCGAGGCTGTGGCGGAAAGCCTGGTGGCCCTCGCGGAAAGGCCCGACTCCACCCCCCTTCTCCCCAGGATGGAGGTGCCCGCCCTGGTCCTCGTGGGGGAGGAGGACACCCTCACCCCCCCGGAGGAGGCGAGGCGCATGTGGAAGGCCCTCCCCGACGCCCGCATGCTCATCCTGCCCGAGACCGGCCACCTCGCCAACCTGGAAAACCCCAAGGCCTTCCGCACCGCCCTTCTGGGCTTCCTCGCCGAGTTCTTTTAGAGCCGGAGGGCGTCCTCGAGGGAGAGGCGGAGGTCCAGGCAGGGGATGTAGACCTCCTTGCTCTCCTCCTCCACGAACCCCTCCGGGGTGCGGCGGTAGACGGTAAAGCGCCGCCTCTCCGGGTCCACCAGGAGATAGACCTGGAGGCTTTCCAGGCTGAGGTACATGGCCCGCTTCTCCCGGCGGTCCAGGGCCTCCGTGGCCGGGGACAGGACCTCCACGAGGACGCAGGGGGCTTCCTCGTAGTACGGGTGGGGCGGGCCCTCCCCACAGACCACCATCACGTCGGGATAATAGACCGCCTCGTCCCGGATGCGGAGCTTCATGTCGCTCATGTAGACCCGGCATCCCCTAGGCCGGGCCGCCTCCAGGAAACGGGCGGCGAGGTTCAGGGCCACCCGGTTATGGAGAGCGCTGGCCCCCGCCATGGCGTAGGCGAAGCCGCGGAAGAACTCCCGCTTCACGGGGCTTGCCGCCTCCTCTTCCAGGTAGCGCTCCACGGAGAGGGCTTTGCGGGCGAGCATCCTCACCCATCTTACCCCAGGCCCCATCCCCTTCATCCGGGAATCCTTCGCCTAGGCCAAACCGCTCTGGGGATTTTTCCGGGTCTCCCCTGGCCTGCGCCAGCAGGAGGCGGCATCACTCCTCCTTGGGCTCCCGGGCCATGAGGGCCTTGAGGGCCGCCAGGGGGTCCAGGCCCCCGTAGGCCACCTGGTAGACGGCCTCGGCGATGGGAAGCTCCACCCCCGCTTCCTTTCCCCAGGCCACCATGGCCTGCACCGCGTAGAGCCCCTCCACCACCCCCCGGTCCTCGAGGCGCTCCCGGGCCTCCCCCCGCACCAGCCGCTCCCCGGCCCCGCGGTTGCGGGAGTGAAGGCTGTAGGCCGTGGCCAGGAGGTCCCCAAGGCCCGC
The DNA here is from genome assembly GCF_039793865.1 of Thermus sp. GTDB lineage: Bacteria > Deinococcota > Deinococci > Deinococcales > Thermaceae > Thermus. The sequence goes on from NZ_JBAMMI010000016.1 coordinate 5,166, forward strand.
AAGCCCGTAGAAGCTGGCCTCCTCTCCCCCAAGCGCGGTGCCGAAGCGGACCATCTCCCTGAGGCCCCGGGTGAGGAGGGCGGCCTTGGCGTTGTCCCCAAGCCTGAGGCCATCCACCATGCCCGCCGCCAGGGCCAGGACGTTCTTCACCGCCCCCCCGAGCTCCACCCCCCGGCGGTCCCGGGTGGTGTAGACCCGGAAGGTGGGGCCGGAGAAGAGGGCCTGGACCCGCCGGGCGAGGTCCTCCGGCCCCGCGGCCACGCTCGCCGTGGGGAGGAAGCGGGCCACCTCCTCGGCGTGGTTGGGCCCCGAGAGGGCCACGGCGGGCCTTCCGGTCAGGGCCTCCACCACCTCCGCGGGCGTCTGGACCCCCTCCTCGTAGTAGAGGCCCTTGGTGGCGGAAACGTACCAGGGGGCCAGGGGAAGGCCCGCCAAGGTCTCCCGAAGGGCCCTGGAAGGCACCGCCACCACCGCGAGCTCCACCCCCTCCAAGGCCTCCTCGGGATTAGAGGTGGGGTAGAGGTAGGCCGGGAGGGCCACCCCGGGCAGGTGGTCCTTGTTCTCCCGGTGGGCCCTCATGGCCTCGGCCTGCTCCTTGCGCCTCGCCCACAGGGCCGTGGGCACCCCCTTGCTGGCGAGGAGCACGGCCAGGGCCGTCCCCCAGGCCCCCGCGCCCAGCACCGCCACCCTCATAGGAGGAAGACCACCTCCCAGGCCTCGTACCAAGCGGCGGCGAGGAGGAAGAGGGCCCCCAGATAGAAGGCCAAGAGGAGCCCCCTAAGCCCCTCCCGGTACCCCTTTCCCCCGGCCACCCGGGCAAGAAGGACGAGCCCGCCGAAGGTGACGAGGATGTAGGCCTGAAGCTCCAGGAGGAGGGTGGGCAGGTGGAAGAGGAAGGCGCTTCCCAGAAGGGCCGGGGAGAGGGCGAAGCCAAAGGCGAGGTAGCGAAGGGCGTTCAGGAGGAGGACGGGAAGCCCGAGGAGAAGGGCGGGGAAAAGCCCGGTGAGGAAAAGCCCCTGGCTGAAGTTCCAGTAGAAGATGACCCCGGCGAGGACCAGAACGCCTCTGTCCACCGCTTCCTTAAGGCCCAAGGCCTCTAAAGCCCCTCCAAAGAGGACCTGCACCGCCCGGGCAAGCTCGGGCACGGCGTAGGCGAGGAGGGCGCCCAAGGCGAAGAGGCCGTAGAGGAGGAGGTTGGTGAGGAGGTAAAGGCCCCTCTGGGCCCGGACCAGGGAGAGGGCCTCCAAAAGCCACGCCCGGAAGGGGGAGGGCCTTAGGAGAAGCAGGGTCCAGAAGAGGGAGAAGAGGAGAAACCCCAAGCCCGCCCCAGGAGTGAGAAGGTAGGGGGGCACCCCGAGCCCCTGCGGGCGGAAGTAGACCCGCGCTACCCTCTCTCCCTCCAGGACCACCACCACCTCCCCCACCTCCTCCCCCAGGGCGGCCGGGAAGGAGACCCGGCTTTCCTCCACCCGGGGGCTTTCCAGGTTTACGGCGAGCCCCTCAGGGGGCGGGGGAAAGAGGGCGAAGCGCTCAAGGAGCCTCGAGGCCTCCTCGGGAGGGGCCTTGAGGAGGTCCTCAAGCTTTGGGGAAAGCTCCCCCCTAAGCCAGCGGGAAACGGCTTCTCTGGCCGCCTCCTCGGGGGCCGCCAGGGCCAAAGCGAAGAGAAAGGCGAAGACCAAAGCCCGCACCGCCTACGCCTCCTCCAAGGGCACCCCCGCCCGGCAGAGGGGGCAGGCCTCCTTCGGGTACTGGGGGACCTCGAGGGCGAGGAGGGCCCGGAAAGGCACTCCGAAGGCCACCCCTCCCCCGCTCCGGTCCACCAAGGCCCCGACCCCCACCAAAACCCCACCCCGCGCCTCCGCCGCCCGGATCGCCTTGCGGACGCTCTCCCCGGTGGTCACCACGTCCTCCACCGCCAGGAAGCGGTCCCCCGGGTTCACGGTGAGCCCCCTGCGGATCAGCATCCCCCCCTTCCCGTCCTTCTCGGCGAAGAGGGCCCGGGCCCCGAGGGCTTTCGCCACCACGAAGGAGAGCACCACCCCCCCGATGGCCGGGGCGATGACGAAGTCCACCTTCTCGTCCTCAAAAAGCTTTCCCAAAGCCTCCCCCACGGCCTCGGCGTAAAGGGGGTGCTGGAGGAGGGCCGCGGACTGGAAGAAGACGGGAGAGTGGAACCCCGACCTCAGGAGGAAGTGGCCCTCTAGAAGGGCCCCCGTCCTCCGGTAAAGCTCTAGGACGTCCATCCCCCCTACTCTACCAGAGCCTTTAGGAGGGCCTCCGCCGCCTCCAGGGCGGCCTTTAGGTCCGGCTTCCCCTTCGGGTAGTAAAGGGCCCGGCTCGCCGCGAAAAGAAACCCCTCCCCTTTGAAGGGCCTCCCCCCCTGGGCCCCCACCCCGGGAAGGAGAAGGGGGGCGTGGGGCGCCGCTTCCCGCACCCTGGCCACGGCCTCCGGGTAGGTGACCCCCACCACCATCCCCACCCGGCTCCACGCCCCTTCCCGGTAGGCCTCCCCCTCCCGGGCCAAGGCCTCCGCCAGGTGGAGGTAGAGGGGCCTTCCCTCCACGGGGAGGTCCTGAAGGAAGCCGGAGCCCGGGTTGGAGGTCTTCGCCAGGACGAAGACCTCGCCCCCCGTGCGGGAGGCGGCCTGGAAGAGGGGGAGGAGGGCGTCCAGGCCCAGGTACGGATTCAGGGTGAGGGCGCTTCCCGGGAAGGCTTCCAGATACGCCCGGGCGTAGGCCTCGGCGGTGGAGCCGATGTCCCCCCGCTTCCCGTCAAAGATCACCGGTAGCCCCATGACCCGGGAGGCGCTGGCGAGCTCCACGAGAAGCGCCATTCCCCCAGGGCCCAAGGCCTCAAAGAAGGCCAGCTGGAACTTCGCCGCGGCGAGGCGCGGGGCCAGGGCCTCAAGGAGCTCCAAGGTGTAGCGGCGGATATGGGCCAAGGGCTCCGGGCCGTGGAGCATCGGCCTTGGGTCCACCCCCAGGATCAGAGGCGGGCGGGAGAGGGCCTCTAAAAAATCCACGCCCCCACTATAGGCCTTGACGGCCCAGGCCCCCAAGGGGTAGAGTCCTCACCCAAGGAGGAGCGATGAGGAAAGCGGCGCTTTGGTTTATGGGTCTACTGGTCCTGGCCGCCTGCCAGCAGCAGGCGAGCCTGACCCCGCAGAGCCTTTCGGGGGGCGGAACCTACATCGCCGTCCTCGAGCCCGGCCTCCCCAGCCCCGCCCGGGTGGCGGAGAAGCTCGCCGCCCTGGAGCGGGACCACGGCCTCACCATCCCGGCCGAGGACCGCCTCGAGGCCCTGGGGGCGGTCATCCTCCGCAACCTCTCCCCCGCCAAGGCCGAGCGGCTCGCCAAGGACCCCCGGGTGTACGCCCTCAGCCCCGACCAGGAGGTCCGGGCCTACGGGGAGACCATCCCCTGGGGGGTGGAGCGCATCGGCGCCCCCACCACCACGGCCAAGGGGGCCGGGGTTTCCGTGTACGTGGTGGACACGGGGATCAAGGTGGGCCACGAGGACCTGCCCAACCTCAAAGGGGGCTACGCCGTGGTGAAGTGCCGGGGCAGGTGCGCCGCCCCCTACGACGACGACAACGGCCACGGCACCCACGTGGCCGGGACCATCGCCGCCGCGGCCAACGGCCTAGGGGTGCTGGGGGTGGCCCCCCAGGCCGAGCTCTGGGCGGTGAAGGTCCTCTCCGGCTCCGGCTCGGGCTCCACCAGCGGCATCATCCAGGGGCTCAACTGGGTCATCGCCCACAACAACGGGGGCAAGCCCAAGGTGGTGAACATGAGCCTGGGCGGGAGCGGCACCGACGACCAGGACGGCCTCTACTGCCCCGCCAACCGCTCCACCAACGCCTTCCACAACGTCATCCAGAAGGCGGTGTGCGATTACAAGATCACCGTGGTGGTGGCCGCGGGAAACGAGGGGGACGACGCCCAGAACCACACCCCGGCGGCCTACGACGAGGCGATCACGGTGAGCGCCACCAACAGCCAAAACGACTGGCCCTCCTGGTCCAACTACGGCCACGACGTGGACCTGGCCGCCCCCGGGGTCTCCATCCTTTCCACCTGGAACGCCTCCACCCAGAGCTACAACACCATAAGCGGCACCTCCATGGCCACGCCCCACGTGGCCGGGGCCGCCGCCCTGGTCCTTTCCCGCTACCCCACCTACACCCCGGCCCAGGTGAAGCAGGCCCTCCTGCAAAACGCCGAAAGCACGGCGGGCTGGACCAACACCTCGGGCCATCCCCACCCCGAGCCCTTCTTGAACGTGCGCGGGTTCTAAAGCGCCCTAGGGCGCACCGTCAAAAGCAAAACCCCCCTAA
>NZ_JBAMMI010000017.1:0-9339 GCF_039793865.1 Thermus sp.
GGCGTCCGCATGCAGGGCCCGCACCGGGAAGGGGAAGGCCTGGCGCGCCCTTTTAAGTACCCCACCGCGGCAAAAGCCGCGGTGGGGGCCCCAAAAGAGCTTTCCCAAAGCCCAAGCTTGGGCATCCCGTGTTGCAAAGCCAAGGTGCGGGCACTTAGCCTCCCCGGCCCAGGGCTTCTCCGAGCCGCCTCAGGGCCTCCTCGAGGACCTCGGGGTAGGTGGCGAAGTTGAGGCGCACGTAGCGGTCGTACCCCTCCCCGAAGTTCTCCCCCGGGTTCAGGGCCACCCGGGCCTCCTGGAGGAGGTAGGCCGCCGCCTTGGGGATCCCCGTCTTGAGCCAGGCCAGGTAGGTGCCTTCCGGGGGGAAGTGGCCGAGGCCCACCTCCTTGGCCCAGGCCGCCACCCGGTCCCGGTTCGCCTTAAGCCTTTCCCGGGTTTCCCGAAGCCAGTCCTCCCCTTCCAGGAGGGCGGCCTTCCAGGCGGCCATGGCCAGGACGTTGGGGAAGGTGTGGGGGAGGTGGCGCTTCAGGGCCTCCACCAGGGGCTTGGGCCCTACCGCCGCCCCTATGGGCAGGCCCGCCAGGTTGTAGGCCTTGCCCGGGCCCACCAGGGTGAGGGTCCTTTCCGGGAGGAAGCGGGCCAGGGGGACGTGAGGCCTCTCGTAGGTCAGGGGGGCGTGGAGCTCGTCGGAGACCACGATGAGGTCGTGCTTCTTGGCGATCTGGGCCAGGGCCAGAAGCTCCTCCTCGGTGAACACCCGGCCCGTGGGGTTTTGCGGGTGGCAGAAGAGGAGGAGCCTCGAGGCGTAGGCCAGGCGCTCCAGGCCCGAGAGGTCCAGCCGCCACCCCTCCTCGGTTTCCCTTAAGGGGTTGGCGAGAAGGGTGCGCTTCTGCTCCCGGATGGCGGCCAGGAAGGGGGGGTAGACGGGCACCTGGCTCAGCACCCCCTGCCCGGGGGCGGTGAAGGCGGCCACGGCGGCGTAAAGCCCCACCACCACCCCGGGCATGAAGGCCACCTCCCCCTCGAGGCCTCCCCTTTCCAGGAGGAGGGCCTTGAGCTCCGGGTCCCCTTCCCGGGGCGGGTAGCCCAAAAACCCCTCCGCCCGCTCCCGGATCGCCTTGCGGATGGGCTCGGCCACGGGGAAGTCCATGTCCGCCACCCACAGGGGGAGGACGCCCTCGGGGTAGGCGCTCCACTTCAAGGAGTCCTTGCGGGGAGGAAGCACCATGGGGTTATCTTACCGCCCGGCCCAGGCGCCTCAGCATGTAGAGGGAAAGGAGGACGAGAAAGAGGCTCACCACCTGGGTGGCGGTAAAGAGGCCGATGCCCAGCGCCTCGTTGCGGTAGATGGGAAGCCAAAGGGGGTTCAGGCGGAAGGGCTCCTCCAGGACCGAGCGGAGGACGCTGTACCACAGGAGGAAGTTCCAGAAGGCGTACCCGTAAAAAGGCTTTTTCCTGAGCCAGTAGAAGGAGAGGGGCAGGAGGATGAGGCCCACCAAGGCCCCATAGACCTGGGTCAGGTGCACCGGGCCCCGGAGGAGTTCTTGGCACCGGTACACCTGGGAAATGTCGTCTATGCCGGGGCAGACCCCGGGGAAACCCCGGGCCCACTCCGGCCAGGTGAAGCCGATGGGCAAGGAGGTGAGGCGGCCTGCGGTGTCGGAGCCGTTCATGAGGTTCCCGATCCTCCCGGCGATGATCCCCAGGGCCACCCCAGGGGTGGCGGCGTCCAGGTAGGGCCACAAGGGATAGCCCCGCCTCCGGTGGAAGTAGTAAAAGGCCAGGGTGCCCCCCAGGATGGCCCCGTGGAAGGAAAGCCCCCCGTGCCAGATATAAAGGATTTCCACCGGGTTTTCCAGGAAATAGCCGGGGGAGGTGAGGACGTACCCGAGCCGCGCCCCCACTACCCCCCACACCACGGCCCAGAAGACGGCGGTTTCAAACCGCTCCGTGTCCAGCCCCCAGGCCTTTAGGCGCCTCTTGGCCAGCTCAAAGCCTATGAAGATGGCCAGGGTGAGCAGAAACCCGTACCACTGGATCCTCAAGGGGCCGATCTGGATCATGGTGGGGTTCATTCCTGGCCTCCCAGAAGCGCCGCCAGGCGCTCGGCGAGCTCTTTCTCTCCAAAGACCCCTTCCAGAAGCACCTCCTCCCCCCAAAGGAGCACCGGGACCCGGAAGGTGTACCGCCGAAAAAGCTCGGGGTCCCGGTCCACGTAGGGGACCCCCAGGGTCCAGAGGGCCCTTTCCGCCTTCTCGCAAAGCCCGCACCCTTCCCGGGTGACGAAGACGATCTCCATGGGGGAAAGCATACCCCACCCCTAGAAGATCTGGCGCAGGACCCAAAGCCCCATGGCCAAGTGGACCAGCACCTTGGCCGCCACGCCCCCCATGAGGCCCACCAGGGTGCCCCAGGCCGCCTTTAGGGCCTCCTCGGGCCTGCGCCCCGAGAGGTACTCAAAGAGCCACGCCAGGAGGAAGGGGAGGACCAGGACCCCCCACACCCCCAGAAAAAGGCCCAGGAGGCCACCCAAAAAGGCTCCCCAGAGCCCCGCCCGGCCCGCTCCGTAGCGCCTGGCGCCGAGGAGGGCCGCCACGTTGTCCAGGAGCATGGCGAGGAGGGCCAGAACTCCGAGGAGGACCCACGTCCCCAGGGAAAGCTCTTGGAAACCCAAAAGGAGCTCGTGGAGGAAGGCGGCGAGGAGGATGACCAAGGTGGCGGGCACCAAGGGGAGGAAGGTGAGGAGGACCCCGAGGATCCAGAGGACCACGAAGAGCCAGTCGGCGAAGGCGTCCACGGGAAAAGCCTACGGCCAGGGCCCATGAGAAGGGAAAGGGACATCCGCCCAGAGGGCTTCCCGTAAGCTTGGGGCCAGGAGGCGGGTATGGACATCGGCCTACCCAAGGAACGGATGGCGCTGAAAAACCTTCCCCTCTTCGGGGAGGGGGTGCGGGAGGGGCGGGTGGCCCTCACCCCCCAGGGGGTGCGGGAGCTCGCCGCCTTGGGCCACCGGGTCTACGTGGAGCGGGGGGCCGGGGAGCGGGCGGGCTTTCCCGACGAGGCCTACGAGGAGGCCGGGGCCAGGCTGGTGAGCCGGGAGGAGGCCTTTGGCCGCCCGGAAGTGGTGCTCAAGGTGGGAAGGCCCACCCTCGAGGAGGTCGCCCTCTTCCGCCCCGGGGCCACCCTCATGGGCTTTTTGCATCTGGCCACCGCGGAGTCCGGCCTCATAGAGGCCATGGCGGAAAAGGGCCTCACCGCCATCGGCTACGAGCTGGTGGGGGAAGGGGAAAGGCGCCCGGTCCTGAAGGCCATGAGCGAGATCGCCGGGAGGCTTGCGCCCCAGATCGCCGGGCGGCTTCTAGAGGCCCCCGTGGGGCCTGGGGTCCTCCTCTCGGGCCTTCCCGGCATCCCCCCGGCGGACGTGGTGGTCCTGGGGGCGGGGGTCCTGGGCCGGGCGGCGGGAAGGGCCTTTTTGGGAGCCGGGGCCTCGGTCTACCTCCTGGACAAGGCCCTTCCCGCCCTGGAGGAGGCGGCCCGGGAGGTCCCGGGGGCCGTCACCGCCCTCGTCACCCAAAGCCGCCTGGAGCGCTACGTGGCCTTCGCCGACGTTTTGGTGGGGGCGGTGGCCGTGCCGGGGGAGCGCGCCCCCGTCCTCCTCACCCGGGAGCTCCTCTCCCGCATGCGCCCGGGCTCGGTCCTTTTGGACTTCGCCATTGACCAGGGGGGCATCGCCGAGACCAGCCGGGTGGGCCTGTACCAGGAGATGGGCGTCACCCACTTCTGCCTGCCCAACGTTCCCGCCCTGGTGCCCCGCACGGCGAGCCACGCCCTCACCGCCACCCTCCTGCCCTTCCTGCTCAGGATGGGGGACGACCCCCTAAAGGTCCCCGCCCTCCGCCAGGGGGCCTACCTCCTCCTTGGCCAGAAAGGAGGCCACCTAGAATGAGCTACCGCAAGAAGCTCACCTCCCCCGAGGACGCCGTGACCCTTATCCGGTCCGGGATGCGGGTCTTCGTCTCCGGCAACGCCGCCACTCCCACGCCCCTCCTCAAGGCCCTCGCCGCCCGCAAGGAGGAGCTGGAAAACGTGGAGCTCGTCCACCTCCTGCAGCTGGGGGAGGACCCCTTCGCCGCCCCGGAGATGGAGGGGCACTTCCGGAGGCGCTCCCTCTTCGTGGGCCCCGCCGACCGGGAGGCGGTGAACCAGGGGCGGGCGGACTACGTGCCCGTCATGCTCCACCAGGTGCCCTGGCTCTTCAAGCGGGGCGTCCTCCCCTTGGACGCCGCCATCGTCCAGGTCTCCCCGCCCGACGAGCACGGCTTCTGCTCCTTGGGGGTGGAGGTCATCGCCACCAAGGCCGCCCTCGAGGCCGCCCCCCTCGTCATCGCCATGGTGAACCCCAGGATGCCGAGAACCCTGGGGGACACCTTCGTCCACGTCTCCCGCTTCACCGCCATCGTGGAGCTGGACTGGCCCCTGCCCGAGCTTAAGCGGGAAGGCTTCGGCGAGGTGGAGCGGAGGATCGGGGAGCACGTGGCGGGCCTTATTGAGGACGGGGCCACCTTGCAGATGGGCATCGGGGCCATCCCCGACGCCGTCTTGGCGAGCCTCGAGGGGCGGAAGGACCTCGGGGTGCACACGGAGATGATCTCCGACGGGGTCCTCGAGGCCTTCCTCAAGGGCCTCATCACCGGGGCCAGGAAGACCCTCCACCCGGGCAAGGTCATCGGCACCTTCGTCCTGGGCTCGGAGAGGCTCTACCGCTTCGTCCACGACAACCCCCTCTTTGAGCTCCACCCCGCCGACTACGTCAACGACCCCTTCGTGGTGGCCCAGAACCGCAAGATGGTGGCCATCAACTCGGCCATTGAGGTGGACCTCACCGGCCAGGTGGTGGCGGACTCCATCGGCACCCGCATCTACTCCGGCTTCGGCGGCCAGCTGGACTTCATCCGGGGGGCGGCGAGGAGCGAGGGGGGAAAGCCCATCATCGCCCTCCCCTCCACGGCCAAGGGGCAAAGCCGCATCGTCCCCTTCCTGAAGCCGGGGGCGGGGGTGGTCACCACCCGGGCCGACGTGCACTACGTGGTCACGGAGTGGGGCGTGGCCGAGCTCTTCGGCCGCTCCTTAAGGGAAAGGGCCCTGGCCCTCATCGCCATCGCCCACCCCGACTTCCGGGAGGAGCTTCTAAAGGCCGCCTGGGAGCGGAGGCTCCTTCCTAGGGGCTACCCCGGGGTGGACTTGGGGCCGAAGAACCCGGCAGGGAACCCTTGACAAGCCCTCCTTTACGCCCCTAAATAGGGGGCGATGCCCGCGAAAGGCAAACGCCCAAAACCCGGCCAAGGAGCTTCCGCGCAAGGGGCCACCACCTTGGTGGTGGTGGAGTCCCCGGCCAAGGCCAAAAGCATCCAGAAGATGCTGGGGCCTGGCTACGAGGTGCGGGCGAGCCGGGGTCACGTGGCCGACCTGCCCGAGCGTAGCCTCGGGGTGGACGTGGCGCGGGACTTCGCCCCCACCTACGAGGTGAAGAAGGACAAGAAGCCCGTGGTGGAGGAGCTCAAGCGGGCGGCCCAGGGCAAGCGCCTCCTCATCGCCACCGACCCCGACCGGGAGGGGGAGGCCATCGGCTGGCACGTGGCCCGCCTCCTGGGCCGCGACCCCAAGGAGCCCATCCGGGTGGAGTTCCACGAGATCACCCCGAGGGTGGTGCGCCAGGCGGTGGAAGCCCCGAGGCCCATAGACCAGAACCTGGTGGACGCCCAGCAGGCGAGGCGGGTGCTGGACCGCCTCCTCGGCTACAACCTCTCCCCCCTCCTCTCCCTGGAGTTCCGCAAGCGGGCCCTCTCGGCGGGAAGGGTGCAGAGCGTGGCCCTAAGGCTCGTGGTGGAGCGGGAGGAGGAGATTGAGGCCTTCCAGAAGGAGGAGTACTGGACCCTCACGGGGACCTTCGCCGTGGAGGGGAAAACCCTCCTCGCCGCCCTCCTGGAAGCCGAGGGGAAGCGCCTCTGGACGGGCCAGGGGGAGAAGGAGGGAAGGCTCCACCTGAGGACCGAGGCCGAGGCCAAGGCCCTGGCGGAGGCCGTGGCCGGGCTCCCCTACCGGGTGGACCAGGTGGAGGTGCGGGAACGCCGCAAGTCTCCCCCGCCTCCCTTCACCACCTCCACCCTGCAGCAGGCGGCCAGCACCCGCCTGGGCTACACCGCAAGCCGCACCATGCGCATCGCCCAGAGGCTCTACGAGGGGGTGGACCTCCCCGAGGGCACCGTGGGCCTCATCACCTACATGCGCACGGACTCGGTGCGGGTTTCCCCAGAGGCCCTGGCCCTGGCCCGGGAGGTCATCGGGGAGGTCTTCGGCGAGGACTTCCTGCCCGAGGCCCCCCGGGTCTACAAGAACCGCAAGGAGGGGGTCCAGGACGCCCACGAGGCCATCCGCCCCACGGACCCAAGGCGCACCCCGGAAAGCGTCCGCCCCTACCTCTCCGAGGAGGAGTACCGCCTCTACGAGCTCATCTGGCGCCGCTTCCTGGCAAGCCAGATGAAGGACGCCCTCTACGAGCAGACCTCCGTCCTCCTGAAGAGCGAAGGGGGGCGGTACCTCTTCCGGGCCTCGGGCTCGGTCCTCAAGTTTGAGGGCTACCTCCGGGCCTGGGGCCGGGAGGAGGAGGGCGAGGAACCCCCGGTGCCCGCCGTGCCCGAGGGGGCTTTGGCGAAGCTCCTCCAGGCCACCCCCGAGCGGCACTTCACCGAGCCGCCCCCCCGCTACACCGACGCCAGCCTGGTGAAGACCATGGAGGAGCTCGGCATCGGGCGCCCCTCCACCTACGCCCCCACCTTGGAAACCCTGGAGAAGCGGGGCTACGTGGAAAGGCGGGGGCGCACCCTCCTCCCCACCCCCCTGGGCCGCCAGGTGACCCGCTACCTCAAGGAGCGCTTTCCCCAGGTGGTGGCCTACGAGTTCACCGCCCGCATGGAGGACCGCTTGGACGAGGTGGAGGAGGGCAAGGCGCCCTGGCCCAGGGTGGTCTGGGAGTTCTACGAGCCCTTCCTGGGGGAGCTCGCCCAGGTGCCCAAGCGGACCTGCCCCCGGTGCGGCAGGCCCCTGGAGCTCAAGGTGAGCCGCTACGGCCAGTTCCTGGGGTGCACCGGCTACCCGGAGTGCACCTACACCGAGCCCCTGGAAAAGCGGGAGGCCGAGCCCATCGGGGAGGCCTGCCCCAAGTGCGGGAGGCCCCTTGTCAGGAAGGAGGGGCGCTACGGGAGCTTCATCGCCTGCTCGGGCTACCCGGAGTGCGACTACACCCGGGACGACGGCCGCCCCACGGGCCACACCTGCCCAAAGTGCGGCGCCCGGGTCCTGGAAAAAAGGAGCAAGCGGGGAAAACCCTACTACAAGTGCGAGAACGGGGCCTGCGACTTCCTCTCCTTCTACCCCCTCCTGGAGGAAACCTGCCCCGCCTGCGGCTGGCCCCTGGTGAAGAAGGGCGGGAAGGCCCTCTGCATGAACCCGGGTTGCCCCGAGCACGACCCCAAGCTCCTTCCCGCCCCCAAGGCCTCGCCCAAGGGCGAGGGCGGGAAGGCCAAGCCCCGGCCCAAGGGAAGGCCTTCTAAAGGGGCCGCCAAGGTGGGCTTGCCCGGGGACTGGGAGGAGCTAAAGCCCTTCCTCGCCGAGCTTTCCCCCGAGGAGCGCCGGGCGGCGGAGGCCCTGGCCCGGGGAGAGGCCCTAGAGGGGGAGGCGGCACGGCTTGCCAAGCGAGCCCTCTTCAAGCTCCGCATGCTCAAGGGCCGGGCCAAGAAGGCGGTGGCCAAGGCCTGAGGCCGGAAGGAGAAGGGGATGCAAAGCTACAAGCTCCACCTCCTGCGCCTGGCCCGGGAGGGCCGGGTGGAGGTCCCAGGGCTTCCCTTGAGGGCCTACGCCCTAAGGGAGGGGGAGGAGCGCTCCCAAAGCGCCTTCTACCTCCTTTTGGAGGGGGAGCTCGTCATTGACCTGCCGGAGGGGCGGTACCTGCACCTCCGGCGGGGGGAAGGGGCCTGGGTGGGGGAGCCCCATCGCCTCCTTCCCGTGGAGCGGGCGGTGCTTCTGGAGCTTCCGGCCTAGGCCCCACCAGGTAGACCGCTCCCCAGGGGCGGTAGAGGCTCACCACCCGGTCCTCCACCGTCCGCCCGTCCCGGTAGCGCACCACCCGGCGCACCTCCACCCGGGCCCCTTCCGCGGCGAAGTCCACCTGCTTGCGTGTTCCCGGGGGCAGGGAGGGGTCCGGGATTTCCCGGGGCGGGAGGGGGGGCTTGCGGTCCTTTATAAAGGGGCCCTCCCAGCGCACCTCCCGGTCCTTGGTGCCGAAGAGGTGGAAGCGGAGCCGGGTGCCCACCACCGAGCGCTGGACGAGGAGGTGGCCCGGGGTGTCGTTCAGGACCTCGAGGTCCTTCTGGGGCTGGAAGACCGCCGCATCCAGCCCCGTGGGCTTGTAGTAGGCCACCTGGTAGCTGTGGGCGTGGCGCTCCAGGATGGGGAGCCCGGCGAAGAAAAAGGCCCGGAAGAGGGTGGTGGAGACCTGGCACACCCCGCCTCCCACGCCCTGCTCCGTGCGGTCCCCCACGATGACAAAGGCCTCCTTGTACCCTTCCTCCTCGCTTACGGGCCCCAGGGCCTGGTTGAAGGAGAAGGCCCCTGGAGGGATGAGGAGGCCGTCCAGCTTGCTGGAGGCGAGGAGCAGGTTGTGGACCCTCTCCCGGCTCGAGCCCCGGAAGTCTGTTTCCCCCGTGGCCAGGTGCTCCCGCACCCCCAGGGCGTAAAGCTCCTTGAGGCTCGGGGTGGGGGGCAGGTAGCGCGCGGGGAGGCGGAAGCTCCTTTTGCCCTTGGCCAGGGCCTCCTGGTAGGCGGCGAGGGCCTCTTTTTCGTCAAAGGCGAGGCCCTTCTTCTCCACACCCCGCCACCTTCCTCCCTCGAGGACGAAGCGGGGAGGGCGGGGGTCCCGGGTAAGCCGCTTCAGGAGGGACTTAAGCTCCCCCTCGGAGGCCACGGGGTAGCGCTGCACCCCGGTGTAGGTGCGGAGCTCCCCCTCCTCCACCACCTCTTCCTGAACGACCAGGAGGGCCTCCAGGGGCCCGGAAGCCCCAAGGGCCAGGGCCTCGAGGAGGGCCAGGGCGAGAAGCCGCCTCATGTGAAGAGAAGAATACCGCGAAACCCCCCCACGTACCGGCACCCACCTTTGCCCCCGCCCCCGGCCTTCTCCCCGGGGGCCCGCTGGCCTGAGCCGGGGGTGATGGGGTGCCAGGCGCCGTGCAAGCCCCTGGGGGAGCTCTTACCAGGCCCGGCGCCTGAAGGCCGCCCTCTTGGGAC
>NZ_JBAMMI010000018.1:0-50685 GCF_039793865.1 Thermus sp.
AGGACTTTACCAGGGTGGGCTCTGGCTCTGGCAACGCGGTGGGCTTGACCCCTTGAAGGACCGGCTTCTCCGCTTTCGTTGGGGGAAGGAGGTGCGGCGGGTGCGGGGGCACACGCGGCTTCTGGCCCTGATGCGGTGGGATAGGGGGAGGCGGCTGTTGTGGCCCTGGGGTGGGGTGGCCGGGGAGGGCTACGCCCCGGACCCCCGGCTGGGGGGAGAGGTGCTGAGGCGGTTTCCTCCTTCCGGGGGTTGGCTTTTGGCGGACGCGGGGTTTGGGGGGATGAAGGCGCGGCTGGGTGGGGGATACCTTTGGGAGCGGAAGCCTTGGACGGCCATGGCGCGGGCGCTTTTGGAGCTCATCGCCTACGGCCTTAGGGTTCTTCTCACCCTTCTCCCGCCCCCTCCGGGGTACAAGGCGATTTTCTAGGCAAGCCCCCTTAGCCTTGACCCCTTTGGGGCCAACGTGTATAATCCGAGGAACAACGTGCATTTCTTTGCCTACACCAGACCCCCCAAGACCAAAGGAGCCCGAAGATGACCTGGAAGGAAGCCTACCCGGATATCCCCCTAGGGCGGGACGCTTGCGGCATCATCGCCATGGCGGAGAAGAGCGGCAAGCCCTCTCATCGCATCGTGCGGCGTATCCTGGAAAGCCTATACAGAATGGCCCACCGAGCCGGGGCCATCCGCGGCGAGGGGGATGGGACTGGCATCCAAACCGATATTCCCCGGGAGCTTTGGGCCCGGTTTCTGGAGGGGGCGGGGCTGGATCCGGGCCTAGCCTTCAACCCCCGCTTCTTCGTGGGGCACTTCTTCGTGCCCAAAAGCGAGGAGGGGCGGGTAGAGGAGTTCTTTGCCCTGTTGAGCCGGGAGGGGCAACGGCTCGGGGTGCGCCCCTTGCACTTCCGGCGGGGCGAGGTGGTGAGCGAGGTTTTGGGGCCTGTGGGTCGGCGCACGGAGCCCCTCTTCCTCCAGGTGGCGGGGCTTTCCCCGGACGGGGACGCCCCCCTGTGGGAGCTTGGCCTGAGGCTCGAGGCCCTCTTCCCCGTGCACGTGGTCTCCCTGTCCACCCACAGCGTGGTCTACAAGGTGCGGGGAGCGGCGGAGCTTTTAAAGCGCTACTACCCCGAGCTCTCCCGCCCCGAGTTCAAAAGCCGCATCGCCCTGGGCCACAACCGCTACTCCACCAACACCCTCTCCACCTTTGAGCAGGTCCAGCCCTTCGGCCTCCTCGGCCACAACGGCGAAATCAACACCATTGAGCGCCTGAGGCGGGAGATGGACTTCCTGGGCATCCCCCGCACCGGGGGCTCGGACTCCCAGGACCTGAACCGCATGCTGGAGGGGCTCATCTACCGCTTTGGCCTCACCCTCCCCGAGGCCATGGACCTGGTCTTTCCCCCCGTTTTGGGGGAGATCAAGGCCCTGCCCGAGGACCTCCAGGACCTTTACATGGCCCTGCGCCAGCGCTTCGGACCCTTGGCCCAGGGCCCGGCCGCCATCGTGAGCCGCCACGGGGACGAGGCCGTGTTCGCCACCGACGCCATGGGCTTGAGGCCCCTTTGGCAGTTTGAAACCCCCTATGAAATCGTCTTCTCCTCCGAGCGCGGGGTTTTCAGCGCCGAGGAGTTCGTCTCCGAGCCCAAGCCTTTGGCCCCGGGGGAGAAGGTCTACCTCCGCCTCACCTCGGAAGGCCCCAAGGTCCTGCCCTTTGACCGGCACCAGCGCCTGGTGCTGGAGAGGATGGCCGCCCGCACCCCGGTGGAGGGCTACCGGGTGCACCTGGCGGGGCCCCTCCGCGAGGGCCCGCCCCCCCTGGCGGGAGGAAGCGGGGCCGAGGTGGAGGAAAAGCCCGCCCCGCCCCCCCTGGGCCTGGAGCGGGCCTACGGCTGGGACCGCTGGGACCAGGCCTACCTCGAGGCCCTGGCCAAGACGGGCAACGAGCCCATCGGCTCCCTGGGCTACGACGGGCTCCTCGCCGCCCTCAACCCGGAAAAGCCCAACCTTTCCGAGTTCTTCAAGGAAACGGTGGCGGTGGTAACCAACCCCGCCATTGACCGGGAGCGGGAGATCGAGCACTTCTCCACCCGCACCCTCCTCGGCAGAAGGCCCCTTCCCGACGGCCGGGAGGGGGGAAGGGTGGAGGAGCTCCTTCTGCCCCTGGTGCTGGAGGAGGACCAGGCCCTGGCCGAGGCCTTCGGCACCCTGACCCTCTCCGAGGTCCGGGCCCGCTTCAAGACCCAGACCCTCGTCCCCCAGTTCGCCGTGGAGGAGGGGCTCCTTGCGGGGCTCAAGCGCCTGGAGGAGGAGGCGGTGAAGGCCGTGGAGGAGGGGGCCGAGGTCCTCATCCTCTCCGACCGGGAGGCCTTCCAAGGAGGGGTCTGGATTGACATCGGCCTCGCCGTGGCCGCGGTGAACCGGGCCCTCATGAAGCGGGACGCCGAGGGGGTGGCCCTAAGGCGCAGGACCTCCCTCCTCGTCCACTCCGGGGGCGTGCGGAACCTCCACGATCTGGCCTTCCTCCTCGGCCTCGGGGCGGAGGCGGTGGCCCCGTGGCTTCTGGAGGAGAAGGCCCGGGCCCTGGAGGGGAGGAAGGGGGTGGCGAACGCCCTCGAGGCCCTCCGCAAGGGCCTGGAGAAGGTCATCTCCACCATGGGCATCCACGAGCTCAGGGGCTACGGCCGGATCTTCAGCGCCCTCGGCCTCAAGCCCGAGCTCGCCGAGCTCTTCGGCACGCGAAACTTCTTGGGCTCGGAGGGCGCCGGGTACGGCTTTTTGGAGCTGGAGCGTACCCTCCTTGAGCGGGAGGGCTTCCTTAGGGCGGAGAAGGTCATGCCCGCCAAGGACTTCCGCTTCAACCCCAGGATCTACAAGGCGGCCCAGGAGGTGGCCGCGGGCCAGGCCCCTTACGCCCACTTCCAGGAGAAGGTCCGCGCCCTGGAGCGGGAAAACCCCGTGGCCGCCCGCCAGCTTCTGGAGGTGCGCTTCCCCGAAAGGAGCGAGGTGGCCCCGGAGGAGGTGGACCTCTCCGTGGGGGCCCACTCCCTGCCCTTCGTCATCAGCGCCATGAGCTTCGGCTCCCAGGGGGAGGCCTCCTTCCGCGCCTACGTGGAGGCGGCCAAGCGCCTCAACATGCTGTGCATCAACGGGGAAGGCGGGGAGATCCCCGACATGCTGGGCAAGTACACTCCCTGGCGGGGCCAGCAGGTGGCCTCGGGCCGCTTCGGGGTCCACGCCTACATGCTGAACTCCGCGAGCGTCATTGAGATCAAGATCGGCCAGGGGGCGAAGCCCGGCGAGGGAGGGCACCTCCCCGGCAAGAAGGTCTCGCCCAAGGTGGCGGCCGCCCGGAACGCCGTCCCCGGGGTGGACCTCATCAGCCCCTCCAACAACCACGACCTCTACTCCATTGAGGACCTGGCCCAGCTCATTGAGGAGCTGAAGACGGTGAACCCCAAGGCCCTGGTCTCGGTGAAGGTGCCCGTGATCCCCGGCATCGGCACCATCGCCGTGGGCATCGCCAAGGCGGGGGCGGACGTCATCACCCTCTCCGGGTTTGAGGGGGGGACGGGGGCGGCGAGACTCCACGCCCTGAAGTACGCCGGGCTTCCCGTGGAGCTCGGGGTGCGCCGGGCCCACCGGGCCCTGGTGCGGGCGGGGCTTAGGGACCGGGTGGAGATCTGGGCCGACGGGGGCCTCAAGACCGCCTACGACGTCTTGCGCATGGTTCTCCTGGGGGCCGACCGGGTGGGTATGGCCACCATGGCCATGGTGGCCATCGGCTGCACTATCTGCCGCGGCTGCCAGTTGGACACCTGCCACGTGGGCATCACCACCCAGATCGAGACCCTGGAGGAGGCCCTGGCCCACGGCCTCAAGCGCTTCGTCCCCCAGGACCTGGACCGGGCGGTGGAGCAGCTCGTCCGCTTTTTCGGGGCCAAGGGAGAGGCCCTAAGGGAGCTCGTGGCCGCTTTGGGGGCCCGCTCCCTTCGGGAGCTAAGGGGCCGCTCGGACCTCCTCTACCAGCGGGACCACCTGGAGGAGCTGGACCTGGGCTACTTCTTCGCCCCCGTGGAGGAGCCCGACTGGCTCAAGGACACCTCGGCCCACGTCCTCAGGAAGCCCCTGAACCAGCTCACCCGCACCATCACCGAGGTGGTCATGGCCGCCTACGCCGAGGGCAGCAAGCGCCTCGTCTTCCAGGAAGGCCCCGTGGACTCCACCGACCGGGCCCTTGGGGCCCACCTCGCCGGGGAGATCGCCCGGAGGCGCCTTTACGGCAAGGGGTTTGACGCCGAGGTGGAGCTCCGCTTTGACGCCGGGAGCGTGGCCGGAAACGGCCTCGCCGCCTTCAACGTGGAGGGGATGAAGGTGGTGGTGGAAGGCGGGGCCCAGGACGGGGTGGCCAAGGGCGCCTTCGGCGGCACCGTGGCCGTCCTCAAGGGGCGGAACCCCTACGGGGCCTACGTGGACGGCTCCGTGGGCAAGAGCTTCGCCTACGGGGCCATCGGGGGCCTCCTCATCGTGGAGGGGGTGGCGGACAGCCGCTTCTGCATCCGGCTTTCCGGGGCCGACGTGGTCCTGGGCGGCGAGCCGGAAAGGCCCTTAAGGGACGACCTCGGCAACCTCGCCGCCCGGGCCCAGGCCAAGGGCTTCGCCTTTGAGTACATGACCCGGGGGCGGGCCCTGGTCCTCGGGGACCCCGGGCCCTGGATCTGCTCGGGGATGACCGGGGGGCGGGTCTACCTAAGGCACTGGCCGGAGATGGGCCTCACCGAGGAGGCCATGAAGCGCCGGCTGGCCAAGGGGGCCAAGGTGGCGGTGAAGCCCCTGGACGCCCGGGGCGTGGAGGACGTGCGGGAGCTCCTTACCGCCTACCTCCGCGTGCTTAGGGAGGCCAAGCGGGAGGAGAAGGCGAGGCGGCTGGAGACCCTCCTGGAGAACCCGGCGGAGCACTTCCGCATGGTGGAGCCCGCGAACCAGCAGGTGGAGCAGGGGGTGAGCACGGAGTAGCGGCACCCCATGCCGGCGTAAGCACCCCAACGGCATAAGCTCGGCCGGAGGAGGTAGGCCGAGCTTTTCCATCGCCTTCTTGGGCAGAGGGCCCGCACCCCCTGCCTGGAGCCGGGCCCTTTGCCCTAGACGGGAAGAGCCCGGGAAGGGTAGATTTGTCCCGTGGGCCCCGGGGAGCTTTTGCAACTCCTAAAGCGGCGCACGGGCTTCACCGAGGCCCATGCCGCCCTCCTTAGGGAGCTCGGCGAGGTCATGACCTCTATCGCCCACGAGGTGGCCCTGGCCTTCTACGACTACCTGGGGCGGGACCCGGAGCTCGGCGCCATCCTCCACGCCGAGCCGGGGCGGGTGGAGCGGCTTTACCGGACCTTCGCCCGCTGGTACGGCGAGCTCTTCTCGGGGGCGTACGACCGGGCCTACGCGGAAAGGAGGCGGCGCATCGGCCTGGTGCACGCCCGGCTCGGCATCGGTCCCAAGGCCATGATCCCCGCTATGGGCATCGTGCAGGAGCTTTCCCTGGAGCATCTGCGCACCGCCCTCCGTGGCCCCGAGGTCTACAGCGCCGTGGAGGCTTTTGAGAAGATCGTCGCCATAGAGATCGCCCTTATAGAGGAGAGCTACCTCGAGGCCCTCTCCTTAGGCCTTTCCCTGGGGCACCGGGACCTCGCCCGTGCCCTCAAGGAGGGGGCCTCGGCCCTTCTTTCCCAGGCCTAGGGTTCCTTGGCCAGGTCGTTGAAGCGCACGTGCTGGGCGTGGAACTGCAGCTCCACGGTGCCCGTGGGGCCGTTCCTTTGCTTGCCCACGATGATCTCGGCGATGCCCGCCTTCTCCGAGTGGCGGTTGTAGTACTCGTCCCGGTAGATGAACATCACCAGGTCGGCGTCCTGCTCAATGGAGCCCGACTCCCGGAGGTCGGAGAGCATGGGGCGCTTGTTGGGCCTGGCCTCTACCGCCCGGGAGAGCTGGCTTAAGGCGATCACCGGCACGTCCAGCTCCCGGGCCAAGGCCTTAAGCCCCCGGGAGATGGCGGCGATCTCCTGCTGCCGGTTCTCCCCCTTCTGCCCCCCGCCGGGCCCCGACATGAGCTGGAGGTAGTCTATGATGATGAGGCCCACCCCGTGCTGGCTCTTAAGCCGCCTCGCCCGGGCGCGAAGCTCCATGAGGGTGAGGTCGGGGGTGTCGTCAATGAAGATGGGGGCCTCGGAGAGGCGTCCCGCCACGTCCACGAGCCGGGAGAAGTCCCGATCGGAAAGCTGCCCGCGCTGCACCCGGTTCATGTCAATGCGGGCCTCGGAGCACATCATGCGCAAGGCTAGCTGGGCGGCGGGCATCTCCAGGGAGTAGATCCCCACCCCCACCCCTTCCTTCAGGGCGGCGTGCTGGGCGATGGTGAGGGCGAAGGCGGTCTTGCCCATGGCGGGGCGGGCGGCGATGATGTTGAGGGACCCCGGGGCCAGGGTGCCGATAAGCTCGTCCAGCTCCTTGAAGCCGGTGCGGACCCCGGCCACCTCCCCCTTATTTTGGAAAAGGGCCTCAATGTGCTCAAAGGTCTCGTGGACCAGCTCCCGCATGGCCCGGGCCTCGGTCTCGGTCTGGGTGAGGGCCACCTCGAGGATCCGCTTCCCCGCCTGGTCCAGGATCTCGTCCAGGCTCCCCGCCTCCTCGTAGGCGAGGCGCATGGCCTCGCCTGCGGCCTGGATGAGCTTTCTCAGGGTCCACTTCTCCGCCACGATGCGGGCGTAGTGCTCGGCGTAGGCGGCGGTGGGGGTGGCCTCGGAGAGCTGCACCAGGTAGCTCACCCCGCCCACCCCCGCAAGCTCGTCCCGGCGGGAAAGCTCCTCGGCCAGGGTCACCAGGTCCACGGGCTTCCCCTGGGCCCTTAAGGCCTGCATGGCGGCGTAGATCTTGCGGTGGGCTTCCATGTAAAAGGCCTCGGGGGAGGGGAGGAGGCCCTCCAGCTCGTCCATCACGCCGGAATCCAAGAGGATGGACCCGAGCACGCTCTGCTCGGCCTCGAGGCTGTGGGGAGGAATACGGCCTTCCAAACCCATAGACCCCACCAGGCTACGCCCGCCCCCCCTCTTCCCGCCAGGGTCCTTCCCCTGTGGGAAGGATTGGCTCTTTGCCGCCTCTCAGGAGGAGAGAATAAGCTCTAAGGCGTGCGCTGGCTTCTCCTCTTTCTCCTCATCCTCGCCGCCTGCCGGGCCCAGGACCTACCCGGGCCCTACGCCGCCCTGGAGAAGGGCAACGTGGAGGCCCTCCGCCAGGTGGCCCTAGGGGGCGAGGGGTACGCGGGGCTCCTCGCGGGCTGGCTCGTGGTGCGGGAGGAAGACCTCCCTCTTTCCGAGCGGGCGGAGTACGCCTGGCGCTACGCCCTCTTCCTGGAGGAGGTACGGGCCTTTGAGCCGGGCTGGGAGGCGGAGGCGGCCTGGGGGGTGGCGGCCCCCCTCTTGGAGCGGGCGGGGGACGTGAGGGCCTTCTCCGCCTGGGCGAGGCTCCTCCCTAGGGAGGAGGCCGCCCAGGCCCTCCTCCGCCTGGGCCAAGGGGAGAGGCTCTGGGAGGCCCTTTTTAGGGGCCGGGCGTACGAAGCCCTTCTCAAGGCCCTCCCCGAAGGGCAACGGCCCGACCTCCGCGCCCAGGCCCTCTACCGCCTGGGGCGCTACGAGGAGGCCCTGCCCCACTACCGGGCCTGGGCGGAGGCCGACCCCCGGGGCTACCTGGGCCTCGGGTACGCCCTATGGCGGCTTGGAAGGCGGGAGGAGGCCCTAAGGGCCTTCGCCCGCTACGACCACCCGGAAAGCCGCCTGGCCGAAGGCCGCCTCCTAGAGGCCACGGGGAAAGTGGAAGAGGCCCTGGTCCGCTACCGGGAGGGCCCCCCGGAGGGGCTATGGCGGGCCACGGCCCTTCTGGAGCGCCTAGGGAGGAAGGCCGAGGCCCTTCCCCTCTACCTCGCCCTGGCCCGAGGGGAAAGCCCCTACGCCGACGACGCCGCCCTCCGCGCCTACCTCCTCGCCGGGGAGCTCGGGAAAAAGGAGGCGCAGCAGGAGGCCTACGCCCGCCTCGAGGGGGGCCTCGGCCTCCTCGTGGGCAAGGCGCCGAGCCCACCCCCCCAGGCCCCTGGGGCCCCGATGCCGGAGGTGGCTCCCCTGGTGGAGGCCCTGGCCCGGGCGGGAAGGGAGGCCTGGGCCCGGGGAGAAGTGCGCTACGCCCTCTGGCGGAGGCCCGAGGACTGGCCCGCCCTCGTCCCCCTCCTCTACCGCCTGGGGGCCTACCGGGAGGGGATCCGGGCCGCCTGGCCCACCGCCCTCGCCTACCCCCGGGCCTACCGGGCGTGGGTGGAGGGCTACGCGAGGAGGGAGGGCCTGGACCCCGACCTCCTCTTCGCCCTCCTCCACGTGGAAAGCCGCTTTGACCCCAGGGCCGTAAGCGCCACGGGGGCCTTGGGCCTCGCCCAGTTCCTGCGGAGCACCTGGGCGGACGTGGCGCGGATGCTCGGAGAGCCCCCCGCCGACCCCTTGGACCCCGAAAGCGCCATCCGCTACGCCGCCCGCTACCTCCGCTGGCTCATGGAGCGGTGCGCCGCCTTCTCCGGCGTGGAGCAGCTCGCCTGCGCCCTCACCGCCTACAACGGCGGGATCGGCTACACCCTAAGGGGCGTGGCCCGGGAAGGGGGGCTTTTCGCCTTCCTCCGCTTCCAGGAGCGGGACGAGCCCCGGGAGTACCTCGCCAGGGTGCTCTCCGCCTACGCCGCCTACAAGGCTACTCCTTCGCCCCCTTGAGGCCCGCTTCCGCCCAGGGGATGAGAGGCTTTAAGGCGAAGGGGGCGAAGAGGGTGGTGAAGGCCACCATGAAGAGGACGATGGCGTACTCCTCCTCGTTCACCGCCCCCGCCGAAAGGCCCAAGGCGGCCACGATGAGCCCCACCTCCCCCCGGGGGGCCATCCCCACCCCCACGGTGAAGGCGCTCCGCACCCCTTGGGTGAGGGCCCCTAGGAACCCCCCGAGGATCTTCCCCAGGATGGCGATGAGGGTGACCACGGCTCCCGCCGCCAGGACCACGGGGCTCGCCAAGGCGGCGAGCTCCAACCTCACCCCCACCATGGCGAAGAAGAGGGGGGCGAGGAAGCCCTCTATGGCGAAGACGGGCTCCTCGAGGCGGTACTTCTCCCGGACCTCGGAGAGGAGCATCCCCCCGAGGAAGGCCCCCACGATGGGGGCGAGGCCGATGCTGGCCGCCAGGGCCGCCATGCCCACGCCCAAGGCCAGGGCGAAGCCCAAGGGGCTCCCCACGGGAAGCCTCTCCAGGGGCAGGCGGGCCACCCAGGTGGAGAGGAGGACCGCCAGGCCCACGAAGGCCACGGAGAGGAGGACGAGCTTGAGGATGGCCCCCATCTCCACCTGGCCCGTCTTCGCCACCCCGTTCACCACCGCCAGCACCATGAGGCCCAGCACGTCGTCAATCACCGCCGCCCCCAGGATGATGCGGGCGTAGGGGCGGGAGAGGACCCCGAGCTCCTGGAGGACCCTGGCGGTGATGCCCACGCTGGTGGCCACCAAGGAGGTGCCCAGGAAGAGGGCAGGGAGGGTTTGGAAGCCGATTTGCAGGCCGTAGAGGTACCCCCCCACGAAGGGGAAGGCCACCCCCAAAACGGCCACCAAAAAGGCCTCCTTCCCCACGGCCAGGATGTCCTTGAGCCGGGTCTCCAGGCCCACCATGAAGAGGAGGAAGATGGCCCCAAGCTCCGCCAAAAACTCCAGCACCTCCCCCTCGTGCACGAGGCCCAAAAGGGCGGGCCCCACCAGGACGCCCGCAAGCACCTCCCCGATGACCACGGGCTGGTTCAGGCGCCGGAAGAGGAAGGCCATGACCTGGGCCGCGAGGAGAAGGTAGAAGATCTCCAATAGGTGTTCCGCCCCGTGCATCAGCCCCTCCCCAGGATGAGCTTGAGGAAGTCGCTCCGGGTGAGGAGGCCCACCACCCGGTCCTCCCCGTCCACCACCGGGAGGTGGCGGACCTCGCTGGTAAGGAGGATCTCCAAGGCCTTGCCCAAAGGGGTTTCCGGATGGACCCGGGGGAGGTCGGTGCGCATCACCGCCTTTACCGGGGTCTTCTGGTAGCGGCGGTAGATCTCCTGGAGCACCCCCTCGTCCACCCACTCCCCGAAAAGCTGCAGGGCCTCCACATCGGAAAAGGGGACGTTTTCCGGCCTGGGCAGGAGCTCCTCCACCTGCAAAAGCCCGAGGAGGCGGCCCTCCCGGTCCACCACGGGGAAGCTCCCGTAGCGGGTTTCCAGGAGGCGCCGAGCGGCCTCCTCGAGGGTCGCCTCGGGGCCAATGGTCTCGGGGTTTCGGGTCATGACCTCGGCCACCTTCATGGCCTAGAGTCTACCAGCGCCGCCACCTCCGGGCGAAGCGCGGGGCGAGGAGGAGGCCGAAGAGAAAGCCTCCGAGGTGGGCCCACCAGGCCACCCCGGGAAGGCCAAGGAGGCCCTGGAAGAGCTGGAGGATGGCCCAGTAGCCCAGGTAGAACCCGGCGGGAAAGGTGACGAAGAAGGGGAGGACGAAGAAGACCACGGAAACCACATAAGCCCGGGGGAAGAGGACGTAGTAGGCCCCGAGCACGGCAGAGACCGCCCCGCTCGCCCCGATCATGGGCACGGTGGAGCCGGGCATGGCGAGGCCCTGGGCCAAGGCGGCGGCCACCCCCCCGAGGAGGTAGAAGAGGAGGAAGCGCCCGTGGCCCATGCGGTCCTCCACGTTGTCCCCGAAGACCCAGAGGAACCACATGTTGGAGAGGATGTGGAAAAGCCCCCCGTGGAGGAACATGCTGGTGAGGAGGCGGTGGGCCTGCCCCACGGGGTCCTGGAAGAAGAGGGCGGGGACGAAGCCCAGGGCCTCCACCACCCTCTCGGGGCCCGCGGCGAGCTCAAAGAGGAAGGCGAGGGCGTTGGCCAGGACCAGGCCCCGCACCACCACGGCGGGCCGATAGGCCCGGTTCAGGTCGTAGAGGGGGAACACCTACCGCCCCCCTCCTTGGCGGTAGGGGAGGGGCACGTACTGGACGCTCGGCCTCTGTCCCTGGGCCTGGGGGTAGAGGTCCATGAGCTCGTAGACCTCGAGGGGCATCTCCGTGGAAACCCTAAGCCCCATCTCCCGGGCCTGGGCCACGTCAATGGGGTAGTCGTGGGTCCAGGTGCCCTGGGAAAGGAGGGTGGCCACCTCCTCCGCCCTCTCCTCGGGCATGTGCTTCCTTAGGAGGTTCTTCACCGTGGCCTTCACCTGCCTCAGGGCCTTCTCCGCCACGTCGGCGAGGATCAGGGTCTGGTCGTCTATCTCGGAGAGGGGCTTCTTCTCCAGGACCTTGAGAATGCTTGCCGCCGGGTACTGGCCGAGCTGGGGGTCCACCGGTCCCAAGACGGCGTTTTCGTCCATGACGATCTCGTCCGCGGCCAGGGCGATGAGGGTGCCCCCGGACATGGCGTAGTGGGGGACGAAGACCGTGACCTTGGCGGGATGGCGAAGCAAGGCCTCGGCGATCTGCTCCGCCGCCAGCACCAGGCCCCCTGGGGTGTGGAGGATGAGGTCAATGGGCACGTTCTTGTCCGTGAGGCGGATGGCCCTCAGGACCTGTTCGGAGTCGTCTATGTTGATGAAGCGGGAGATGGGGATGCCGAGAAAGCTTACCGCTTCCTGTCGGTGGATGAGGGTGATGACCCGGCTTTGCCGCTTCCTCTCAAGCTCGGCGATCTTCCGGGCCCGGGCCCCGAGGAGCATCTGCTGCTGCAGGTAAGGGCTTAGGGCCGAGAGGATGAAGAAAAGCCAAAAAAGCTGGAAGAAAATCTCCATATGCGCCTCCAAGAGAAGCATACAGGGTCCTTGGCCTCACGGGGAGGCCGGGGGTTTTCCCGGAAGCCGCTTCCTCGAGGCCTCCCGGTAGAGGCGCTGGCCGAGCTCCGGGGCGAAGCGGATGAGGAGGGCTCCCAGGGGGATGGAGACCAGCACCAAGAGGACGGCCACCTGGGCCACCAGGGGGTAGCCTTGGCCTAAGGCCAAAGCCCCCAGCACCAGGTTGAACTCGCCCCGGGGGACCAGGTAGAGGGCGCTGTAGAGGCGCCGCTTCCGCCCAAGCCCCGCCTGGGCCCCGCCCAGGTGGTTGAGGGGAAGCTTGAGGGCGATCCCCATAAGGGCGAGGGCCAGGGCCCAGGGCGTAAGCCCTTGGAGAAGCCCCAGGGCCTGGGCCCCCACCACCAGGAAGAAGAGGGCCACCCCCAGGTCCCGCACGGGGCCGAAGAGGCGCTCAAGCCTCTCCCGAAGCCCGAGGCTTGCGGCGATGACCCCGGAGAGGAAAGCCCCAACGCCCTCCGAGGCCCCCGCGGCGTGGAAGAGGAGGGCGGTGCCCGCGGTGAAGGCCGCCCCGAGGAGAAGGACCAGCTCATCGGAGAACGTTTCCGCGAAGCGCACCATGGGGGGCCCGAGGAAGCGGGCGAAGAGGAGGTAAAGGAGGGCCAGGGCCACTCCACCCAGGAAGCCCGTGGGCCCGTGGCCGCCCAGGAGGGCGAGGAGGAGGGCGACGACCAGGTCTTCCAGGACCAGGACCCCCAGGACCACCTCGCTTTCGGGGTTGGCGGCCCGGCGCAGGTCAACGATGAGCTTGACGATGACCGCGCTGGAGCTCGTGTAGACTACCCCGGCCAAGAGGGCCGCCCCCTTGAGGTCCAGCCCGGCGAGAAGCCCCAGGAGGAGGCCCAAAGGCAGGGCTAAGGCGTCAAAAAGCCCTGCCCTCAGGGCCTTCCCCGAAAGGCTCCTAAGGCGGTCGGGGCCGAACTCCAGGCCCACGGAGAAGAGGAGGAGCAAAAGCCCAAGGGAGGGCAAAGGCTCCAGCTCCTCCACGTTAAGCCTTTCCCCCACGAGGAGGCCCGTGAGGAGGTAGACGGGAAGGGGCGGGAAGCCATAGCGGTGGACCAGGGCTGCCCCCAGGGCCAGAAGCCCCGCGGCCAAGGTGAAGGCCTCCAGGGAAGGGTGCATCAGAGGTTCCTCTTAAAGGCCTCCACCGCCTCCCGGCTCCCCGCCACCACCAGGGTGTCCCCCACCTCCAGGACCACCCCGGGCCCGGGGTGGGGGAGGAGGGGGGCCCCGGGGCGGTCCACGGCCAGGAGGTGGACCCCAGGGGGCAGGTAAAGGTCCTCCACCCGCTTGCCCGCAAGCTTAGAACCGGGCAGGACCTTGATCCACTCAATGACCTTCTCGGAGAGCTTGCTCTGGGTGTCCCCCACCGCCTCGGGGTGGAAGAGGACGCCCGCCAGGATGGCCCCGATCTCCCGGGCCTCCTCGTCGGTGAGGTCTAGGGCCATAGCGGGCTCGTCCTCCTCCCCGGCCTCAAAGTACTGGACCTCCCGCTTCCCCGAGTGGTGGACCACGATGACCAAGCGGTCGCCGCTTTGCACGGTGATGATGAACTTCCGGCCCACTCCGGGCAGGACCACTTCCTCTACCTTCATGCCCTCCTCCTTTCCGGGGGGAAGCGCACGGCCAGGGTGCGCCCGGCCACCATGGCCAGGATTCCCAGGCTCCAAAGAAAGAGATCCGTTCCGGAAATCCGCTCGGCAAAAAGCAAGAGGAGAAGCTCCCTGAGGGCCAGGGCGATGCCCACCTCCAGAAGCACCTCCAGGCGGACCCGCTCAAACTCAAAGTACTCCACGAAGACCCGGACGAGCTCCAGGACGATAACCAGGGAAAGGACGTTGGTGATAAGATCCTTAAGCCCCAGGCGCACCGTGGGCTCCGTGAGGGTGAGGCCGAGTTCCAAGAAGGTGCGCCCCACCCCCGCGAAGAGGCCCACCAAGAGGGCCACCACCACCAGGTTGAAGACAAGTCGCGTGGCCCCCCGGTAAAGGCTTAAAAGCAGGTCCTGGGACATGCTAAATCAGGAGATTGAAGACCCGCTCGGCCCGCTCGTGGTGCTCCGTCCTCGGGTTCTTGAGGGCGGGGTCCAGCTCCTTGAGCACCCGGGCGTAGGCCACCACCAGGGCCCCGGCGAGCTCGGGAAGGAGGTTCCGCACGTCCTCGGCGACCTCGAGGTCCAAGGGCGGGAGGGCCGCCAGGGCGTCCAGCACAGGCTTGAGCTCCAGGGCGGTGTCCATGCGGCGGAACTCCTTTAGGGTCTCCTGGAGGCCCTTGGTGATGGGCAGGTCGGGCTCAAAGATGAGGTCCCTGCCGTTGTAGCGGGCGTTCCGCTCCGCCACCACCAGGAGGTCGTAGAGCTTGTTGCGCAGGAAGTCGGAGAGGCGCTTCAGGTCGTCCTTGTCCACGTCCAGCCCGGCGGCCATTCGGAAAAGCCTTTCAAACTCGGCGACCTTCATCAGCATGGGGTTTCACCTCCCAGGTGAGTGTACCCTTGGCGGGTGCAAAGGGAAACCCCCGCCCGCGGGCGGGGGTGGGGCCTACTCGCCCCGCACGGGAATCTTCAGGGGCGGCGCCTCGGGGCGCTTTTCCCGCGGGATCCGGACCTCCAGGACGCCCCGGGAGAGCCTGGCCTCTATCCCCTCCCTTTTGGCGTCCTTGGGGAGGAGGTAGGCCCGGTAGATCCGGCCGTAGGCGATCTCGGCGAGGTGCTTGGTGCGCTTCTCCTCCCGCTTCTCCCCTTCTATGACCAGCTGGTCCCCTTCCAGGCGCACCTCGAGGTTCTCGGGGCCAAGCCCCGGCACCTCCACCCGGAGGAGGTAGTGGTCCTCGCGCTCCTCGAGCTCGGAGAGGGGCTCCAGCACCCCTCCTGGCTCCTGGAAGACCTTCTCCAGGGCCTCCTCCACGGCTTTGCGGAAGCGGGACCGGCCAAAGGGCCAAAGCTTCTCCAGCATGGCGCACCCCTAGCGCACGTTCCCCGTCTCCAGCTTCCTCGCCTGGAGGTCCAGGAGGCTGTACTCCCCTTCGGAGAGGTCGCCGGGCACCACCACCCAGCTCGCCCCCAGGGTCTCGTGCTTCTGGCCCTTCCCGGCCACCACCACCAGGAGGGGGTTGTGGGTCTTGACGAGGTGGGCCACCTCGTGGGAGCCTCCCTCTCCTGGGCCTTTGTGGTGGGGCATGGTGTGGAAGAGGAAGATCTTGGGGTAGTCCTTGAGCTCCCAGAGGGCCTTCAGGTGGTACTCGGCCACCCAGGCGGGGTAGCGGAGGGCCTCCTTCTCCTCGGGCTCGCCTTCATCGGTGATCTCCCCGCCGATGCCCGCTACCAGGTAAGGGCCTTTCCAGAAGGTGAAGGTCTCGTGGACGTTTCGCATCTCGGGGCGGACCAGCTCAACGTTGGCCGCCTCCCTGAGGTACTCCCAGATGGGAGCGTCCTGGGGTCCGGGGACGTAGGCCGTGGGCAGGTGGGCCTCGGCGAGGACCCGGAAGAAGGCGGCGTAGTCGCGGCTCCTCGCCGTCTTGGGCATGAGGTTCCCGATCAGGGCGATGGCGTCTGCCCCGGTGTCGGGAGCCACCTTGACGAACTTCTCCAGGGCCTCGAGGTCCCCCATGGGGTTGGAGGTGGCCAGGATATAGCGCACCGTCCGGCGCATACCCCACCTCCTCTAGCCTTCCACCTGCACCTGGATCTTCTTGGGCTTGGTGGCCTCGGCCTTGGGCACCTTTAGGTGCAAGACCCCGTGGCGGAAGCGGGCCTCCACCTTGGCGAGGTCGTAGGTGCTCGGGACGTTGAAGCTCCGGGCGAAGGTGCCGTAGGGGCCCTCGAGGCGGTGGTAGGCCACGCCCTCCTTCTTCTCAAAGGGCCTCTCGGCCTTCACCGCCAAGACGCCCTCCTCCGCCACCACCTCCACCTTCTCGGGCTCCACCCCGGGCAGGTAGACCAGGATGTGGAGCCCCTCCCCGTCCTCCAGGATGTCCACGGGCGGCGCGAACACCCTCGGCCCTTGCTGGGGGGCGGCGAAGGTGCGGGCCAGCCTTTCCTGAAGCTCCTCCAGCTCCTTGAAGGGATCAAACCGGATCATTCTGCCTCACCTCCTACCACCTCAAGAGCGCGGCCATGCCGCCACGCTCAAGAAGCCTCCTTTCGGCCTCGCCGCGCACGAACTCCAGCCTGGCGGCGTACCCGGCGGCGAGCTCCGGCGCCACCAGGGCCAGGGGCTTGGCCTGGGGTTGGTCGCAAAGGCCTAAGGCCTCGGCCTCATCGGCGAAGTAAAGGCCCTCGCAGGCGTAGACGCCGCCTTCCAGGTTCCAGGGAAGGACCCAAAGCTCTACCTGGCCTTCCTGCAGGCGGGCCAGCACCTCGGGGCCGAAGGCGGCCTTGGGGTAGGCCTCCTCCAGCCTCTTTAGGAGCTTGACCTCCTCCCGGCGCTCCACCTCCTCCAAGACCGGCTCCAAGCGCTTCAGCACCTCGCCGGGGCTCGCCCCAGGGTGGGGCAGGGAGGGAAGCTCCGCCACCACCCGCTCCCTTAGGCGTCCGGGGAGGTGGGTGAGGAAGAGCTTGGTGTGCTCCTCGGGGCCCATGAGGACGAGGCGGGTGAAGCCCCTTTCTGCCCAGAGCTTTTCCAGGTCGTGGGCTAGGGCTTTGTAGAAGCGCCCCTCCCAGGCCTCGAGGCGCTTGGCGAAGAGGTCCTGCCCCGCCCCGCCCCGGGCGATGCCCCCAAGGTGGAAGCGGCGCCCTGGGGCGTCCAGGGAGAGGCGGCGCCAGGCCTCCGTGTCCAGGGCCAGGAAGGCGTCCTGGACCTCGGCGATCTCCCCCAGGAAGACCTCAAAGACCCGCCACCGCTCCCGGTCCACGTAGACCACGCCGTAGCGCTCGTACTCGTCCAGGGCGTAGACCAGGGGGAGGAGGAAGGGCTCGCCAAAGTGGGCCAAGACCCCGTCGGTGAGGAGGCGGCTTGCCCCTTCGTCCAGGAAGGTGGTCTTGAGGGCGCTCACCAGGGGTAGCTCCACCTGCAAGGGGTAAAGTTCCAGGCGGGCCTCGTCGGCGAAAAGGGCCAGGGTCTTGGCCTGGATGACCTCGTGCCTGAGAAGCTCCAACACCCTCTCCGCCAAGGCCTCGGGCACCCGGAGGGCCTTCATGGCGTCCTTGGCCCTAAGGGCGTAGGCCCGGCCCGCGTTTTCCGGCTTGGCCGGGTTCACGTCCAGGTAGAGGGAGAGGCTTGGGGTCTTCAGGCCTTCCAGGCTTTCCTTGATGCGGCGGATCTCCTCTTTGCCAATCATAGGCTACCTCCTAAAAGGGCGATGGCCTTGCGCACCGCTTCCTGGTTGAGCCTTTCCTCCTGGCCGAGCCGGGTGAAGAGGGCTTCCAGCTCGGGGTCGGGGAGGGTGCTCTCCAGGTAGTAGGCCCGGTCCAGCCCCTCCTCGGAGAGGAGGCGGAGGAGGCTTTCCCACCCCCTCTCCTCGGGCTTGGGGGCGGGGGGAAGGGAGGCCCCGAGGCGGCGGAGGGCCTCGGCCAGGGCCTCGGCGTGGGCCCGCTCCCGCTCGGCCACCTCCTTGAGGAGCTTCTTGAGGTGGGGGTAGGGAATGCCCTCCGCCGCCCTTTCCGCCCTGAGGGCGTCCAGGAGCTCGTCCTGGTAAGCTTTCTGCAGAACCTCCTCTACCCTCATGGCTTCCCCCTTTAGGCCACCAGACGCTCGGCGGTTTGGAAGGTGAGGCCCGTGGGCCCGGCCTCCACCACCACCCGGTCGCCTTCCTTGACCTCTCCCGCCAGAATCTTCTTGGCCAGGGGCGTCTCCAGCTCCCGCTGGATCACCCGCTTGAGGGGCCTCGCGCCGAAGACCGGGTCGTAGCCCCTTTCCGCCAGGAAGTCCTTGGCGGCCTCGGTGAGCTCCAGGGTGATGCGCTTCTCGGCGAGGCGCGGCCGGAGGTAGGAGAGCTGGATCTCCACGATCTCGCGGATCTGCTCCTTGGAGAGGGGCCGGAAGACCACGATCTCGTCCAGGCGGTTCAGGAACTCGGGGCGGAAGTGCTTCTGCAGGACCCCGAAGACCTCGTCCCGGATCCTTTCGTAGGGCCAGCCCTTCTGGATGCCTTCCAGGATGAGGGGGCTTCCCAGGTTGGAGGTGAGGATGATGACGGTGTTGCGGAAGTCCACGGTGCGCCCGTGGCTGTCGGTGAGGCGGCCGTCGTCCAGGATCTGGAGGAGGAGGTTGAAGACGTCGGGGTGGGCCTTCTCAATCTCGTCAAAGAGGATGACCGTGTAGGGCCTCCTCCGCACCGCCTCGGTGAGCTGGCCCCCCTCCTCGTAGCCCACGTAGCCCGGCGGGGCCCCGATGAGGCGGGAGACGGCGTGCTTCTCCATGTACTCCGTCATGTCAATGCGCACCATGGCCTCCTCGGTGTCAAAGAGGGTGGCGGCCAGGGTCTTGGCGAGCTCGGTCTTGCCCACCCCCGTGGGCCCGAGGAAGAGGAAGCTCCCGATGGGGCGGTTCGGGTCCTTGAGGCCGGCCCGGGCCCTCCGGATGGCGTCGGCCACGGCCCTTATGGCCTCCTCCTGCCCCACCACGCGCTTGTGGAGCTCCTCCTCGAGCCTCAGAAGCTTCTCCCTTTCCCCTTCCAGGAGCCTGGCCACGGGGATCCCGGTCCAGCGGGAGACGATCTCGGCGATGTCCTCCTCGGTGACCTCGAGGCGCACGAAGCGGGCGTTCTTCAGCCTCTCGGAGAGGGCCTCCACCTCGGCCTCCAGCCTGGGAAGTTCCCCGTAGCGGAGCTCCGCCGCCCGGTTCAGGTCGTACTGCCGCTCGGCGAGCTCAATCTCCCGCCTCACCTCGTCCAGGCGGTGCTGGGCCTCCCGGAGCTTCTTCAGGACCTCCCTTTCCGCCTCCCACTCGGCCCGGAGCTTGGCGATCTCCTCCGTGAGCTTGGCGATCTCCTCTTCAATGGCCTTGAGGCGCTCCTGGGAGTCGGGGTCCTTCTCCTTCTTGAGGGCCTCCCGCTCAATCTCCAGCTGGAGCTTCTTGCGCTCCAGGGCGTCAATCTCCTCGGGAGCGCTCTCCAGGGCCATCCTCAGGCGGGCCGCCGCCTCGTCCACGAGGTCAATGGCCTTGTCGGGGAGGCGCCTTTCGGGGATGTAGCGGTGGGAGAGGACCGCCGCCGCCACCAGGGCGGGGTCGGCGATGCGCACCCCGTGGTGCACCTCGTACTTCTCCTTGATGCCCCGGAGGATGGAGATGGTTTCCTCCACGCTGGGCTCGTCCACGTAGACGGGCTGGAAGCGCCGCTCCAGGGCGGGGTCTTTCTCAATCTCCCGGTACTCGTCCAGGGTGGTGGCCCCGATGAGCCTGAGCTCCCCGCGGGCCAAGGCGGGCTTCAGCATGTTGCCCGCGTCCACGGCGCCCTCGGCCTTGCCCGCCCCCACCACGGTGTGGAGCTCGTCAATGAAGAGGATGATCTCCCCTTGGCTCCCCACCACCTCCTGGATCACCGCCTTGAGGCGCTCCTCAAACTCGCCCCGGTACTTGGCCCCGGCGAGGAGGGAGCCCATCTGCAAGGAGACGATGCGCTTGCCCTTCAGGCCCTCGGGCACGTCCCCCTTGACGATGCGCTGGGCCAGCCCCTCCACGATGGCCGTCTTGCCCACGCCGGGCTCGCCGATGAGCACCGGGTTGTTCTTGGTGCGCCGGAGGAGGATCTGGATGGTGCGGCGGATCTCCTCGTCCCGCCCGATCACCGGGTCCAACTTGCCCTCGGCGGCGAGCTTGGTCAGGTCAATGCCGTACTGCTCCAAGGCGTTGTAGGTGCTTTCCGCGTGTTCCGTCTGCACGTTTTTCCCTCCTCTCAGTTCCCAAAGGGCCTTCTTTAGCGCTTCCAGGCTGGGTAGCCCAGGGGTGGCCTCCCCCAGGGCCAGCACCAGGGTGTCCACGGCCACGAAACGGTCCTTGAGCTCCTCCATGAGGGCTTCGGCCCGGTTCAGGGCCCCGGAAAGCCGGGGGGTGAGGTACTGGCCGGCCTCGGCCCCCTCCACCCTGGGCAGCCGGGCGAGCTCCTTTTCCTGGAGCTCCCTAAAGGCCTTGGGATCGGCCCCGGCCTTTTCCAGAAGGCGCCAGGCCAGGCTTCCCGGCTCCTTAAGGAGCACCCGCCACAGGTGGGGCAGGTCTATGGCCTGGTGCTTCATCTCCCGGGCCAGGACCTGGGCCTGGGCCAGGGTTTCCCGCGCGGCTTGGGTCCAGCGTTCCAGGTTCATGCCTTCCTGCCCTCCTTTGCTACATCTAGCATATCCATTGATAACGCTATTGTCAAGAGATATGAGTAAGAAAACCCGAGGCGCTGAGTCCGAAGGCGGAGAAGGGGAGCCGCTACCCTGATTGTAGGGGAAGCCGAAGAGGAAAGATGTCCCTAGCCGCTCTCCAGAATCTCCACCACCAAAGCCGCCCCGATGAGGTTGGCTCCCAGGTCCTTGCGGATGCGCTCCGCTTTGGCCATTCTCAGGAGGTCCTTCTCCCGGAAGTACCAGGTGCCCCCCACCTCCAAGGGCTCCACGAAGCCGATCTCCACGTAGGCCCGCACGGCCCCTAGGGAGAGGCCGTACTGGGGGAGGGCCTCGAGGGAAAGCCACTGGCTACGCGCGAGCATAGTAGGCCTCCGCGAGCTTCTTCCAAAGGGCCTCCTCCTCGGGGGTGAGGCGCTCGGGGATGGTGACCCGCACCTCGAGGTAGAGGTCCCCCCGGCCCCCGGGGCCGGGGAAGCCCTTGCCCCTAAG
The DNA here is from genome assembly GCF_039793865.1 of Thermus sp. Taxonomy (GTDB): domain Bacteria; phylum Deinococcota; class Deinococci; order Deinococcales; family Thermaceae; genus Thermus. The sequence goes on from NZ_JBAMMI010000018.1 coordinate 20,669, forward strand.
CCTCAGCTTCTTCCCCGCCTGGGTCCTGGGCGGGATGGTAACCTCCACCGGGCCCTCTAGGGTAGGGGCCCGCACCTTCCCCCCCACCACGGCGATGGGGGCGGGGACGTCCAGGGTGGCGTGGAGGTCCTGCCCTTCCAGGCGGAAGACGGGGTGGGGGAGGAGGCGCACGGTGAGGAGGAGGTCCCCCGGGGGCTCGCCACGCTCCCCCATCCCCGGCACCCGGATCACGCTCCCCTCCTGGACCCCAGGAGGGATGCGCACCGTGACCCGCCTTCCCCCCACCTCCAGGACCCGCTCCCCGCCGTGGAAGGCCTCCTCGAGGCTTAGGGGAAGCTCGGCCCTGAGGTCGCGGCCCCGGCGGGGGCCCGACCTGCGCCTGCCGAAGAGTCCGGCCCCGAAGAGCTCCTGGAAGAACTCGGAGAAGTCTTCCACCTCAAAGCCCGAGAAGTCGTACCCGCCAGGGGGTGGGGGCGGGGGCGGGGTGGTGGTGCCGTAGGTGTCGTAGACCCGCCGCTTCTCGGGGTCGGAGAGGACGGCGTAGGCCTCGTTGATCTCCTTGAACGTCTCCTCGGCCTCGGGGCTTTTGTTGACGTCGGGGTGGTACTGCCGGGCCAGGCGCTTGTAGGCCCGCTTGATCTCCTCTTGGGTGGCGTTTTTGGGCACCCCCAGGATGGCGTAGTAGTCCTTCATGGTTTACTCCAGCTCGGCCTCTTCCGGCTTGGCCTCCCCCACCGCCACCCGGGCCGGGCGCACCAGGGCCTCGCCCAGGCGGAAACCCCGCTGGAAGACCCGGGCCACCTTGCCGGGCTCGCCGGGGAGGAGGCCCACCGCCTCGTGGTACCTGGGGTCAAAGGCCTCCCCCTCCCCCGGCACCTCCTCCACCCCAAGGCCCGCCAGGGTGCGGAAGAAGCCGTCCCGGACCGCCTTCACCCCCTGGCGGATGCTCTCGGGGCTCGCCTCGGCGAACTCCAGAGCCCGGTCCAGGTCGTCAAGGACGGGAAGGAGCGCCCTCAAGGCCTTGAGCACGCCCTCCCGCTCCCGCGCCTTGAGCTCCCCCTCCACCCGCTTGCGGTAGTTGTCAAAGTCGGCGAGGAGGCGGAGGTACCTGTCCTTGAGGCCTCTAAGCTCCTCCTCCGCCGCCTTTAGGCGCTCCTCCAGGGCCTGGGCCTCCTGGCCCACGGCCTCTAGGTCCTTCTCCAGGGTGTTCTCGTGGTTCCGCTCCTCCATGGGCCCTCCCCAAAAGGGGCCCCACCCAAAGGGGCGGAGCCCCCTTCCCTCGCCTTACTCCGCGGGCTTGTAGTCGGCGTCGATCACGTCGCCCTGGCCCTTGCCGGAGGCCGCCCCCGAGCCCTCGTAGGCCTGGACCGCCCTGAGGAGCTCCTCGGTGGCCGCCTTGAGCTCGGGGTCGGGGGCGTCCCGCTCCACGAGCTCCTTGGCCTTGCGGATGGCCTCCTCCAGCCGGGCCTTGGCCTCGGGGGCCCCCTGCTTCTCCTGGAGAACCCGCTCCGCCTGGATGCGGGCCGAGTCTAGGGCGTTCTTGAGCTCGGCGTGCTCCTTGCGGCGGCGGTCCTCCTCGGCGTGGCGCTTCGCCTCCTCAATCATCCGCTGGATCTCCTCCTCGGAGAGGGTGGTGGTGTTCTGGATGGTGATGGAGGCCTCGCGCCCGGTGGACTTCTCCTTGGCGGTCACGTGGAGGATGCCGTTGGCGTCTATGTCAAAGCAGACCTCAATCTGGGGGACGCCTGCGGGCATGGGGGGGATGCCCTCGAGGCGGAAGCGGCCCAGGCTCTTGTTGTCCGCCGCCATGGGGCGCTCGCCCTGGAGGACGTGGATCTCCACGGCGGTCTGGTTGTGCTCGGCGGTGGTGAAGATCTCGCACTTGCGGGTGGGGATGGTGGTGTTTCTGGGGATGAGCACCGTCATCACCCCGCCCTTGGTCTCCACGCCCAGGGAGAGGGGGGTGACGTCCAGGAGGACCACGTCCCGCACCTCGCCCATGAGCACCCCGGCCTGGATGGCCGCCCCCATGGCCACCACCTCGTCGGGGTTCACCGAGCGGTTGGGTTCCTTGCCCAGAAGCTCCTTCACCACCCGCTGCACCGCGGGCACCCTCGTGGCCCCGCCCACCAGGATCACCTCGTCGATCTGGGCGGGGGTGAGGCCCGCGTCCTTTAGGGCCTGCTCCACCGGGCCCCTTAGGCGCTTCAAGAGGGGCTCAATGAGCTCCTCAAACCTGGCCCGGGTGAGCTTCTTCTCCAGGTGGAGGGGGGTCTTGCTCGCCGGGTCCAAAGCGATGAAGGGGAGGCTGATGGTGGTCTCCAGGGTGCTGGAGAGCTCAATCTTGGCCTTCTCCGCCGCCTCAATGAGGCGCTGGAGGGCCTGGCGGTCGGCCTTGAGGTCCACCCCGTACTCCCGCTTGAACTCCTCGGCGAGCCAGTTCACGATGGCGTGGTCCATATCCGACCCGCCCAGGTGGGTGTCCCCGGAGGTGGCCTTCACCTCAAAGACCCCTTCGCCGATCTCCAGGATGGTGACGTCAAAGGTCCCGCCTCCCAGGTCAAAGACCAGGACGGTCTCGTTCCCCTTCTTGTCCAGGCCGTAGGCCAAAGCGGCGGCGGTGGGCTCGTTGATGATGCGCAAGACCTCAAGCCCCGCGATCCTCGCGGCGTTGGCCGTGGCCTCCCGCTGGGCGTTGTTGAAGTAGGCGGGCACGGTGATCACCGCCTTGGTGATCTTCTCCCCGAGCTTCTTGGAGGCGTCTTCCACCAGCTTGCGGAGGACCATGGCGCTGATCTCCTCGGGGGTGTAGAGCTTGCCCTTGACCTCCACCCTTACCCCCCCGTCGGGCCCGGGGACCACCTTGTAAGGCACCCGCTTGGCCTCCTCCTCTACCTCCTCAAAGCGGCGGCCGATGAAACGCTTGATCTCAAAGATGGTCCCCTCGGGGTTCAGGACCGCCTGGCGCTTGGCCATGCGGCCCACCAGGGTCTCCCCGTCGCGGAAGGCCACCACGCTGGGGGTGGTCCGCTCCCCCTCGGCGTTCTCCAAAACCACGGGCTTCCCGCCTTCCATCACGGCGATGACGCTGTTGGTGGTGCCCAGGTCAATGCCCACTGCCTTGGCCATAACGCACCTCTCCCTTCTAGCGTAAGCGGCTCGGATTGTTCTTGTCAAGAGAGTTGAGCGCTATTGTATCATGGTGCCCCAGGCTACCCGGGCTTCCCTCTTTTCGTGTACCTTAGGGAAAGACATGTCCCGTTTGCCTTTGAACTTCCTGATCTTCCTCCTCGGCCTTCTCCTCCTGGCGTGGGCCTTCAGCCTGGCGGGAACCACGGGCGGCACCGGGGGTGGGGTGAACTACACCACCTTCCTCGAGGACCTCAAGGCGGGCCGGGTGAAGGAGGTGGTGGTGCGCTCGGGGGAGACCCGCATCCAGGGGACCCTGGTGGACGGCTCCACCTTCACCACCTACGCCGCAAGCCCCCCGGATAGCGCCACCCTCGAGGCCTGGATGCAAAAGGGGGTGAGCGTGCGGGTGGAACCTCCTCAGGGGCAAAGCCCCCTGGGCTTCCTCTGGCCCCTCCTCCTGGTGGGCCTCCTCATCGGGGCCCTCTTCTACTTCTCCCGCACGGGCCGGGCCGGGCCTTCGGACTCCGCCTTCAGCTTCACCAAAAGCCGGGCCCGGGTCCTCACCGAGGCCCCCAAGGTCACCTTCAAGGACGTGGCCGGGGCGGAGGAGGCCAAGGAGGAACTCAAGGAGATTGTGGAGTTCCTCAAAAACCCCGGCCGCTTCCACGAGATGGGGGCCAGGATCCCCAAGGGGGTCCTCCTGGTGGGGCCTCCGGGGGTGGGGAAGACCCACATCGCCCGGGCCGTGGCCGGGGAGGCCCGGGTGCCCTTCATCACCGCCTCGGGCTCCGACTTCGTGGAGATGTTCGTGGGGGTGGGGGCGGCGAGGGTCCGGGACCTCTTTGAGACCGCCAAGCGCCACGCCCCCTGCATCGTCTTCATTGACGAGATTGACGCCGTGGGCAGGAGGCGGGGAAGCGGGGTGGGGGGCGGGAACGACGAGCGGGAGCAGACCCTAAACCAGCTCCTGGTGGAGATGGACGGCTTTGAGAAGGACTCCACTATCATTGTGATGGCCGCCACCAACCGCCCGGATGTGCTGGACCCCGCCCTCCTCCGCCCCGGGCGCTTTGACCGCCAGATCGCCATAGACGCCCCCGACGTCCGGGGCAGGGAGCAGATCCTGAGGATCCACGCCCGGGGGAAGCCCCTGGGCGAGGACGTGGACCTGGCCCTCCTCGCCAAGCGCACCCCGGGCTTCGTGGGGGCGGACCTGGAGAACCTCCTCAACGAGGCCGCCCTCCTCGCCGCCCGGGAGGGGCGGAAGAAGATCACCATGAAAGACCTCGAGGAGGCCGCCGACCGGGTGATGATGGGCCCGGCCAAGAAGAGCCTCGTCCTCACCCCCCGCGACCGCCGCATCACCGCCTACCACGAGGCGGGGCACGCCCTGGCGGCCCACTTCCTGGAGCACGCCGACGGGGTGCACAAGGTGACCATCGTGCCCCGGGGGAGAGCCTTAGGCTTCATGATGCCTAGGCGCGAGGACATGCTCCACTGGTCCAGGAAGCGGCTTCTGGACCAGATCGCCGTGGCCCTGGCGGGAAGGGCGGCGGAGGAGCTGGTCTTTGAGGACGTGACCACCGGGGCGGAGAACGACTTCCGCCAGGCCACGGAGCTCGCCCGCCGCATGATCACCGAGTGGGGCATGCACCCCGAGTTCGGCCCCGTGGCCTACGCCGTGCGCGAGGACACCTACTTGGGAGGCTACGACGTGCGCCAGTACTCCGAGGAGACGGCCAAGCGCATAGATGAGGCGGTGCGCCGCCTCATTGAGGAGCAGTACCAGAGGGTGAAGGCCCTTCTCACGGAGAAGCGGGAGGTCCTGGAGCGGGTGGCGGAGACCCTCCTGGAGCGGGAGACCCTGACCGCCGAGGAGTTCCAAAGGGTGGTGGAGGGCCTGCCCCTGGAGGAGCCCAAGGCCCCGGAGCCCAGGGAGGAAAGGGAGGCCCCCCGGGTGGTCCCCAAGGTCAAGCCCGGCGGGGCTTTGGGCGGGGTTTAGGCGCCATGAAGGGATAACCCGGGGAGGACTTCCTCCCCGGAGGAAGGGAATAGCTTACTTCTTGACCTTGTCCTTGAGGGCCTTGCCCGGCTTGAAGGCGGGGTACTGGGTGGCGGGGATCTTGATCTTCTCCTTGGTGCCGGGCTTCACGCCGGTGCGGGCCTTGCGCTTGCGCACCTCAAAGGTGCCGAAGCCGGTGAGCTGCACCTTGTTGCCCGCCGCCAGGGCCTCCTCCACCTTGCTCAGGAAGGCGTCCACCGCCGCCTTGACGTCTTTCTTCTTGAGGCCCGCAGCCGCGGCCACCTGGTCCACCAGATCCGCTTTGGTTACCGTCTTCTTTGCTGCCATTCTTTACCTCCTTTCCCTTTTCCCTTCCGGGCGGAATATATCACGCTTTAAGGTCCTCGCGCAATACCCCTGCCCATTTCTATACTTGTGTATAGCTATATGTGATAGCGGAAGCATTGACTCTAGCGGTAGCGAGGGGGGAGAAGTTCCCGTACCCGGGCCTCTATTTCCCGGGTGAGGTTTTCCAGCTCCTGGTGGGTGACCTTGCTTTTCCTTGGAACGGGGATGGGTTCCCCGTAGACCACCCGGATAGGGCGGCGGAGCCGGAAGAGCTTTTTCCCCACGGGCCAGGCCTCCTCCGTGCCGATGACCGCCACGGGCACCACCGAGGCGCCCGCGCGCAAGGCGATGGCCGCCACCCCGGTCTTAAAGGGCTGGAGCTTTCCGCTCCGGCTTCTCGTGCCCTCGGGGAAGATGCCGAAGGCCATGCCCTTTTCCAGGGCGCGGATGGCGCTTTTCACGGCGGAGAGGTCTCCTGTGCCCCGCTCCACGGGGATGGCGTAGAGGCGGGGAAGGAGCCAGGAGAGGAAGGGGAGTCGGAAGACATCCGCCCGGGCGAGGAAGCTCACCGGCCGCCGCACCCCTGCCCCTATCGCGATGGGGTCCAGGATGGAGAGGTGGTTGGCCGCCAGGATCACCGGGCCCACCTGGGGAACCCTTTCCGCGCCCTCCACCCGGTAGCCGAAAAGGAGGTGGAGGAGAAACCGGGCCAGGCGCCAGGCCGCCCGGTAGACGGGGTTGGGCTTCGTGGCCTCCACGCCCCTCAGTCTAAGGCCCGGAGGGCGCGGAGGGCCTCCAGGTGGGCGAGCCTCAGGGGCTCGGGAAGGCGGTAGCGGGTGGGAAGGCGCCTCACGAAGGCCAGGGCCTCCTCCAGCCCAGTTCGGTGTCCCGGGGAGACGTAGAGGGGTTTGGCCCCGGCTCGGCTCCGGTAGGCGTAGCCTATGGGCCTGCCATCCGGGGCGAGGAGGCGGACGGCGCTTCCCGCTTCACGAGGGAGAGGCCTCTCCAGGCGGCCAAAGAGGAGGCTTTTGGCCACGCCGATGCTGGGTAGGTCCAGGTGGACCCCCAGGTGGCTGGCGATGCCTAGGCCCCTAGGGTGGGCGATGCCCTGCCCGTCCACGAGGAGGGCCTCCGGGGCCTCGGGGAGGGCCTTCAGGGCCAGGAGGTAGGCGGGGGCCTCCCGGAAGGAGAGAAAGCCCGGGATGTAGGGGAAGAGCTCCGCCTCGGGGAGGAGGCCTTTCCCCACGAAGAGGGGCCCCCTTTCCAGGTGGTAAAGGACGGCCACGGCCAAGAGGGGCTTCCCCCGCTTGTGGGAGGCGTCCAGGGCGGCGATGCGTTTTACCCCCTCGAGGCTCCCCTCCACCCTCACCCGGGCGGCGAGGGCCTTCTGGAGCCTTGCCGCCTCCTCTAGGCTCCCGGGGCGGGGAAAGGGGGGAATGTCCACGCCTAGCTCGCCTCCCGGAGCCTCTCCAGCACCTCCTGGTCCGAAGGGTCCACCCCGTAGAGGAGGGCGAGGTAGTAGGCGGTCCAGGCCAGGCGGTACCAGAGGGCCATGGCCTGGGCGAGGCGGCTCCCCTCCGGGGCGGGCACCTCGGCGAGAGCGTCCACCCGGGTCTCCAGGATCTCCTTGGCCAAGGAGGCGGCCTCCCCCCCTCCTAAGAGGACCGCCGCCAGGGGGTCCCCCTGCTCGTGGCGGGCCTCGAGGCCCGTGAGGAAGAACTCCAGGGCGCTAAAGGGCGGGGTCAAGGAGAGGTTCTTGCCGATGCGGGCGAAGAGGCTTTGGGCGGCCCCCTCGAGGGGACGAAAGAAGGGGCTATAGAAGAGGGGAAGCCGTTCCAGAAGGGTGTAGGCCAGGAACTTGGCCGGGTTCTCCTCCAGGGGCACCTCGGGGGCGAGGCGCCGCCTTTCCCGGAGGAGGGCCTGGTCCACTTCCTCCAGGGCCTCCTCCCTTCCGGTGGCGAGGAGGAGGAAGCGGAGGTAGCGGTAGGGGCTTAAGGGGCTGGGGGCCAGGTAGACCTCTCCGCCCTCCCGGAAGCCCACCCGCACCACCCGCGCCCTTCCCGACTCCGCCAGGAGGCCCATGGCCGCGGCCTCCCCCAGGTCGTACCCCCCTTCCAGGAGGAAGAGGGTGCCCTCCTCCACCCACTCGGGGAGGGAGAGGAGCTGGGCGGCGAACCACCCCTCCCCGTAGGCCAGGACCCCGTGGGGGCCGGGGTAGGCTTCGGGGGGCACGGGGCCCGTGCTCACCAGGTCCCGAAGCTCCAAGGCCAGGCCCCGGCGGTCGGCCAGGTAGTTTTCCTCCCGGTCCAGGTCGCGCATACCCCTTATGCTAAACCCCGTGCGCCTCTTCGCGCCCAAACCCGTGGCCCGCATCTGGGGAGGAAGCGCCCTGGGCTTCGGCCCGGGGATCGGGGAGGTGTGGCTCTGCGAGGAGCCGCTTCTCGTGAAGCTCCTGGACCCGGCGGAGTGGCTTTCCGTCCAGGTGCACCCGCCCCACGCCTACGCCCTAAGGGTGGAGGGGAAGCCGGGCAAGTACGAGGCCTGGTACGTCCTCTCCTCGGGGGAGATCGTTTACGGCTTTGGCCAGCCCGTGGCCCGGGAGGAAGCGCTGAGGCGGGCGGAGGAGGGCCGCCTGGAGGAGGTCCTCCGGCGGGTGCGGGTGGAGCCCGGCCAGGTGGTCTACCTGCCCGCGGGGGTGGTGCACGCCCTGGGCCCGGGCACCCGGGTCTACGAGGTCCAAACCCCCTCGGACATCACCTACCGCCTCTACGACTACGGCAGGCCCCGGGAGCTCCATCTGGAGAAGGCCCTGGAGGTGGCCCTCCTGGAGCCCACCCCTCTTCCCGAGGCGAGGCCCGAGCCCGTGGAGGGAGGGGAGAGGCTCCTTTCCACCCCCTACTTCTGCCTCTACCGCTATCCCCTAAAGAGGCGGCTTGCCCTGAGGCCGGAGGCTCCCCTGATCCTCACCCTCCTAGAGGGGGAGGCTCGCCTAGGGGAGAGGGTTTTGCGGCCCTTCGCCACCTTTCTTCTGGAGGCCAAAGAGGAGGCCCTCCTGGAAGGGGAAGGGCTCGTCCTGGGGGCTAGCCCAAGAGGCGCCTGAGGAGGGCCTCTACCCTAGGGGAAGGTTTTTCGCCAAGCTCCTCCCAGAGCCGCTTCCGGTAGCGCTCCAGGTGGGCTTGGGCCCGGGCCCGCTGCCCCCGGGCCAGGCACCCCTCCACCAGGGGGAGGAGGGCCTCCTCGTCCAGGGGGTCCAGCTCCAGGAGCCGCTCCAGATAGCGCGCCTCCCCGCGCTTGAGGAGAAGGGCCCGCACCCGGTGGAAGACCTCCTCCCGCTTCCGGTCCAGGAGGGGGTGGTCCAGACCGGGGAAGAGGGGCTCTTGGTAAAGGGCGTAGACCTTCTCTGCGTCCCTCTGCTTTAGGGCCTCCTCCAGGGCGTGGAGGTCGCAGTCCACCCGCCTCAGGCCTTCCTCGCCCAAGTAGGTGGGGACACCCCAGGGCTCGAGGGCCTTCCTGAGACGGTTCAGCCAGACGTAGAGGTTGTTCAGGGCGGCCTCCTCGGAGAGGTCGGGCCAGAGGGCGAAGGCCACCTCCTTCCGGGGAAGCCCCAGGAGGAGGAGGGCGAAGACCGCCTGCTCCTTGCCCTTGAGCTCCACCCCGCCCAAAGGGTTCCTCACCCGGAAGGTTCCCAGGACCTCCACCTGGAGAGGGGGGATTTCGGCGAGCCTCAGGGCCACGGCCTCCTTCCAGCCGCTCCTCAGGACCTCCCCCAGGGGGTAGGCCCGGGCGAGCTCCGGGCGCTTCCGGGGGAGGAGCCCTAGGGGGACGAGGCCCGGGAGGACCCGCTCCCTGGCGTCGGTTAGGGAGAGGAGGGCCTCGAGGTCTTCCTCCTCCTGAAGGAGGCGGTAGCGGGCGGCGTGCCAGTGGAGGCGCTCCTCCCGCTCCTCGGGGTAGGGAGGGAGGAGGGCGGGGTCCTCGAGGAGGAGGGCCCGGGCGAGGGCGGGGAGGAAGCCCTGGAGGCCCTGGAGGAGGCCCGGGTCCCGGCGGAGCCCGGCGAGGAGGGCCCGCCCCCGCGCCACCAGGTAGGGGTTCTCCAAGAGCTCCGCCTGGGCCACCAGGCGGGAAAGCCCTTCGGCGTCTTCCTCCAGGTGGGCGAGGAGCATCCGGGCCTCGAGGGCGGCCAGGGGGTGGCCCTCGGCCTCCTGGGCCCTTTTCAGGCGCTCCCGGGCCTTCTCCCTCTCCCCGAGGAGGAGGTAGAGCCGCCCCAGGTCCCGGAGGTGCCCCGCCAGGTTGGCGGGCCCGAGGGGCCCGAGGCGTTCCACCGCCTCCTCCAAGGCGGCGATCCGCCCGAGGAGGCTTCCTTCCCGCTCAAAGCGAAGGAAGGCCAGGTTGATGAGGGGGGCGAGGCGGTAGGGGCTTTCCAAGGGAAGCCGCCTCAAGGCCTCCTCCAAGAGGGCCTCGGCTTCCAGGAGCCTCCCCTCCTCGTAGGGGACGCGGGCCGCGTCGTTGAGGAAGCGGCCCGCGAGCTCGGGGGGGACCCGGTCCAAGAGGGCCAGGCCCCGTTCCAGGTGGGCCCGGGCCGCCCCTAGGTCCTGGCCCAGAAGGGGGTCGGCCAGGTAGTAGGCCAGGTGGCCGGAGGCCGTGAGGGCCACGCCGGGGTCCGGGGATGCGGCCAGGGCCTCGAGGAGGGCGAACCCCTCCCGCCTTCCCACCTGGAGCAACGCCTCCCCCAGGCGGAGCCGGGCCCGGGGGCCGCCCCGGCGCAACACGCCCTCCCAGGCCACGAGCCTCTCGGCGGGGATGGGGAGAGGGATGGGCTTCTCCAAGAGCTCAAGGAGCTCCTCCTCAAGCCCCGCCCCGAAGAGGGCCTCGGCCAGAAGCTCCGGGGGAAGCCGGCCCTCGGCCCCCCGCACCGCCTCCCGGACCTCCTCCCCCAGGGTCCTGAGGGCCATCCCCCGGAGGAGGGGGTGGAGGCGGTAGCCCGCGGGAACCTGCTGGAGGAGGCCCTTCTGGAAGAGGCCCTCCGTGACGGGGAGGGCGTGAGCGGAGGGGAGGAGGGGGAGGGCGGCGAGGAGGAGGCCTTCCCGGAACTCCTCCTCTGAAAGGCTTTCCCTTAAGCCCTGGAGGAGGGCCTCGGGCTCGGGGGACCTTCCGGTGAAGGCGGAGAGGAAGAGGGGAAGGGCCCAGCCCCCCGTGGCCCGGTGGGCCTCCCGCCACCCCTCCCGCCCGCCGAAGAGGGCCTCCGCCTCCTCCTCGGTGAAGGCGAGGTCTGGGGCCTGGAGGTGGACGAGCCTTCCCTCGGCGAGGAGCTTGGGGAGCTCGGGGTAGGGGAGGGGTTTGCGGCTCGCCAGGACCAAGAGGCAAGGTAGGGTGCGGAGGAGGGGGGAGAGGGCCTCCTCCCCGGTGAGGTCCTCGAGGACCACGAGGGAGGGCGCCTCCCCTAAAGCGGCCACCACCGCGTTCCAGTGGGCCTCCCGGGGAAGGCCCAGGGCCTCGGCCAGAAGGGCCCTCGGCTCCCCCAAAAGGGCGCTCGCCCAGAGGGCGCGGAGGCCAAGCCTGGCGGCGAGCTGACCGGCCAGGACGCTTTTGCCGAAGCCCGCCGGGGCCTCGAGCCAGACGCAAAAGCCCGGCTCCTCGGGGAGGAGGTCTAAAAGCCTTTTCCTCTCCAGGTAGACCGGGCTTGACCAGGCCAGGGCCATGCTTGGCTTCTATTCTAGCCAAGGTCCGCCCTTGACCAGACCCCCTCCCCGCCCCGAGACTATGAAGTCATGGACCGGCCCTTTCTGGACCTCCCTCCCTGCGGCCCTCTGCGGGGGGTCTTGCGGGTTCCCGGGGACAAGTCCGTCACCCACCGGGGCCTCATGCTCTTGGCCTTGGCCGAGGGGGAGGGAAGGCTCCTTTACCCCTTGAAGGCGGGGGACACCCTCTCCACGGCCCGGGTCCTTAGGGCCCTCGGGGCGGAGATCGTAGAGGAGGGTCCCCACTTCCTCGTGCGGGGGCGGGGCCTCCGCCTGGAGGAGCCGAAGGACGTCCTGGACTGCGGCAACGCCGGGACCCTCATCCGCCTCCTCCTGGGCCTTCTCGCCGGGCAGGAGGGGCTTTTCGCTGTGCTCACCGGGGACGCCTCCTTGCGCCGGAGGCCCATGGGGAGGGTGGCGGAGCCCCTTCGGGCCATGGGGGCGAGGGTGGACGGGCGGGAGAGGGGGGAGAAGGCTCCCCTTGCGGTGCGGGGCCAGGCCCTGAGGGGCATCCGGTACGCCCTCCCCGTCCCCAGCGCCCAGGTGAAGAGCGCCCTCCTCCTCGCCGGCCTCTTCGCCGAAGGGATGACGGAGGTGGAGGAACCCCTACCCACCCGGGACCACACGGAAAGGCTCTTCCGCCACTTCGGCCTGCCCCTGGAGGTGGAGGGCCGGCGGGTGCGCACTTGGCGCACGGGCCCCTTTCCCGCCAAGGACCTCGTGGTCCCCGGGGACTTCTCCTCGGCGGCCTTCTTTTTGGTGGCGGCCCTCCTTACCCCGGGCTCGGAGGTGGTGGTGGAGGGGGTGGGCCTCAACCCCACCCGAACCGGCCTCCTCCGGGTCCTCAGGGCCATGGGGGCCGACCTGGAGTGGCAGGTGCTGGAGGGGGAGGCGGGGGAGCCCGTGGGGTGGGTGCGGGCCCGGTATAGCCCCTTAAAGGGGGTTTCCGTGGACCCTTCCCTCATCCCCCTCATGGTGGACGAGGTGCCCATCCTGGCCGCCGCCGCCGCCTGGGCGGAAGGGGAGACCCATATCCCGGGCCTGTCCGAGCTCCGGGTGAAGGAGTCGGACCGCCTTTCGGCCATCGCCAGGAACCTCCGGGCCCTCGGGGTGGAGGTGGAGGAGGGCCAGGACTGGCTCAGGATCCGGGGCGGGGGAGTGCGGCCCGGGGAGGTGGAGCCCTTCCACGACCACCGCATCGCCATGGCCTTCGCCGTGGCGGGCCTGCCCGTGGGGGTTAGGGTCTGGGATCCGGAGTGGGCCGAGATCTCCTACCCCGGCTTCTTCCAGGACCTGAAGGGGCTATGCGCGGCATCGTGACCATAGACGGACCCTCGGCCTCCGGGAAGAGCTCCGTGGCCCGGCGGGTGGCGGAGGCCCTGGGGGTGCCCTACCTCTCCAGCGGCCTCCTCTACCGGGCGGCGGCCTACCTGGCCCTCAGGGCGGGGGTGGACCCGGGGGACGAGGGGGCCCTTCTCCGCCTCCTGAAGGCGCGTAGGGTCCGGCTCCTAGCGGAGAGGGCGGGCAACCGGGTTCTCGCGGAAGGGGAGGACCTCACCCCCTTCCTCCACACCCCGGAGGTGGACCGCGTGGTCTCGGAGGTGGCCCGGCTTCCCGGGGTGCGGGCCTGGGTGAGCCAGAGGCTCAAGGAGGTGCCGCCGCCCTTCGTGGCCGAGGGCCGGGACATGGGCACCCGGGTCTTCCCCGAGGCGGACTACAAGTTTTACCTTACGGCGAGCCCCGAGGTGCGGGCCTTGAGGCGCTCCCGGGAAAGACTCCAGGACTACGAGGAGGTGCTCCGCGACCTCCTTCTGCGGGACGAGAAGGACCGGGACCAGAGTGCCCCGGCTCCCGATGCCCTCCTCCTGGACACCGGGGGCCTCACCCTGGAGGAAGTGGTGGCCCTGGTCCTTGCCCACCTCGGGAGGTAGGCGTGGTCCCCGGGGCCAAGGAGAGGCCGGTCCAGGAGTTCTTGAACCTGGTCCTCTACCGCCCCCTGGCCCACCTTGTGGTGCGCCGCCTCCTCCCCACCCCGGTGCGGCCCCACCACCTGGTCCTCTTCCACACCCTCCTCGCCCTCCTCGCCGCTCTTCTCGCCTACCGGGGGGAGGGGCTTGGGGCGGCCCTCCTCCTCCAGCTCAAGACCGTTCTGGATAACGCCGACGGCCAGCTCGCCCGCCTCCGGGGGGAGGTCACCGAGCTCGGCCGCTACCTGGACACGGAGCTGGACTTTCTGGGCAACCTCGCCCTCTTTTGCGCCCTCGGCCTGCGCACGGGGGAGGTGGGTAAGGCCCTCCTGGCCTTTTTGGTCTTCACCCTGGTCCAGTCCTACGACTTCAACCTGGAGAGGCTCTACCGCCTTCACCGGGGGCTCGCCCTTCCCCAGGGGCCCCTGGACCCCGAAACCCCCCTCCTCCGCCTCCTCCGGGGGATTTACCGCCTCCTCTTCCTGCCCCAGGACCGGGGCATCGCCGCCCTGGAGGCGGGCTTGGCGGGCCGGCTTGGCCTGGACCCCCGCCGCTTTTGGGACGAGGGGACCCTGGCGGGGGTGGTGAACCTGGGCCTCACCACCCAGCTCTTCTTCCTAGGAGTGTTTCTCGTCTTCCGCCAGCCTGGCGCCTACCTCACCTTCGTCCTCCTCCAAGGCGGGTATCTTGGCCTTTGGTACCTATGGAGGATCGCCCGCAGTATCCCATCCCCACGGTAGGGGCCTTGGTGGAGAAGGAAGGCCTTGTGCTCTTGGTGCGCACGGCCAAGTGGCGGGGGCTTTGGGGGGTGCCCGGGGGGAAGGTGGAGTGGGGAGAGGCCCTGGAGGAGGCCCTGAGGCGGGAGTTCAGCGAGGAGGTGGGCCTCGCCCTTTCCCGCATCCGCTTCGCCCTTTTGCAGGAGGCCATCTTCAGCCTCGAGTTTTACAGGCCCACCCACATGCTCCTCTTCAACTACTTCGCCCGGGCGGAAGGGGAGGTGCGCCCGAACGAGGAGATCCTGGAGTGGGCCTGGGTGGAGCCCGAGGCGGGGCTCGCCTACCCCTTGAACACCTTCACCCGGGCCCTTCTGGAGCGCTACCTGGAGGAAGGATGAGGACCGCTTTGGTGACGGGAAGCGCTAAGGGCATCGGGAGGGCCATCCTCCTCGCCCTCGCCCGGGAGGGCTACGCCGTGGCCGTCCACTACCGCGCCTCCGAGGCCCTCGCCGAGGCCACCCGGGAGGAGGCGGAGGCCCTCGGGGTGAGGGCCATCAAGGTCCAGGCCGACCTCACCCGGGAGGAGGAGGTGGCCCATTTGGTGGAAGAGGTGCGCTACCACTTAGGGGGCGTGGGCGTTTTGGTGAACAACGTGGGGGACTACCTCTACAAGCCCATAGAGGAGGTGAGCCTGGAGGAGTGGCGCTGGATCCTGGACACCAACCTCACCGCCACCTTCCTCCTCACCCAGAAGGTCCTCCCCCTCATGGTGGAGCAGGGCTATGGCCGCATCGTGAACCTGGGCTACGCCGGGGCGGGCAACCTCCTCGCCCGGACCCACATCACCCCCTACGCCATCGCCAAGACCGGGGTGATCCTCTACACCAAGGCCATCGCCAAGCGCTTCGCCCAAGCGGGCATCACCGCCAACGTGGTGGCCCCCGGGGTGGCGGAGAACTCGGTTTCCAAGCCCCTCCACGAGATCCCCATGGGGCGGCTCGCCCTTCTTGAGGAGATCGCCCAGGCGGTGCTCTTCTTCGTGCGCGAGCCCTACCTCACGGGCCAGGTGCTGGAGGTGGCGGGGGGGTGGAACCTTTAGCCCATCATGATGTGCTAAACTGTGTCCATGGGCCGGAACCTTACCCTGAGGCTTCCTGAGGACCTAGTACGCCGAGCCCGGGAGGAGGCGCTGCGCCGGGGGAAGAGCCTAAACGCCTTTGTGGAGGCCCTTTTGCGGGAGGCCGTGGGAGAGGAAGAGGGTGAGGCCTTCGCCCGTCAACTCTCTTGGATGCGTAGGGGACTTTACCGTACCGGGGGTGGAGCCTTGCCTTCCCGGGAGGAGCGGCATGCCCGTGGGGCTTGAGTTCGTGGATACCAACGTCTTGGTCTACGCCTACGATCTTTCCTCTCCGGAGAAAAGGACACGGGCCATCGCCCTTCTGGAGCCCCTTCTTTTGCAGAGAAGGCTAGCCCTCTCTTTGCAGGTGCTCCAGGAGTTCTACGTGGTGGTGACCCGCAAACTCCCAGAGCCTTTAGATGGGGAAACTGCCAGGCAGATCCTGGGAGATCTGGGGAAAGCCCGCCTGCACCTACCGACCTTGGAGGATGTCCTCTCCGCCTCCCTCCTCTCGGAGCGCTACCGCCTTTCCTTCTGGGACGCCATGGTCCTGCAAAGCGCGAAGGCTTTGGGGGCCAAGGTGGTGTGGAGCGAGAACCTCCACCCCGCTTCCTACGGGGGGGTGCGGGTAAAGAACCCTTTTGCGTGATACCTTAGCTTCGTGGACGGAAACGCCCCTGAACCCCAGTACTGGGACAAGATGCGCCTGGTGGCCGAGGTCTTGAAGGCGGTGGAGGGCCCCGTTTATATCGCCACCCACGTGGACCCGGACGGGGACGCCATCGGGAGCTCCTTGGGGCTTTATAGGGCCCTCAAGGCCCTGGGCAAGGAGGCCTACTGGGTGGCCGAGCCCCCGAGGTTCCTCCGCTTCCTCCCCAAGGAGGAGGAGTACTCCGACCCCGTGGATAAGCTCCCTCCGGGGGCCACCTTGGTGGCCCTGGACAGCGCCGAGCCTTCCCGGGTCGTGGGGGTCCCCGTGGAGGGCTTCGTCATCAACATTGACCACCACGGCACCAACCCCCGCTTCGGCCACCTCGCCGTGGTGGACCCCTCCAAGGCGGCCACCGCCCAGATGGTGAAGGACCTCATTGACCTTTTGGGCGTGGGGTGGACGGCGGAGATCGCCACCCCCGTCCTCACGGGCATCCTCACCGACACCGGCAACTTCCGCTTCGCCAACACCACGCCCGAGGTTCTTCGGGTGGCGGCGGAGCTTTTGGGCTACGGGGTGAGGCTCGCCGAGCTCACCGACCGCCTCCAGTTCCGCCCCCCTTCCTACTTCCGCCTCATGGGGCAGGTGCTTTCCACCGTGGCCTTCCACTTCGGGGGGCTTCTCGTCACCGCCCACCTTCCGGAAGGGGCCCAGCGGGAAGAGGAGGACTCCGACGACTTCGTGGGCCTCATCCGCTACGTGGAGGGGAGCGTGGTCTCGGTCTTCCTCCGCAAGCGGGAAGAGGGGGTGAAGGTCTCCATCCGCTCCCGGGGCGGGGTCTCGGCCCAGAACATCGCCCTGAGGCTCGGGGGCGGGGGGCACGTGCCCGCCGCCGGGGCTACCCTGAAGGGCCTGGACCTGGACCAGGCCTACGAGGTGGTCCTCGAGGCCGTCCGGGAGGAGCTCACGCGGGCGGGGTACCTCTAGGGGGGTTCCAGAGCAGGGGAGGATGGGATAGGAGGAGGGGGGCGATCTCCTCCCCCGGCTCCAAAAGGAGGCGGTGGCGGTAGTGGCTCCCCCGGGGTTCCCGGTACGCCTCCAGGTTGCCCCCTTCCTCCACCAACCACACCTCGGGGATGCCGCTTTGGGCGTAGAGGGTGAGCTTCTTAAGGTCCACCTCCCGGGTGGAGAAGCTGACCTCCACCACCAGGAGGACGTCCTCGGGCTCGGGGAGCTTCGCCCGGTAAAAGTCCTCCCGGGGTTTGAGCAAGGCCAGGTCCGGCTGGGGAAGGGAGTGGGGGGAGAGATGCAATGGGTTTTGCACGTAGACCAAGGCCCGGTCCCCGTAGAGCCTTTCCAGCTGCTTGGCCAGGTAGGTCACCAGGCTGGCGTGTCCACTGCCGATGGGAGCCATCTCGTAGACCTCACCCTCCAGAAGCTCCAGGTGGAGCCCTTCCGGGGCCTTCTCCAAGAGGCCCTGGAACTCCTCGAGGCTCAGGCGGTGGCGGATCATCTTCCCAGTTTTAGGCCCCGTACTTGAGGAGCTTCCCCGCGTGGGCGAGGAGGAGGGGCATGAGCTCCACCCCCCGGAGGTGGCCGAGGCTTCCCCTTAGGGCCTCCCCTTCCGTGAAGCGCCTCGCCCCGTCGGCCCGCAGGTAGGGGGCCTTCAGGAGGAGGGGCACGGGGTGCCAGGAGTGGGCCTTGAGGAGGGCGGGGGTGGAGTGGTCCCCCGTGATGGCGAGGACGTCCGGGCCCAGGGCCAGGATCTCGGGGAGGAGGGCGTCAAAGAGCTCAATCTTCTCCACCTTCCCCCAGAAGTTCCCGTCCTCCCCCATGGCGTCCGTCTTCTTCACGTGGAAGTAGAAGAAGTCGTACCGGTCCCAGTTCTCCCTCAGGGCCTCGAGCTTTCCCTCCAGGGCGTCCCCCTCCCCCTCCACGGGGAGGACCTCCATGCCCACCAGGCTGGCCAGGCCCTTGTACATGGGGTAGCTGGCGATGGCGGCGGGGGTAAGCCCGTAGACCTCCCCCATCCTGGGGAAGCTCGGTTTCTTGGAGGCTCCCCGGAAGAGGGCCCCGTTCATCCGGGGCTCGTCCTTGAGGACCTCCTGGATCCTCTGCGAAAGCAGGTTGACGATACGGGCCGTCTTCTCCGAGGCCGGGTCCAGGGCCTGGGCCCTTAGGGGGGGTAGGCCCGGCTTCTGGGGGTCGGTGTCCGTCACCTTGTCCTCTAGCCCTTCCCCCCTGAGGATCACCAGGAAGCGGTGCTCGCTTTCGGTGTAGAAGTGGACCTCCACGTCCTCTAGGCGGGGGATGGCCTCCTTGAGCCTGGCGACGACCCTTTGGTTCTCCTCGGTGCTGGGCCTTCCCGCCCTCCGGTCCACCACCTTGCCCTCGGCGAGGGTGGCGAAGTTCCCCCTTAAGGCCACGTCCCCCTCCCGGAAGTCGGCCCCGAGGCCCAAGGCGGAAAGCGCCCCCCGGCCCACCACGTAGCGGAAGGGGTCGTAGCCGAAGAGGGCCAGGTGGCCGGGGCCGGAGCCGGGAGCGAGGCCGGGGTAAACCGGGGTGAGAAGGCCTAAGGCGCTCTCCTCCGCCAGGCGGTCTAGGTTTGGGGTCTTGGCGGCCTCGAGCTCCGTGGGGCCCCCCGGCTCCAGGGGAAGCCCCCCCACGCCGTCTAAGACGATGAGGAGGACCTTGCTCGGGGTCTTCTGGGCGAGCTCCTTGAAGACGGGGAAGAGGTCCATGGGGCCATTTTACTGGGGTAAGATGGGCGGGTATGGCGAAGGAGAAGGGCCTAACCCCCCAGAGCCAGGACTTCAGCGAGTGGTACCTCGAGGTCATCCAAAAGGCCGAGCTCGCCGACTACGGGCCCGTGCGGGGGACCATCGTGGTCCGCCCTTACGGGTACGCCCTTTGGGAGAACATCCAGGGGGTTCTGGACCGCATGTTCAAGGAGACGGGCCACCAGAACGCCTACTTCCCCCTCTTCATCCCCATGAGCTTCCTCAAGAAGGAGGCCGAGCACGTGGAGGGCTTCTCCCCCGAGCTCGCCGTGGTCACCCACGCCGGGGGCGAAGAGTTGGAGGAGCCCCTGGCGGTGCGGCCCACCTCGGAGACGGTCATCGGCTACATGTGGTCCAAATGGATCAAGAGCTACCGCGACCTGCCCCAGCTCCTCAACCAGTGGGGGAACGTGGTGCGCTGGGAGATGCGCACCAGGCCCTTCCTCCGCACGAGCGAGTTCCTCTGGCAGGAGGGGCACACCGCCCACGCCACCCGCGAGGAGGCGGAAGAGGAGGTGCGGCGGATGCTCTCCATCTACGCCAAGCTCGCCCGGGAGTACGCCGCCATCCCCGTGATTGAGGGCATGAAGACCGAGAAGGAGAAGTTCGCGGGGGCGGTCTACACCACCACCATTGAGGCCATGATGAAAGACGGCAAGGCCCTCCAGGCGGGCACGAGCCACTACCTGGGGGAGAACTTCGCCCGGGCCTTTGACATCAAGTTCCAGGACAAGGACCTCCAGGTGAAGTACGTGCACACCACGAGCTGGGGCCTCTCCTGGCGCTTCATCGGGGCCATCATCATGACCCACGGGGACGACCGGGGCCTTATTTTGCCCCCACGCCTCGCCCCCATCCAGGTGGTCATCGTCCCCATCTACAAGGAGGAAAGCCGCGAGCGGGTTCTGGAAGCCGCCTGGGGCCTCCGCCAGGCCCTCCTCGCCCAAGGCCTCCGCGTCCACCTGGACGACCGGGACCAGCACACCCCGGGCTACAAGTTCCACGAGTGGGAGCTCAAGGGGGTGCCCTTCCGCGTGGAGCTCGGGCCCAAGGACCTGGAAGGGGGCCAGGCGGTGCTGGCGAGCCGCCTTGGGGGCAAGGAGACCCTGCCCCTCGCCGCCCTCCCCGAGGTGTTGCCCAAAAAGCTTGAGGCCTTCCACGAGGAGCTCTACCAAAGGGCCCTCGCCTTCCGGGAGGCCCACACCCGCAAGGTGGACACCTACGAGGCCTTCAAGGAGGCGGTGCAGGAGGGGTTCGCCCTGGCCTTCCACTGCGGGGACAAGGCCTGCGAGAAGCGCATCCAGGAGGAGACCACCGCCACCACCCGCTGCGTGCCCTTTGAGGCCGAGCCCGAGGAGGGCCCTTGCGTCCGTTGCGGCAGGCCCTCTCCTTACGGCAAGCGGGTGGTCTTCGCCAAGGCCTACTAGGCCATGCCCCGGGTCCTGGGCCGCAGGATCTACTGGCGCTGGTACGGGGAGGTCCTCCTTTCCGGGGGGGTCCTCCTCAGGATGTCGGGGGACGCCGCCAAGTGGCTGAGGCTGGGGGAGCGGGTGAGGCTTCGCACCGAGCTCAAGAAGCCCTTCCTCGGCTTTGAGGAGTACGCCCTCGAGGCCGCCTTCCCCCTCTGGCCCCCCTTCGCCAAAACCCTGGAGCACGTTCGGGAAAGCCCCTTGGGGGGCGAGGCCTACCGCTACCGCCTTAGGGCGCGGGAGGCCACCTACGAGGGAGATTACGAGGCCATCGCCGAGCTGGAGCAGTTCCACTACGCCTCGGAGAAGGAGGTGGTGGCCCTCTGGGTCTGCACCCGGTGCCGCAAGACCCTTCCCGCCAACGCCAAGCCCCTCTGCGACTGCGGCGGGGAGGCCAGGCTCAAGGAGATCCGGGGCTCCACACCGGCGAGCCGCTTCCTGGTGCTGGAGCTCGTGGAGCGCCTCCCCTTTGAGCCCCGGATCCTCGGCTACCTGCGCCTAGACCCCCCCATCCCCCGCATGCACCGGAGGACCCCCGAGGGCGTGGAGCGGGATATCCGGGAGAAGATCTTCCCCAGGGACTGGTTCCACCCCACCTACGAGGGCGGGGCGGACTGGGAGAAGGTCCTGGACCGGGTGGAGACGGCCGCCGCCCGCATCGCCCGGGTGGTGGTCCACCCCGACTACCGCTCCGAGGGCTTCGGGGCGCTTCTCGTGCGGGTGGCCCTGGAGTGGGCGAGGGAGCGGGGGGCCCCCGAGGGGAGGCGGGAGAAGCACCTCGTCTACACCATCGCCCAGATGGCCCGCTACCACCCCTTTTTTGAGAAGGTGGGCTTCCGCTACCTCTTTGACACCGCCTCGGGAAGGCCCGTCCTCTTCTACCCCCTCACGGAGGAGGCCGAGGCTTACCTGGAGCGATTCCTCCAGGAAGACCCCTACGCCCGTGCCCACGGGGGGCGGCTCTATAGGCCCCGGTTCGGGCGGGTTTCGGGGCTAAAGGGCCCCATCCGCCTTGCCGGGGTCCACAAGGCCTACCGGAGCCACCTGGACCTTTCGGGGCTTTCCGAGGAGGTGCGGGAGGCCCTCCTCGCCTTCGGGGTGAAGGCGAGGCGGTTGGAGCGGGCGGTTCTCAAGGGCGTGGACCTGGAGATCCCCCCGGGAAGCCTCGTGGTCCTGGCCGGGGCGAGCGGGGCGGGGAAGACCACCCTTTTGCGCCTCCTCCTGGGGGAGGCCCCGGACCTCGGGGAGGTGGCGGTCCCTCCGGGAAGGCGGGTGGCCTACATCCCCGGGGAGGTGGAGGTGGACCTGGGGGAGGCGCCCATCCTCGAGGCCGTCTACCGGAGGCTAGGGGACGTGGGGGCGGCCATAGAGGTGCTGAACCGGGTGGGGCTTTCCGACGCCGTGCTCTACCGGGCGAGGCCCAAAGAGCTTTCCACCGGGCAAAGAGAGCGCTTCCGCCTCGCCCTCCTCCTCGCCGAGCGCCCCGACCTCCTCCTCATAGACGAGTTCGCCGCCCACCTGGACGTGCCCACGGCGAGGCGGGTGGCCCTGGGCCTGGGGAAGCTCTGCCGGGAGGCGGGGATCACCCTGGTGGCCGCCACCCACCGGCCCGAGGTGGTGGCCGCCCTGGACCCGGACCTTCTCGTCTACGTGGGCTACGGGGGGCTCACCACCGTACCCCGGAGAGGTCCACGAACATGACCCGCCCGGGCTTTTTGGGGACGTAAAGGGGCTTTTCATAGCGGAAGGCGTTCTCCAGGACCCAGGCAAAAAGGGGTCCTTCCCCGGCGTAGGCCCGGAGGAAGGCCTCCTCCGCCCGGTGCTTCTCCCGGTGGGCGAGGAGCTCCTCCACGCTGAAAGGCCCCTCCACCCCCACCAGGTCCGCCTGGCCGATGAGCCTCCCCCCGGTGACGATGCCCAAGGGGCCCCGGTGGTGGGCTTTCCGCTTGCGGATCTCCCAGACCTTCTTCCCGTCCACGATGAGGCTGGCGTAGGGTTCCCGGACGATGAGGCCGAGCTTGGGCCTTTCCACCTCCTCATTGTAGAGTGGAGGGCGTGGCGTGCCCGGAGGAGGGCAAAAGGGAGAAAAGGGCCCGGGCCCAAAGGATCCTGGAGGCCCTGGAGAAGGCCTACCCTGGGGCCCGCACCGAGCTTAGGCACGAAAACCCCTTCCAGCTCCTCGTGGCCACGGTCCTCTCCGCCCAGGCCACCGATAAAAGCGTGAACGAGGCCACCCCGGCCCTCTTCGCCCGCTTTCCCGACGCCAAGGCCCTGGCGAAGGCCACCCCGGAGGAGGTGGAGCCCTACATCCGGAAGATCGGCCTCTACCGCACCAAGGCGAAGAACCTGGTGGCCCTGGCGAGGAGGCTCGTGGAGGAACACGGGGGAGAGGTGCCCAGGGACAAGGAGGCCCTGATGCGCCTTCCCGGGGTGGGGTGGAAGACGGCCACCGTGGTGCTGGGGGCGGCCTTTGGGGTGCCGGGGATCGCCGTGGACACCCACGTGGCCCGCCTCGCCCGGAGGCTCTGCCTCTCGGAGGCCAAGGCCCCGGAGAGGATCGGGAAGGACCTCGAGGCCCTCTTCCCCAAGGAGCGGTGGGTCTTCGTCCACCACGCCCTGGTCCTCCACGGGCGCTACGTGTGCACCGCAAGGAGGCCCCGCTGCGGGGCCTGCCCCCTCGCGCCCCACTGCCCAAGCCGCGAGGTCTAGCGCCACCCCACGCGGGCTTGGGCCGGCGTGGGGGGCTATTTGGGGATTTCTGAGGCCGGGCGCGAGAAGGGGCATAAGAAAGGAGACGCTTTGCGCGAACCCTCTCCCGCTTACCGCTTTCTCTTGGCAGGCTTCCTCTGGTCCTTCGGGGGGAACCTGGTCTACTTCTTCCTCAACTTCCACCTCGAGGCCCTGGGCTTCTCCCGCCAGGCCATCGGCCTGGCCCAGGCGGTGGTCCTCCTCTCCGGGGTGGCCTTCGCCCTGCCCCTGGCCTACCTCATCCCCCGCCTGGGCTACCTGAAAAGCCTCTACCTGGCCTTTTTCCTCGCCGTGGGGAGCGGGTTCCTTCTGGGCCTGGGGCTTTGGGTCTTCCCCTCCCTGGCGGGCTACGGCCTGGCGGGGGCCCTCCTGCAGGGGGCCTCGGCCCCTCTCCTCGCCCAGCTTGTCCCCGAGGGGAAGCGGGTGGCCTTCTTCAGCCTCCAGGCCGCCCTCACCACGGCGAGCGGCTTCTTCTCCACCCTGCTTGCGGGCTACCTCTCGGACCTCCTCGGGGCGCGGTGGGTCCTCCTCTTCGCCCTGCCCTTCTTCTTCCTGGGCCTTCCCCTGGTGCGGGGCCTGCCCGCTGGAGTGGGGGAGGGCAGGCCCCCCCGCTTCCTGGGCCGGGTCCGGGCGTGGCTCAGGCTCCTTTTGCCCCAGGTGCTCATCGGCTTCGGGGCGGGGCTCGTCATCCCCTTTCTGAACCTCTTCCTCAAGGAGAAGTTCGGCCTCACCTACGGGACCACGGGGCTGGTCTTCGCCCTCTCCTCCCTGGCCACGGGGGCGGCCATGCTCCTCCAGCCCCTTCTTGCGCGAAGGCTTGGGCGGCTTGGGGCCATCGTCTTCGTCCAGGCCCTCTCCCTTCCCTTCCTCGCCGCCCTGGCCTGGGCTCCCTGGCTTCCCCTGGTCACCCTGGCCCTCCTCATCCGGGGGGCCCTGATGAACGCCGCCGGGCCCGTCTACGCCGCCTTGGTCATGGACTACCTGGCCGAGGAGGAGCGCCCCGGCTTCTTCCTCCTGGAAAGCGCCCTCTGGAGCCTCCTCTTCGCCCTGGCGAGCGCCCTTTCCGGGGCGGTGCAGGGGGCCTTGGGCCTTAGGGCCTTTGACCTCCTCTTCGGGGCCACCCTCGCCCTCTATACCTTGGGCATCGCCCTCTGGCCCTGGGCCTTCCGGGGGCTAAAGCGGGTAGACTGAGGTGCGATGCGGACGAACCTCTCCGTGGAGGAAGCCCTGGAGGTGGTCCTCGAGGCGGCTCAGGGAAAGCTTCCCGTGGAGGAGCTTCCCCTCAAGGAGGCCTTCGGCCGGGTGCTGGCGGAAGACCTCGCCTCCCTGGTGGACCACCCCGACCAGGACGACACCGCCATAGACGGCTACGCCTGCCGGTCGGAAGACACCTTAGGGGCCTCCTTAGAGCGCCCGGTGCGCCTCAAGGTCATCGGGGAGTCCCCGGCGGGGAGGCCCTTCCCCGGCGAGGTGGGGCGGGGCGAGGCCGTGGCCCTCTACACCGGGGCCCCCATCCCCAAGGGGGCGGACGCGGTGGTCCGGGTGGAGGACACCAGGCGGAAAGGAGATGAGGTCCTCCTCTTCGCCCCCGCTTCCCCCAAGGACATCCGCCCCAAGGGGGATGACCTCAGGCGGGGAGAGGTCTACCTGAGGCGGGGGGACCTCCTCACCCCGGGAAGGCTCGGCCTGGCGGCGGCCATGGGCCACCCCCGCCTCAGGGTCTTCCGGAGGCCCCGGGTGGGGGTCCTCTCCACCGGGGACGAGGTGGTGGAGCCGGGGGAGCCCCTGCCCTATGGCGGGGTCTACAACTCCAACGCCTACAGCCTCATGGGGCTGGTCCTCGAGGCGGGGGGGGAGCCCGTCCTCTTAGGTAAGGTCCCGGACGAGCCGGAGGCGGTGCTCGCCAAGCTGGAGGAGGCGGGGCCTTTGGACCTCCTCCTCACCTCGGGGGGCGTGTCCATGGGGGAGTACGACGTGGTGCGCAAGGTCCTGGAGCGCCACGGGGAGGTGGTCTTCTGGAAGGTGAGGCAGCAGCCCGGGGGGCCTCTCCTCTTCGCCAGGCTCGGGGGGCTTCCCGTCCTCGGCCTTCCCGGCAATCCCGTCTCCAGCATGGTCACCTTCTTCCTCTACGGGAGGCCCTTCCTCTTTAGGCTCCTTGGGCGCACCGACCCCCCCTACGGCCGCATGCGGGCCCGGGCCCTCACCCCCTTCAAGGGGGCCAAGGGGAAGAAGGTCTTCCGCCGGGGGGTGCTCTCCGTGGCCGAGGGGACGGTGCGGAGCACGGGGAACCAAAGCAGCGGGGTCCTCCGCTCCATGGCCTTCGGGAACGCCCTGGTGGTCCTGCCCCCCGACCAGGACGCTTCCGAGGGGGAGGAGGTGGAGGTCATCCCCTTGACTTTCGTGCCCTAGTTCACTAAACTGGAAAGGTTTACGGGCGCTACCTCCCTTTTCGGGCGCAGGTGGGCCCGGAAAGGCAGAGCATGGAGTTCAAAGACTTTCCCCTGAAGGAAGAGATCAAGGAAGCCCTCCTCAAGCGGGGCATCACCGCCCCCACCCCCATCCAGGCGGCGGCCCTGCCCTTGGCCCTGGAGGGCAAGGACCTCATCGGCCAGGCCCGCACCGGCACGGGCAAGACCCTGGCCTTCGCCCTCCCCATCGCCGAAAGGCTCGCCCCGAGCCGGGAAAGGGGAAGAAGGCCCCGGGCCCTGGTCCTCACCCCCACCCGGGAGCTCGCCCTCCAGGTGGCCTCGGAGCTTTCCGCCGTGGCGCCGCACCTTAAGGTGGTGGCGGTCTACGGGGGCACGGGCTACGCCAAGCAGAAGGAGGAGCTTGCCCGGGGGGCGGACGTGGTGGTGGCCACCCCGGGGCGGGCCCTGGACTACCTGAGGCAAGGGGTCTTGGACCTCTCCCAGGTGGAGATCGCCGTCTTGGACGAGGCCGACGAGATGCTCTCCATGGGCTTTGAGGAGGAGGTGGAGGCCCTGCTTTCCGCCACGCCCCCTTCGCGCCAGACCCTCCTCTTTTCCGCCACCCTCCCCTCCTGGGCCAAAAGGCTCGCCGAGCGCTACATGCGAAGCCCGGTGGTCATCAACGTGGTGCGGGAGGAGGGGGTGACCTACGAGGAGGAGGCCATCCTGGCGCCTTCCGACCGCCTGGGGCTCCTCTCCGACCTTCTTTACGTGAAGGCCCCCAAGCGGGCCATCGTCTTCACCCGGACCAAGGCCGAGACCGAGGAGGTGGCCGCGGGGCTCCTCCGCCTGGGCCACGCCGCCCGGGCCATCCACGGGGACCTGTCCCAGTCGGACCGGGAAAGGGTCATGCGGGCCTTCCGTGAGGGGGAGGTGCGGGTCCTGGTGGCCACGGACGTGGCCGCCCGGGGGCTGGACATCCCCGAGGTGGACCTGGTGGTGCACCACCGCCTCCCCGACAAACCCGAGACCTACCAGCACCGCTCCGGGCGCACGGGCCGCGCGGGCCGGGGGGGAGAGGTGGTCCTCCTCTACGGCCCCCGGGAAAGGCGGGAGCTTTCCGAGCTGGAAAAGGCCGTGGGCCGCGCCTTCAAGCGGGTGAACCCGCCCACCCCGGAGGAGGTCCTCGAGGCCAAGTGGCACCACCTCCTGGCCCGCCTCGCCCGGGTGCCGGAGAAGGACTACCGCCTCTACCAGGACTTCGCCGCCCGCCTCTTCGCCGAGGGCCGGGTGGAGGTGGTGGCCGCCCTCATGGCCCTCCTCCTGGGGGGCGCCCCCAAGGAGAAGAGCCTCCTCACCGGGGAGGAGGGCTGGCGCACCCATAAGGCCACGGGGCCGAGGCTCTCCTTGCCCAGGCTCGTGGCCCTTCTCAAGGAGCAAGGCCTCGAGGTGGGCAAGGTGGCCGAGGCCGAGGGGGGCTTCTACGTGGACCTCCGCCCCGAGGCCCAGGCCGAGGTGGCGGGCCTCCGCCTGGAGCCCGTAAGGAGGGTGGAAGGCCTCCTGGAGACCCCTTCCCGCCCGAGGCGCCCGGCCCGGGCGTGAGGCCCCCCACGTGGGCTTGCGCCCGCATGGGGTGGTATAAGGCCCCGCCAGGGGCGGGGCCTTGGGGTCTGGTGCGCCCGGAGGGATTCGAACCCCCGACCTAGGGCTTAGGAAGCCCCCGCTCTATCCTGCTGAGCTACGGGCGCCCACGCCTAAGGGATTCTAGCACTCCCAAAGGACCAAGGCAACACCCGCTTTCGCGGGTATAGTCTTTCCCGGGGGAAGGGGGCTTTCCATAAGCGCTCCTTTATCCTCTGGGGCCTCGAGGCCACCTTGTGCCCGGCTTCACGGGAGCGTACCTTGGAGGGAACCATGACCGAGACCAAGGACCTCACCGCCCTTTCGGTGAACGCCATCCGCTTCCTGGCCGTAGACGCCGTGGAGAAAGCGAAAAGCGGCCACCCCGGGATGCCCATGGCCATGGCGCCCTTGGCCTACCTCCTCTTCCGGGAGGTCCTGCGCCACAACCCCTTAGACCCCGCCTGGCCCGACCGGGACCGGTTCGTCCTCTCGGCGGGGCACGGGTCCATGCTCCTCTACGCCGTCCTCCACCTCACGGGCTACGACCTCCCCCTGGAGGAGCTGAAAGGCTTCCGGCAGTGGGGCTCCAAGACCCCGGGCCACCCCGAGCGCGGCCACACCCCGGGGGTGGAGGTGACCACGGGGCCTCTGGGCCAGGGGATCTTCACCGCCGTGGGGCTTGCCCTGGCGGAGAGGAAGCTCGCCGCCGAGTTCAACCGCCCGGGGCACCCCGTGGTGGACCACTACACCTACGTCCTGGCCTCGGACGGGGACCTGATGGAGGGGGTCTCCGGGGAAGCGGCCTCCTTGGCGGGGCACTGGGGGCTTTCCAAGCTCATCGTCTTCTGGGACGACAACCGCATCTCCATTGACGGCCCCACCGACCTCGCCTTCACCGAGGACGTCCTCGGGCGCTACCGGGCCTACGGCTGGCAGACCCTGCGCGTGGAGGACGCCAACGACCTCGAGGCCCTCCGCAAGGCCATCAAGCTCGCCAAGCTGGACGAGCGCCCCACCCTCATCGCCGTGCGGAGCCACATCGGCTTCGGCTCCCCCAAGCAGGACTCCCCCAAGGCCCACGGGGAGCCCTTGGGCCTTGAGGCGGTGGAGGCCACCCGGAAGGCCCTCGGCTGGCCCTACCCGCCCTTCGTGGTGCCCGAGGAGGTCTACCGCCACATGGACCAGAGGGAGCGGGGAAAGGCGCTTAAGGAAGAGTGGGAGCGGCGCCTAAAGGCCTACGCCCGGGCGTACCCGGACCTTTACCAGGAGCTCGTGCGGCGCCTAGAAGGGGAGCTTCCGCCCCTGCCCGAGGCGCCCCCGGCCTTTGACAAGCCCATCGCCACCCGGGCGGCGAGCGGCCGGGTCCTAAGCCTTCTCGCCCCCCGCATGCCCGAGCTTTTGGGGGGAAGCGCCGACCTCACCCCCTCCAACAACACCCAGGCCGAGGGGATGGAGGACTTTTCCCGCGAGAACCCCTTAGGCCGCTACCTCCACTTCGGGGTGCGGGAGCACGCCATGGGGGCCATCCTGAACGGCCTCAACCTCCACGGGGGGTACCGGGCCTACGGGGGGACCTTCCTCGTCTTCTCCGACTACCTGCGCCCCGCCATCCGCCTCGCCGCCCTCATGGGAACCCCCACGGTCTATGTCTTCACCCACGACTCCATCGCCCTCGGCGAGGACGGCCCCACCCACCAGCCCGTGGAGCACCTCATGAGCCTTCGGGCCATGCCGAACCTCTGGGTCATCCGCCCCGCGGACGCCTATGAGACCTTCTACGCCTGGCAGGTGGCCCTAAAGCGCAAGGAGGGCCCCACCGCCCTCGTCCTCACCCGCCAGGCGGTGCCGCTTCTTTCCCCGGAGAAGGCCAAGGGGCTTTTGCGGGGAGGCTATATTCTAGAGGACGCCGAAAAGCCCCAAGGGGTCCTCGTGGCCACGGGGAGCGAGGTGCACCTGGCCCTGAAGGCGAGGGCCCTCCTCCGGGAGAAGGGGGTAGGGGTGCGGGTGGTGAGCCTCCCCTCCTTTGAGCTCTTCGCCGCCCAGCCCGAGGCCTACCGGAGGGAGGTCCTCCCCCCCGGGCTTCCCGTGGTGGCGGTGGAGGCGGGGGCCAGCCTGGGGTGGGAGCGGTACGCGAGGAAGGTGGTGGGCCTGGACCGCTTCGGGGCCAGCGCCCCCTACCCCGAGGTCTACGAGCGGCTCGGCTTCACCCCGGAGAGGGTGGCGGAGGCCCTCCTTTCCCTGCTTTAGCCATGCTGGCCACCTTGCGGGAGGTGCTCCCAGGAAAGGGCCGGGCCGTGGGGGCCTTTGACGTGGTGGGTCTGGAGTGGGCCGAGGCCGTTTTGGAGGGGGCCGAGACCTTGGGCCTTCCCGTGGTCCTCAGCGTGGCCCCCCACCTGGGGGGACCTCCCCTGCCCGCCCTTGCCCCGGCCTGAGGTTCCTGGCCGAAAGCGCCCGGGTGCCCGTGGCCCTGCACCTGGACCACGGGGAGAGCCTTTCCCAAGTGGCCGAGGCCTTGCGGCTGGGCTTCACCAGCGTGATGCTGGACGGGAGCCACCTGGCCCTGGAGGAGAACATCCGCAAGACCCGCCTAGCGGTGGAGGTGGCCCGGGCCTTTGGGGCCACGGTGGAAGGAGAGGTGGGGGCGGTGCCCGGGGGGTATGGCGGGGAGGTGGACCTGGGCCCCGTGGCCTACACCGACCCCGAGGAGGCTTGGCGCTTCCTGGAGGAGACCGGGGTGGACGCCTTGGCGGTGAGCATCGGCACCCGCCACGGCCTGCACAAGGGTCCGGTCCGCCTCAACCTGGCCCTCTTGGAGGAGCTTTCCCGCCTTCCGGTCCCCCTGGTTCTCCACGGGGCCTCGAGGCTTTCCCCGGAGGAGTACCGGGCGGTGGTGGAGCGGGGGATTCGCAAGATCAACCTCTACGCCGACCTGGCCCTTAAGGCGGCGGAGACCCTCAAGGAGGGGGAGGGGGAGGACTACCTCGCCCTGGTGGCCGGGATGAAGGAGGCCCTCAGGGGGCTTGCAGAGGCCCGGATGCGGCTATGGTGGGATTGAAGGCCCTCTTCTTTGACCTGGACGGCACCCTGGCGGAGACGGAGGAGCTCCACCGGGAGGCCTTCAACCGGGCCTTCGCCGAGGCGGGACTTCCCTTCCGCTGGGACCGCGCCCTCTACGGGGAGCTCCTTTGGACCACGGGGGGCAAGGAGCGCATCGCCGCCTTCCTAAGGCGGTGCGGGGACTGCCCGGGGCTTTCCCCCGAGGCCCTGGCCCGGCTCCACGCCAGGAAGAACGCCCTTTACCACGCGCTTTTGCGGGAGGA